>CAZSOV010000034.1:0-40132 GCA_964608505.1 uncultured Verrucomicrobiota bacterium
TTGGTGACGATGGCGGCGTATATCGATCTGAACCCGGTGCGGGCGGGGTTGGTGAAGGATCCGAAGGACTATCGGTGGAGCGGGTACGGGGAGGCGGTGGCGGGGAGGAAGCGGGCGAAGGAGGGGATTCGCTCGCTGGTGACCGCGCTGCAACGGGGGCGGGAGGAATCGCCGGGCAAGTCGTTGGAACTGTATCGGATGTGGGTGTTCCGGGAGGGGGACGAACGGCGGGCTGGGATTGGGGAGGATGGTCGTCCGTTGCGGGGTTCGCTGTCGCGGGAGGCGGTGGTGGGGGTGTTGGAGGGGAATGGGAAGCTGCCGTTGGGAGAATACCTGAAGTGCCGGGTGCGGTACTTTACGGCGGGGGCGGCGTTCGGGAGTCGGGAGTACGTGGAGGGAATATTCGGGGCGTATCGGGAAAGGTTCGGGAAGAGACGGAAGAACGGGGCGCGGCGGGTGCGGGGGCTCGAGGGGACGGAGGCGTACGTGTTGCGGGATCTGAAGAAGGCGGTTTTCGGGTAGGAGCAACGAGGTTCCTCGAAACGTGGGTGTCCGAAGGTACGCGGACGCTGTTGCTGCTTGGGGGGAGGCGCGACCGCCAGCAGGTTGGCCCGGTCTCAGTGCCCACCCGGGCGGACCTTTCGCGGTGTGCAGTGGACGGGCGAAGGGGGCGCGCCGGAGCTCAGGGTTCGCCGATGCCCTTGTAACAGGCAGTATCGCTGGAGCGATGATCGTCCAAGGCCTTCCCGGACGAGCCGTCGAGGAGTCCAAAGTGCCAGGCGCGCAGGCGGGATGCCTTGCGATACTCGGCGTGACCATCGACGAACGTGAGGTTTCCTCCGCGTTCGTGGATGTCGGAATACCAATCGACCCCAGGCCGGAGATTGACGTGCCAGTAGGTGTACTGACCCGTGCACGTGCCGAAATCGGCACCCCACGCGGGTCGCAGGGCGGTGAAGCTCACGAGCCGGATGGTTTCCTGGTTGATGGCCACCTCGCTGGGCTGGGGAATGGCGGACAGCGGTTTTTCCATGGCCACCGCGTTCGGCAGGTAGCTTGTCGAGCTGAGGACGGTGGCGTCGCTGCCGTCCCCGGGCTTTTTGGCTGAGGGACACGAATAGACCTTGGAGCTCGGCGAATTGGAGCTGACCCCCTGGAGATAGGGCGCAATGGCGTAAAGACAGTTCGGTCGCCACCCGGCCGACCTCGGGTTCATGAAATCGGCTACCTGGGACGCCTTGGGGGGCAGGCGCAGCGTGTCGCCCTCGTACAGCATGAGCGCCAGCCCGATCTGCTTCATGTTGTTCAGGCAAAAGGTCTGCCTGGCCCGCGCCTTGGTCTTGGCCAGAGCGGGGAGCAACATCGAAGCAAGGATGGCGATGATGGCGATCACCACCAGGAGCTCGATCAGGGTGAACCCGGAACGACGTGCGAAGGCCCCGCCATCCACGGCCCTTCGCCGCGCCTCAGGTCGAACGTCGCTCCGCGACCCGGTGATAAAAGGAAGGCGAAACCGGGGCCTGAAGGCCCCGGCAACCTTCGGTGGTCGCTCCGCGACTTTCCCGCGAGGTGCGGAAAGGCACAGCCCAACCTGGACGTCGAGGTTCCTCGCTGGCGAGGTCCGAGGCGCGCCGCGCGTCAAAGGGACATCAGCGGCGGACCCGAGGTCACCGCCCGGAGGCACGCGGCCTTCAGCCTGTAGGTCCGGCGTCCCCACCGGATGGTCCGGTTGCGTTGTGCGGTTCATCGAAAGGCACTGAACTCGGATCGCTCGGGACAGGGGAACATGGTTCCCCCCCGAATCCTCAGGCGCGGACGTGCAGCCAGCAGTGAACGTGGGGGTCGCCGCGGAAGTACCAAACCATCGACGGTCCCTCGATCTGCCACACGTCCCACACGCCGTCGTTGCCGAGGTCCTGCTGCTTGAAGAACGCGAAATGCAGCGCGTCGGTTCCCGCCGCATCCACCAGCTTCCAGGCTTCGTCGGCATCCGCGGCGCGGAAGGGCGCCAGCAGATCGCGCATCGCCCCGCGGAACAACTCCCGCTGGTCCCGCGACAAATCGCCCACGCGGATGCCCGGCAACCTGGCTTCGCGCCCCTGCAACTGCACGGTGTCGGTCTGGCGTTCCGGGCGGCCCCGGCCATCGACCAGGGCCACGGCGCGTTGCTTTCCGTCCAGCGCCTGAAACACCTCGTTCGCCCGCTTCGCCTGGAACCAGAAGACGTTGCCGGGATGATCCGCGGGTTCGGTATCGTTCGTCCCCGCCTGATGTCCGTAGAAGATCGGCCCGCCGAATGCGGTTCCCTCCACCGAATCCCCGTCGCAGCGCCGCGTGCAATGGCGTCCGGTCAGGACGAACTCGAACTTCCCGGTTCCGGGCTGCCCGAACAACGCGATGGACGTGCCCCCCTCGAACCCTTTGCCGTCCGAGTCGTGCACCATCTGGCGCATCATATCATCCGCGTACTCGGGGCGGTGCAGGTGGCGGAAGATCTGGCGTACCAGATCCTGCTGATCGGCGTTCAGGACTTCCTTCACCGACTTCCGCGTGATCATCCAGTTGTTGTCCACCTTCCGGCGCAGCGGATGATCGAAATCGAAGCACAACCCGCCACGTTGCTCGGGCGAGAGCGATCCGTGCAGTTGTGCCGCCAGGGTTTCCGATGTGTCCTTCGCCGAGGGCGCGGCGCTGACGCGCGTCGGCACGAGCAGACCGGATCCCGCGCCCGCCAAGCCCAGCGCCGTCGACTTCAGAAATCCGCGCCGGCTCACGGGCGGCAACGGCACGGAAGGGGACGGGGGCATGGCGGACAGGCCATCACGGACGAACGTGGCCACGCGCCGCGACGATGGGTTGGTGGAACCGGAGGACATGGGCGGGAATGTAGGCCCTTTGATTCCGAAGGGAAGCGCGGATTATGCATTGCGCGGTATCTGTCCAGGGCGATTGACGAAGTCGATTGGGGCCGGCGACCGGCTCCCCGCCATAGCGTCCACGCGACGGCGGGCCGGGTCGCGGGGCGATCGAAGCAGGCGAAACCAGAGGGGAAACCGGCGACTCGGCAGTCGCCGGCCCCACAACGCGGTTCCACACCAGACTTTGTCAATCGCCCTGGGTATCCGCCCTGGCCGCCGGTCGGGGCGCAGCCCTCGCACGCTGGGCCCAGCCGAACACGCGGTCCGCAGCGGCCAAGGCGGACGGATCGTGGTGGGCCAGGCCGTAGATGGTGAGCGCGAGCACCACCTCGTTGTAATTCACGTCCTTCGCCTTTCCGTCGAACCCGGGTTCCTTGCCGACGCCGGTGCGAGTGTTGCCTTCGGCCATTACTTCGCCGGTGTCCCGGACGCGCGAAATCTGCCAGGCCACGGCGGAGGGCAGCGCCGCGTCCAATTCGGGCAGGGGCAAGTGGAGTGCCAGGACCCCGCCGAAGAGGATGGAAACGGCGTTGTAGCTGGAGTCCCGTCCACCCTTTTCGAGAAAGACGCCCGCCTCGTCGCGGCGCGTCACGGCGAATGCCACCAGACGGCGGGCCTGATCCACCAACCGCTCGTCGCGCAACACCAGGCCGCAGGTGCCGAATGCCTTCGCCGCGATGAGGACCCGGTTCACGGCGTGCCCGTGATGGGGCAGGATGGTGTCGTAGCCGGACGCCATGAAGTCGCACGCCCTCCGCAGCTTCGGCTCGAGGGCGCCGATGCGGTCGCGGAAGTGCGCCTCGTGGGGGGACTGGCGGATCACCAGGATGGCGCGGCCCAGTTCCTGCAGAAAGAAGAACGAGGTCTCGACGGCCGCCGGCAGCGGGCGGGCGCTCTGCCCGTTGGGGCGGATACCGGCTTCGAACCCGCCATCGGGGCGCTGGTGCGCGAAGGCCGTGTCGATTCCCCGCCAGGCGTCGTCGGCCCGGGCGAGATCACCCAGCACAACCCCGGCAATCACGGCCCGGCAACTGCCGCGCTGGGGGCCGGCCTCGAGCCATTTCCCGAGCGTGCGATTCCCGCCGGTGAATCCGTGGCGATCCGGCAGGTCACCCGCGCTGAGCGCGGCCAGGCGCCCCGGCGGAAACGCGCGCAACACCTCGTATTCGGTCGGCTTCGATCTGGTCATCTTCTCCGCGGCGGTCCCCGCGAGGGTGGGCCAGACGCAGAGCACGGCAACGAGGGACACGGACAGGAGCCAGGGCGAGGGCGGTCGCGGCGCAACGGTCATGGGTCGAATTCAGGCGGCAGCCCCGCCCGCAGGGTCAAGTCCCGACCGGGCGAACGACAGGGCAGCCGCTTCGAAATGGGGGTGCACGGCGGGCGGGCATCAAGGGGCGGACCGCGACGGGGCTTCGACGCGGACGCCGAACGGCTGGCCATAGACCCGACAGAGCTCGAGGTTGGAACCGAGCACGGTTTTGGCACTGAAGTTCGCGGTGCGTCGGAGTTCCTCCGAGAGCTCGCGAAAGCTGGCGTCCCACTCCTGGATCCGGCGTGTTCCGCCGGCCTCGATCACCAGACGGATCCGGTCGGGGGAAAGCCGGAGAAGCTGCAGGACGACCGAGGTGTCGAAGAGCTTCCCCCGGGGTTCCAGTTGCAGGTCGGGGATGGAGAGATCCGTCCACGAGAACCGCGCGAGGCCGGGTCGGGCGGCGAGAACCTCCCACGTGAGGTGCACGGAGGAGGGATCGTGGGTGGAACGTCCGAGGATGGAGACCCAGGAGGGGTTCGCCGAGCTGACGATGGGTCCGGCGCCGAGGGTGGCGGCATACCAAACGCCCTGGTCGGTCGAGGCCTCGAACAAGGTGGCGGAAACGCTGGATTGCGAGGCGGTGGGGTGGGGTCCGCCGGGCCGAAGCTGCTCGAACGCGCGCCGGGCGGTGGACGGATCGGGGAGGACGAAGCCGAGCCGCCACGTGTGCCCTCCTTGCGGAACGATGCGCCAGGGCTGCTGGCCCTGGTAGGGCGACGGTTTCACGAACGTGCCGGAGAACGCCGGGAGGAAGAGGTCCTGCACCGATTCCTCGGCGGCACCCGACAAGGGACTACCCGCAAGCCCGACGCGCAGTTCGGCGGACGTTCCCCGCACGGCGGCGAGGACATCCACAATGACGACGTGGTTGCTGACCCCGACGGGTGCCCACTCCAACTGAACCAGGGGCGCGGGTGCCGCGAAGGAGCGTTCCAAGGCCCGGGGCGAGCTCGCTTCCAGGATCGTCAACCCCTTCGCCAGGGCAAAGGAGACGAGGATCGCGAGAAACGCGGGGGCCGTCTCCCGCAGTGTCCGACCCAGCGCGGGCCCGGGTTGGGACAGGATCAAGGCCATCCCTCCCACCAGACCGAAAGCCGAAAGCACCCAGGCACCCACGGTGACCGTGGCCTCGGCGAAATGAGGATTCCAGCTCGCGTCCTCGGCGATCGAACTCAGAGCCCACAACCCGAAGGCCCCCACCGGCACGGTCAGGCCCAGCAGCGCGTACCCCGCCCACTGCCGCCAGGTCCGGGTGCGGGCACCGTCGGCGTTTCCGCGGGGCGCGCCGCGTCGAAGCAGTAGTCGGAGGCCCCCGAGGAGCAGCGGCAGGACCGGCAGCCCGGCCCGCAACCGACCCGCGGCGGAGGAAGGCCCGGGGTTGCGGAGCGCCTCGTCCAGTTCCTCCGAGCGGGACCGGGCCATCGCGGCCGTGGTGGAAGCCTCGGCGGCGGCGGTGGAAAGGCGGGCGGTCTCGGCTTCCCGGCGGCCTCGTTCCTCGAGGTCGGTGGAACGCGCCGCCTCGGTCCGAAGTCGGGTGGCCTCGGCGCGGGCTCGTTCGGCGGCGGTCTCGGAGGCGGTTCGGAGCGCCCGTTCGGTCCGGAGCTGCTGCGTGGTCGCCTGGGCGCGCGCGTCCTGCCGCCGGTGCGCCACGAACGCGCGGTCGGAGCCCCAGACCAGCGCGAGGAGGAGCAGGACCGCGCCGAGGACGCGGCTCGAACGACTGACGGGTTTCGGAGGCCGCCTTCGGAGCCGCCGATACCACAGCCACAGCGACGGGGAGCAGGCACCCACGCCGATCGCGGCGCAGCCCAGGAGCACGCTCCACCAGGAAGGACCGGAGGAGCCGGAAACGCGTCCGCGCAGCAGCAGGAGCATTACCATCATGACCAGTGTTCCGGCGAACACGGCGAGGATCGCGGCCCCGGCAAGAACGGGCCGATTGGCGGGGGGATCTTGAGGGGAGGACGAGGCGGGGGCGTTCGACGTCGTTGCCCCGCGCCATTCGCAGGCGTGCCAGCGCCAGCGACGACAACTCGGACATCGGAGCAGCTTTCTCGGCCGGCCCGCGGCACCGAAGCGAATGCCGCCGCGCGCCCAAACGGAGTCCGCGTGCCCGCACGGACAGACGAGATGCCACTCCATCGATTCCCGCCGGGCCGCCGCCGCCCAGGTCCCGGGCAGCAGCGCGAGGAGGACGGTCTGCAATCCGCGCGGCGCGGTCTCCGTCGGTCCGCTCTGGACGGTTCCCGAGCCCTCCGGGCGGCGTTCGGCGTGGGTGGCCGCCACGGATTCCACCTGGGTGCGGAATTCTCCCGCGGTTTGGTATCGCAGCTCCGGCTTCGTTTCGAGGGCCCGCAGGACGATCTCGTCGAGGCGGACATCGATGGAAAGGCGCCGGGCCGGTGCTTGCAGATGCCGGGTCGGAAGTTCGCCGGTGAGCAGTTCGTACAGCACCACGCCCAGCGAGTAGATGTCCGCGCGATGATCGGTCGGACCGCGTTCGCACTGCTCCGGCGCCATGTACGCGGCGGTGCCGACGGGTTGACTCCCGGCGAGTGCCGGGTCCGGTTCGCCGGCGTGAAGCATCCGGGCGATGCCGAAGTCGGCGATCTTGAGGCGGCCCTCCCTGTCCAGGAGCAGGTTCTCCGGCTTGATGTCGCGATGGACGATCCCGTGGTCGTGGGCGAATTGGAGGGCCTCGCAGACGGGAGGCACGACGGCGAGGGCCTGTTCGGGCGTGAAACGCCCCGCCTTCATCGCCTGGCGGAGGTTGACGCCGTCCACGAACTCCATGAGCAGGAAGTAGAATCCGCCGGCCTGCCCGAAGTCGTGGATCGTCACGATGTTCGGGTGGTTGAGCGCGGCCAGGGCCCGGGCCTCGTGGGCGAACCGGGTCGCGAACGTCGCGTCGCCGACGCGTTCCGGCGCGAGCAGCTTCAAGGCCACCACGCGGTCGAGGGATTTCTGCCGGGCCTTGTACACCACGCCCATGCCGCCGCGTCCGAGGCATTCGAGGATCTCGAGCTGGGGGAAATGGGGTGCCAGTTCCTCCGGCGGGATCGGGCGTCCCGGTGCCGCGGAATCCCGGGCCGCGTCCGTGACGACCAGAGCCTCGGCCATGAGGCAGCGCGGACAAAGCCCGTCCGTCCCGGCGGACGGGAGGGCGGCACCGCACCGGGGACAGGATGCGGGGGGCGGGGAGGAATCGCTCATGCCGGATTCCTGACGTGCCGGAAGGGTTCGGTTACCATCGGGGGGGATCCCTTCTCAATTCCCGAGCGCCCGAAACAGGGCGTGCATTTCGGCCTCCACGGCGCGGGGATCCTCCAACGTGCCCGCGACCTCGTGCTGCAACAGGTGTCGGAACCGCCGTTTCAGGCGGTGCACCGCGACCTTGAGTGCGTTCGCGTTCATCCCCCATTGCTCGGCCAGCCCGGTTTGATCGCCCCGGGCCGCGTCGCCCACGAGCCACGGCTTCACCCCGGCGAAGAATTCCGTGCGACCTTCGGCGGCACATTCCGCCCGCAACGCCTCCAGCGCGCGCGCCAGCACCGTCAACGCCCAGGCCCGATCGAAGGCCGCGTCCGGCGACAACGCGCCGGCATCCGCGACGGCCATGGCTTCGCCGCCGTCCGTCGCATGCAGCGAGACCGGCTCCACTCCGGCGCCGCGCTTCAGCCGGCGGGCCGCCTCCCGACGCCGCGACAGGAAGTGCTTCACCGCCCCCAACAGGTAGGAACGGAAGCGGCCCCGTCCGCGCTCCGCTCCCGCGATGGCACCCCCGGCCAGAATCTCCGCGAAGAAATCGTGGGTCAGGTCCCGCGCCGCGTCGCCGTCCCGGAGTTCCTGCCGGAGAAACGCGGCCACCGGCTCGTAGTACGCCTGGCAGAGATCCGCCAGGGCACGACGGCCCTCGACCGATTCGTCCTGGGCCCGGCCCACCAGCGTCCAGCGCGTCGTGTGGAACGATCCGGACGACTCCCTCGCGGAGGTGGCGGCCCGCCGTGGATCGGTGGTGTCAGGGGTCATCGAAGGCCACGCGGAACGTGGCATGGAGTCCTGACGCGTGGGAACCGAAAGGTTACCCGCCGCCGAAGACTCGACCGCGCGGGCCCCTGTTCCTGCCGGGGCTCAGGGTTCCTCGTCCTCGAACACCAGGCGGTAGAACGTCGCGGTCTCGCTCGTGGACACCGGCAGGTCGATGACGACCCCGGTGGACAGGGTCTGGACGCGAGTCTCGACGGTCTCCCAGCGGAGGGTGGAGAAGTCGCGGACCTTCTGAACCGCGGGGAGCAGCAGGGCCACGGGGTCGCCGTCGACGTGGGTGGCCAGGGGAAGTTCGAGCCGGAGCGTGCCCGCCGCGGTGGGCCGCGGGGCCGCGGTCAGTTTGGGAACGATGGGCGGGGGCCTGTGAAAGCTGACGTCGAGGGTGTACTGGACGGGTCCGCGGGACGTCACGCGGTCGTGTTCGGTGACGAAGAGGAAGTAGGTGCCGGCCGAGAGCGTGAGGCTGCCCTTCTCCGGCTGGTTGCGGGTCCGACCGAGCATGGGTTTTCGGACGCGGAAATTCCGGTCGTAGATGACGAAGTCGAGATCGCGCTCGGCGGCATGGGACAGTTTGACCGAGACGGTGCCCTTGGAGGGGACCTTGAAGGCATAGACCTCCTCGAGCCCGTCGCCCTCGTCGGCCACGTGGGCGCCGTTGTTGCGGTCGACGGTGCCGGTGACCTGGGCGGGAAGGACGAGGACGGGCACGGAACCGCCGAGGTCGTTGGGCGCGAAGACGGCCCCGAGTTTGCCCGGGCCGTGCTCGAGGCCGGGGCCGGTGGCGGTGAAGGGATCGTCGAGCACCGAGAACACCTGGCCGTTGGGCAGTTCGCCACGCCACTGGCGGCGGATGGCCCCGCCCGGAGAGGACGGAAACCGGAGGTCGACGAAGTAGGTGGGGACCGCGAGTCCGTGGCCGTCGTCGACGTGGTAGGTGCGCATCACGTGGAAGTGCAGGTGGGGGCCGGACGAGGAGCCGCTGTTGCCGGCGCGGCCGAGGACCTGGCCCTGGGTTACGAAGTCGCCCGCCTTCACCTGGACGGAACCCTTGATCATATGGGCGTAGAAGCTGAGTTCGCCCTTGCCATGGTTGACGATGACGGAGTTGCCGCCGCCGCCGGCCTTGGGATTGCGGGTGCCCACGGGCCAGTTCTCGTCGTCGGTGTTGACGGCGAACACGACCTGGCCGTCGGCCACCGCGTGAACGTCGCGTCCGTACAGGAGATGGGCCTCGTTGAAATGCCGCGCCGCGTACTCCGCCGCGGGATCGAAGTTGGGGTGCTTCTTGTACTTCTCGATCAGGGCCGGCACGTCGACGTCCGGACGCAGGCTCGACTGGTTCGGGTCCGCGAGGTTGACCATGACCAGGTCGAGCGCGTACCGCTGGGAGGGGTTCCCCACGTGATTCTGTCCGAAGTGATGGCTCTGGCTCACCTTGAGCGAATACAGCTCCGGTCCGAACCAGTCCCGCAGCGGGAAGCGGAGCTGGCGTGCATTCTGCACGAACGCCGCCGGACGTGCCCCCGTCAGGGCGAGCGGCGTCGCCACTTCCTTGAACGTCAGCTCGAGGTCGACCCGGTCCGGGGTGGCGCGGGGATCGAATCCGTCGAACGGGGGAGCCGGGTCATTGGCCGTGAACGGGAAGTCGAGGAGATCCAGGGTGACGGTGCTGCCGTTCCGGATGGTGGCCCCGGGATTGAGGGCTCCGTTGAAATCCAGCCGGGCAAGCCCCCAGCGAGCGTCGTCCTCCTTGGCGGGGTTTTTGACCCAGACCGTCGCGGTCCCCCCCACGATCACGTCCCCGATGTCGCCCGTGTACAGGACCCCCAGTCCCGCGGCCCGTGCCTCCTGGCCGCTGCCGAAACCGCCGAGCGTCCGCCGCCCGTCGGCGCTGAAGGAGGTATCGAGCGATCCATTGCCCTCCACCCGCGCCACGGCCATGGCGGCCTGCGAGCCGTCGTAGGCCTTTCCCGCCAGCAGCGCGCGTCCGAACAGGTCGACCACCAGCGCGCCGGCTTCCGAGGACTCGAAGCCCGGAAAACCGAAGGTCAGGAATCCGTCGCCGGCGAATCCGGCATCGGGCGTGCCGTCGTCCTCGAAGCGAGCCAGGGCGAAGACGGAGCCGCCCCCGCCGTTCCTGGCACTACCGGCGACCAGCAGGCGGCCCGAACCGGTGAGGATCAGGGCGGAGGCCTCGGAACGATCATGGCCGGGGAGGACGGCCGTCGCGAAACCGTCCCCCCCGAACTTCCCGTCCGGACTGCCGTCCTCGCCGAGCCGCGCCAGGAGGTACCGGGGTTTGCCGCCCACGATGGCCGAGCCGACGAGGACCACGCGATCCGCGGCATCCAGCTGGATCGCCTGTCCGAGGGACGCCGACGCGCCGGGGACCTCGAGGATCACGATGCCGCCGGTTCCGAACTTCGAGTCGAGAGTGCCGGTGGACGTGAGGCGGGCGACGAAGGCCTTGGCGGTTCCGCCCGACACCGCATACCCCCCGACGAGGACGCGCCCCAGATCGTCGAGTGCCACCGTTCGTCCGGCAGCATAGTTGCCGACCGTGAACTGGCGGATACCGCTTCCGTTGAAGCTTGCATCCGCCGCGCCGTTGCCGAGGAAGCGTCCGACGAGAATCTGGCCGGAGCTTGGGACGGTTCCGACCAGGGTGAGCCTCGAAAAGTCATCGACGACGAGCGCCTGGGGAGATCCCGCGAACGGGGTGACGATCAGGCCGTTGGCGTTGTTGGTCCCATCAAAGCTGGTGTCGGGCCGTCCGTCCTGGAGGAAACGGGCCACCACCACCCGCGGCGTGTCCGTGGCGTCCAGCCCGGAGCCGACGGCCCAGATCCGGCCGTCGATCGTGACCCGGAGGTCCGCCATGGCATCGGCGGTGAGATTCGGGAGATCGGTGACGCCGCGTCCGTTGACGAAGGCGCTGTCGCTCAGCCCGGCGCGCTCGGCGAACTGCTCCGCGTCGAGCGGCGCCACCCGCAGGACCTGCCCCTCCGCGTCCAGGAACGTCGCCTTCCCCCCGACGAACGTGATGGTGCCGCCCGTCTTGTTCTCGAACATCGCGCGGTAATCCAGGCGCCGCTGCAGCGGCATGGTGGAGTAGATGGGGTTGAGATCGAAGTCCGGCTGGATGGCCGGCAATTGCGGAAGGTTGCTGCTCACGGCGGCGAGGGAGGCGCTCCCGCCGCGGAGCAGCATCACACAGGAGGCCAGGGTGAACGCGGCGCGAGATCGCAGGGATCCGAATACGAACATGGCCGACATTGGGCCCGGCCCACGTCGCTCCGGGCAAGCCCGGCCTCCAATTATCCCGCGGTCACCGCGGGGCGATCAAAGCAGGCGAAACCGGCGACCCGGCAGTCGCCGGCCCCTCACCGCAACTCGGCTTCGCACCGGACCCTGCCCATCGCCCCGTCGTGCACCGCGCGGGTGGCGGCGCGAATCTTGGCACGCCCCGAACGGTCTGATAGGCAGAGGTCCGCATGAACCCGCCGAACCGCCGCCGCTTCCTTGGCTCCACCGCGCTCACCCTTGCCTCCCTCGCCGCGTCGCCCCTCGCGCGCGCGCTCGAAGCCGACAACGCCTATCGCAAGAACATCGGCATCCAGCTCTACACCCTGCGCAACGAACTGCAAAAGGACACGCCCGGCACCATCCAGGGCGTCGCCGATGCCGGCTATCGGCAGGGCGAGATGTTCGGCTTCCCCAACTGCGACGCGGTCATCGCCGCCGCCCGCCGTTCCGGCCTGGAGCTGCACTCCTCCCATTTCGAGTGGGACTCCGTCGTGAACCCCACGGATGCCGGCTATTCCGACTTTAAACGCATTCTCGAGAAGGCGCGCGAGGTGGGGCTGAGTCATCTGGTGATTCCGTACCTCGCGGAGAAAAACCGGCAGACCCTCGACGACTACAAGAAGGTCGCCGAGCACGCCAACCGCGCGGCGGCGCTGGCGCGCAAGGCGGGCATCCAGCTCGCCTACCACAACCACGCCTTCGAGTTCCAACCCCGCGAGGGCGGGCGCACTGGATTCGACGTGCTCGTGGCCGAATTCGGGCCGGAGATGCAGTTCGAGATCGACGCCTTCTGGGTCAAGGTCGGCGGCGTGGAACCCGTGGATTTGATGCGCAGGCTCGCGGGCCGCATCTCCCAGGTGCACCTCAAGGATCTCAAGGCCGGCCTGACCCTTCCGGCCTTCGGGAGCCTGCCGAACGACGCCTTCAAGGAACTGGGCGAGGGCATCATCCCGACGGAACCCATCCTGGTGGCCGCCCGGGCTGCCGGCGTGAAACACTGCCACGTCGAGCAGGATCAATCCCCCGATCCCCTCGCCAGCATCCGCCGCAGCATCGCCCACCTGCGGAAACTCTGATCCCCGGGGCGTCGCGACGGCGGGCCGAGTCGCGGGGCACTCCCGGCAGGCGGACGGACTGTGGAAGCCGGCGACTCGGCGCTCGCCGGCCCCACATCGCGGTTTCGAACCGGCCGTTGTCCACGGCCCTGCGCCTCCCCCTGCGGCACCCCGGCTTTTGCCTTCCCCGGTTCCGGCGGAGGGGGGACTTTTCGCCGTCGCCCGCGGTCCCGCGGGCTGCCTTTCCATGAACCTGCCTCGGCAACCGCGCCGCCCGGTGAGGGCGCCGGGCCTGCACGCTGTAGGCCGCGTGCCCCCACGCGGCGACGTGCCGTCCGCGGTTCCTGGTCCGTGAGCGGTTGCGATTGAAACACCTGGTTTCCCATGAATCCGTCCTCCTGCTGTTTGGTACCGCGTCGTCACCCACCGTCCCCAATGTCCCGACTGGCCCCCGTGGCGCTGGCCTGGACGATGCTTCAGGTCGCCGTAGCGATCCCGGCCAGGGCCGCCACTCCTCCTGCCGCCGCGCCGTCCGCCCTCGCCCGTCAACCGGACCTGCACGGCGATCTCGTCGTGTTCGTGCATGCCGAGGACATCTGGACGGTGCCGGCGGCGGGTGGCGTGGCACGCCGCGTCACCATTCACGAAGGCGAGGAAAGAGTTCCGAAGTTCTCGCCGGACGGGAGCTTGATCGCGTTCACGGGCGAGTATGACGGCAACACGGACGTCTACGTGATGAGCCAGGAAGGCGGGAACATCACGCGCCTGACTCACCACCCGGGGGCGGACGAGGTGGTCGGCTGGCATCCGGTCCGGGGCAAGGTGCTGTTCCGTTCGGCCCGCGACACGCCGGGCCGGTACACCCGCCTGTATCTCGTGGCCCCCGACGGTTCCGACCTGGAGGCGCTGCCACTGCACGAGGCGGGGTGGGGCGAGTTCCATGCCGACGGGTCCCGCATCGCGTACACGCGCTCGGCCATCGAGGACCGGACCTGGAAGCGCTACCGGGGCGGGTTGGCGCCCGACTTGTATCTGTACGATCTCGCCAGCGGCACGGACCGCCGGCTCACTTCCGCGCGCGGGAGCGAGCAGTTTCCGATGTGGCTGGGCGGGGCGTTGTTCCACGCGTCGGACGCCGACGGCGTGATGAACCTGTACTCGATGGATCCGGCGTCGGCAGAGACCCGGCAGTGGACGCGGTTCACCGATTTCGATGTCGGTCGGCCGTCGATGGGGAACGGGAAGGTGATCTACGACCGCGGGGGACGACTGGAAATCCTGGACCCGGCGAACGGCACGATCACACCCGTGCCCGTCCAGATCCTGGCCGACGCGCCGGAGACGCGTCCCTATCAGAGGAACGTGAAGGACTGGATCACCGGCATCGGGCTCTCCCCCGACGGCGGGCGCGCGGTGGTGGTGGCCCGGGGCGACGTTTTCACCGTGCCGCGCGAGAAGGGCGTGGTGCGCAACCTTTCGCGGGATTCGGGATCGCGGGACAAGGATGCGGTATGGTCGCCCGACGGGCGTCGCATCGCGTTTCTTTCCGATCGGACGGGCGAGTACGAGATCCACGTGACCGATCCGCTGGGCAGGGAGGCCCCGGTTCGCCTGACCACGCACGCCGACGGGTACCGCTTCGCGCTCCGCTGGTCGCCGGATTCCCGCAAACTCGCCTTCAGCGACCAGACCCTGACCCTCTCCTATCTCGACATGGAGACGAAGGCCGTGACCCGGGTGGACAAGGCCGAGCACGAGGCCATGGACCTGGCGATTGACCACAAGCCGATTCACGACCATGCGTGGTCGCCGGACTCCGGGTTTCTCGCCTACACCAAGATGGGGTCCGATCTGGTGAATCGGGTGTGGATTCACGCGCTGGCAACGGGGGAGGAGCACCCGGTCACCGGCGGGCCCTTGGACAGCTTCGGACCGGTGTTCTCCGAGGACGGACGGCGCCTGTTCTTCATCAGCAACCGACGCTTCGACCCGACCTACAGCGACATGGACTTCGAGTTCGTCTTCAAGAAGGTCGCCGGCATCTATGCCCTGGCCCTCACCAACGGCACCCCCGCGCTGTTTCCCCCCATCACCGGCGACGAGGACGCCGAGGGCGGCAAGACGTCGCCGAAGGGAAGCGCCGCCGCCGCCGCCGCACCGGGCGCCAAGGATTCGGGCGAGGCGGGAAAGGCGGCGGACGGGAAGAAAGCCGACGAGGCCAAGGAGCCCGCCGAGGCAACGAAAACCGCCGTCACTGTGGTCGAGTTCGCGGGCATCGAGGATCGCGTGGAACCGCTCCCGCTGCCCCGGGGCAACTATCGGAAACTCGGCGTGGCGGGAGGATCGGTCTTTTTCCTCGACGCGGCCGACGGCGACTTCAACCGGTTCGACATCCGCGAGCCGGGACCGCGCAACCTGCGGGCGTTCGATCTCGCCAAGCGCAAGGAGCGCACCGTGGTGGAGGGCGTGTCCGACTACGCGTTGTCCGCCGACGGCAAACGGCTGGTCTGGCGCAAGGACAACGCCATCGGGATCGTCGATGCCGCGGCGGAGAACGCCAAGGCCGAGCCCCTGGATCTGGCCACGCTCACGGTCGCCCATGATCCGCGGGCGGAGTGGCGCCAGATCTTCCGCGAGGTCTGGCGGATCGAGCGGGACTACTTCTACGACCCGGGCATGCACGGGCTGGACTGGGCCGCGATCCGCGACCGGTACCAACCGTTGCTCGATGCCGCCGCCAGCCGGGCCGAGGTGCGCTGGGTCATCGGCGAACTGATCGGGGAACTCGCCACCTCCCACACCTATGTCTACGGCGGCGACAGCCGACGGAAAGCCGCGCGCGTCGACGTCGGTCTCCTGGGCGCGGACGTCGTCGTCGACCCGGCGAGCGGTCGCTGGCAGTTCCGCCGCATCCTGCGTGCCGCCGACTGGACCTCCGGGCAGCTACCGCCGCTGGCGGCGCCGGGGGTGGACGTTCGCGAAGGCGACTACCTGCTGGCAGTGGACGGTCGTCCGGTGACCGCCCGGCGCGAAATGCACGCGGCCTTCGAGGGACTCGCGGGGCGGGTGGTGCGGCTGACGATCTCGGCCGATCCCGGCGGCACGGACAGCCGCGACACGCTCGTGGTGCCGTCCGCCGACGAGCGCAGGTTCCGCTACCTTGACTGGGTGGAAACCCATCGCAGGACCGTCGAGGCCGCGTCCGGCGGACGGATCGGGTACCTCCATCTGCCGGACACCTTCACCGGCTCGGCGGAGATGTTCCCCCGGTATTGGTATGGGCAGACGCAGAAGGAAGGGCTCATCATCGACGGACGATTCAACGGGGGCGGGCTGGATCCGGACCCGTTCCTGAACCGGATGAACCTGCCGATTCTCTACCACTGGACGCGGCGGTACTCGCGCGATTACTCGACGCCGCTGGTCACCTCGACGGCCCACAAGGCGTTGCTCACCAACCGGCAGGCGGGGTCGGGCGGCGACATGCTGCCCTCCGAGTTCCAGCTCAAGAAGATGGGGCCGGTGATCGGCACGCGGACCTGGGGCGGGCTGGTGGGGATCTCGATGTTCACCCCGCTGGTGGACGGCGGCGGGATCACGGCGCCGGATTACCGCGTGTACACACCCGACGGACGCTGGGTGATCGAGAACGAGGGGGTCCAGCCCGACATCGAGGTGGATCTGGACCCGGCGGAGGTGCTGAAAGGCCGGGATGCCCAGCTGATGAAGGCGGTCGATCACCTGATGGAGAAGATCCGCACCGAACCGCGGCGCGAGCCCGTCCGGCCCGCACCCCAACGGACCCGGTGATCCGGGGTGTCCCGGGGGACCGAAACCCGCCGCAACCATTGCATGCGCCCGGCCGGTTTCGGGTGTCTCGTGCCTGTCCGGGTCCACGCGCCGACGCGTGGAAAGATCCGGGGTGGCTTGCGGAAACAGAAAACCACGACGCCGGTGGGGAGCGTCGTGGTTCGTTGCATTCCTCGGTTCCGCGGAGCCGCGGGCGCGGTTTACGGCTTGGCCGCATTCGGCGCCGGCTCGGGCTTGGCCTCCGGTTTCGCCGCGGGTTCACCTTTCCCTTCCTGCTCGCCGCCGCCGCCGGCGAGCTTCTTCAGGAGGTCCTTCGGGAACTTGTCGAAGCGCGAGGCGACCTTGACGATCTTGGCCAGCGAGACGCGGCCCACGATGTTCGCGATGACGGCGTCCTCGCCGTCGTGGACGAGCACCGCCAGGCCCGCGATGGCCTCGCCCGAGGCGTCGCCGAGCGCGTACACGCCGACGTTGTCGTGCGGGACGGTGGCGATGGGAGTCCATTTGGTCTCGAGAATGTCGCGCAGCGCGGCGACGCCGTTGGAGAGCGCGGCGCGCTGGGTCTTGTCGGCTTCGAGCACGACGACGCGGATCAGTTTCACGTCCTTGATGAGGTCGGCCAGGTTGATGCCGGTGCCCGCCAGCGGATCGTCCTTGCCCCCGTTCATCTCGGACAAGGCGTCCTGAAGCAGGAAGCGCGGGAGATTGACGTTGACCTCGGGGCGGAGGGTCTTGAGGTCGATGGCCTTGTCGATGGGCAGGTAGGCCGGTTCGGATTCCACGCCGGCACCGGCCTGCGTTCGTGGGGTCAGGCCGGCCAGGAGGGCCAGGGTGATGAGGAGGGTGGAGACACGGTGTTTCAGTAGCTTCATAGGGGACGAATGAGTTTGGTTTGTGCGGAGTGAAGACTTCGGAGCAGGGGCGGCAGGGCCTCGTCGAGTACGGCGTTCTCGGCGCGGACGCCGGCATCGATGAGGAACCGTCCGACGAGCGCCAGCGCCACCTGGGTCTGCTCGACGACCCGGGTGCGATCAGGGTCGGAGGGCGTCGGTGCTGCCGAGCTCGCCTCGGCGCGGTGGTGATCCGGGACGGGGAGGCGGGGCGGGCGCAGCAGGATCGCGGAGGCGACGAGGACGGCGACGACGAGTGCGGCGACGAGGCCCCACGCGAAGACCGGACGACGCGGGCGGCAGGCGGCGGACGCGGCGTCGCGCGCGATGCGGCGGGCGACGCGGTCCCGCACCGAACGGGGGCAGGTTTCGCCCCGCAGCTCGCGGATCAATCGTGGGACAGGGTCATCCATGGTTCCTCCTTGCGAACGATGCGGGTGAGTTGTTGGCGGGCGCGGAGAAGGCGGACCTTCACCGTGTTGATGGGGATCTCGAGGGCGGCGGCGATCTCGCGGTAGCGCAGGCGGTTGACCTCGTAGAGGACGAAGACGCTGCGCAGGGACTCCGGCAGCCTCCCGAGTGCCGCGTGCGCCTCCGCCAGCCGCGCAACGGAGTCGGCGGCGAGACTCGGATCGACGGCCAGTTCATCCGGCCGCTCGTCGAGCCCGGCGTCGTCCATGGGCACGACGTGCGACGCCCGGCGGCGGATCAGGTCCAGGCAATGGTTCCGGGCCGTGCGGAACAGCCAGCCGCGGAGATTGAAGAAACGGAGGGTCGGGAGGTGGTTCCAGAGCCGGATCAGCACCTCCTGGGTGGCGTCCTCGGCATCGGCCTGGTTTCCCAGAAGTGAACGAGCGAAGCGAAAGAGATCGTCGCGATGTCGCTCGCACAGCAGTTGGAATTCCAGTTCCCGGATCATGTTTCCGAGCACTCAACGGAGGGAGGCCCGGAATTGTTTCACGGATTCCCTAAAGCGCCCACCCGACCGCCGGTCCCGTCCCGGCGGGGATCGGGCCGGGCGTCCGCCTGACCGCCGGGACCTCCCGCGATCACGGAACCGATCCGGTCCACCCTCCGGATCGGCGGATGGATGGCGGCCCGCCCCCGTGAACCTGTTCGGTTGCCGGCGGGTGCACCGGGTGGTCGGGTCCGACCACGAGGCCGGCGCCGGCTCAAGGCAGCGCGCCGACGCGAAAATAGAGGGGCGCCGTGACGGCGCTGAGGTTCAACGTGCGATTGACCTCGCCGTCCCGGCCGGCCACGCCTTCCAGGACCGTGCTCCAGCTCCGGAGGTCGTCGCTGGCCTGGATCGTGTAGCTTTGCTCGGGCGACCCTTCCCAGCGAAGTTTCACGGCCTGCGCGCCGACCGGCGTGGCATCCAGAATGCGGAACGAACGGTACGGCTGGAGTTCCTCGCCCAGGGCCCATTTCGCCGCGCGCACGAAGAGGATCCGCCCCAGCTCGGTGAGCGCGTTGAACACCCGCCGCGATCCGCCCGAACCGTTCTCGTTGAGGAAGAGGTGCACCAGGCGCACCTGGGCGGCCTGGTCATCGCCAAGCATGCCGCCGACGTCCACCACGGCGAAACAGGTCTTCGCCTCGTCGCCGTCGAGCACTCCGAGAATCGTCGTACCCGCCGCGGCATCCGCCGCGGTCTGCGTGCACCAGCGGTATTCGAAGTTCTTCTTTCCGCCCTCCGGTACGTGGCTTTCCTCGGCCGGGTAGGGCTCCCGGAAGATCTTCACCCGCCCCTGGGCATCGAGCGGAATGCCCTTCATGATGGGATGGTCGGAGTTCACGACCTTCATGTACTTCGTCGCCGGCGGGGTGCTCGCGTCGTTCGGGTCCGTGCTGCTCGTGCCCTTGTACAGGAAGATGGAGCCGGGACGGGCGGCGTTCGCCCCCAGACACACGTGCTCGCCCATCATCACCGGCACGCCCTCCGGCGGGGGCGGGGTGTCCGCCGAGGCGCCGCTGCCCGACATGATGGCCAACACCGGGCTGAGCAGGGGATTGATGGGTTTCAGAATCGCGGCGGGATCCTGTCCGATCGTCGAGGCCGCCGCGCCCAGCAGGCGGTCCAGCACGAGCCGCGGGGTGTAACCGTGATCCGCCAGCAACGATGCCATCGCGACATCCCCCGGCGTCACCATGCCCGGGCCCTTCTCGTCGGTGACGAATTCCTGGCTGAACTGGGTGTCCTGCTGGTATCGCGTGCTGATCAGAATCACGCCGTTGGTCGCGGCCGACGCACCGAGGCCGCACGACGTCCCGGCGAGCAAGAGTATGGACGATAGCCTGACTCCGATTCTGCGATTCATGGGTTTCTCCTCTTCTGCATCTCCTCACGGGAGCCGATCCAAAGGCGGCGAGAAAGGCCGGGCCTGCGGCCCGGGCCGGCGTCGTCCCCCTGCCCGTGGGCGACTCTCCGGAAGGCCCCTCGCCTCGTCGCGCGGGGAAGAAATGGCCGACCCTCCGGGGAATCCGGGCTCGGTTCAGGTGGGAATGCGTCCGTGGTAGCACCGGCGGATTCCCTCCGCAAACGCGAATCTCCGTGCAACCCCGCCCTGGCGTCCTTCCTGGGGCACACGGCGAGGCCCGCCTTCGCAACGCGTCTCCTGACGGGGGTGCGGGCTGGGCGCCATGACGGCGCCAAGCGTGGATCACCAAGTATAAATAAGTGGGACTGACCCCTAACAGTCAGAGTTCGCGGCTGGCGGCAGCAGGGTTGCGTCCACCGCCGGGCAGGCGGAGAAACGAGCCGACCCCGGCCCCGAATTCACGCGGGTCGGGGCCTGAGGGTTGCCCGATGCATGCCGATCTTCGCCTCCCGTTTTCCGGATCTTGTGGTCGTCGTTGGATCGCGCGCGGGACCGTCGCCTGCTGGATCCTGCTCGCCGTTTGGCTCGGTGCCGGTCCGGTACGCGCGGATCTGCTCGACGGCCTGCTCCAGCCCCAGCCCGGAAGATCCCGTCGGGCCACCTCGACGATGCGTGTCGGGGAGAACCGGCGGGGGACGGGGGAGCGACGCCACGATCCCCGCGCGCAACCCCGGGGGGACCGCGACGAATCCAGCAACTTCGACAATTTCCGGGTGCCCCCGGGAGCGACGCACGTCCTCATGGACGAGAAGGGTCCCGGGATCATCACCCACATCTGGCTGACGTTTCTCGGGCCGGAGCCACAGGACTGGGCCCGGGAAGGCGCGGCGGATCACCAGGAGATGCTGTTGCGGATTTACTGGGACGGGAATCCACGACCCGCGGTCGAGGCGCCGGTGGGCGACTTTTTCGCCAACTGTTTCGGGGCCCGGCGCGAGGTCATCAGCCTGCCGGTCGTGGTGGAGGACGGGGATTCGTACAATTGCTTCTGGCGAATGCCGTTCCGGAAGTCGGCCCGCGTCGAGATCGTCAACCAGAGCACGAAGCAGATCGCGCTGCTGTACTACAACATCGACTGGGTCCAGCTCGACCGGCTGCCGCGCGGCACGCCGTATTTCCACGCGCAATACCGGCAGGAGTACCCCGTGACCCCGGGCCGCGACTACGTCGTGCTCGAGACCCGCGGGCGCGGCCACTACGTGGGCACCGTGCTCTCGGTGCGTTCCCGCAGTCCGTCGTGGTTCGGCGAGGGGGACGAGAAGATCCACATCGACGGCGAGGAGCACGCCTCGATCTGGGGCACGGGGACGGAGGACTACTTTCTGTCGGCGTGGGGATTGAAGACGACCTCCACGCCGTATTTCGGCGTCCCCTATTTCGACCAGTGGGGCATCGTCGGCGGCCATACCAGCGCCTATCGCTGGCACGTGTCCGATCCCATCGTGTTTCAAAAGGGGATCCGGGTGACGTTCGAGCACTTCGGCTGGATCTCGCCCGACGAAAACCCGGACCGAAAGGCGAACAGCTGGAACGAGCGCGAGGACGACTTCGCGAGCGTCGCCTTCTGGTACCAGACGGGTGCCGCGACCTTCGAGGCACGGGCGCCGTCGGGGGCGGAACGGAAGCTGCCGAGTCTGGAGCGCGTCCTGGTGCCGGCACGTGCGTTCACCAACGCGAATGCGCACGGGACCGGGGGCGTCGCGGTGCAGGCGCTCGGCATCCACGCGGAACCGCAGTTGTTCTACACCCCTTCCGGCGTGGACGGGGCGTGGGTCGAGGTGCCGTTCGAGGTGGCCCGCAAGGAACCCTTGCGCCTCCTTCTGCGGGCAACGCGGGCCGACGATTACGGACGATACCAGGCGTTTCTTAACGGGACCAAGGTCGGTCCGGTGCTGGACTTCCACGGGACGAAACTCGCGGCGGCGGAGTTTCATCTGCTCGACTTCTGGCCCGACCCGGGACGCTACGTGCTCCGCCTCGAGTGCGTGGGACGGAACCCGGCGTCGGCCGGGCACTACCTGGGCCTCGAATCGGTGCGCCTGCGCGAGCGCCGACCGCGCGTCGAGGGCCTGGGGCACGACCGGGACCGGGACTGGCGCACGCAACCGGTCCTATACGAGTGAATCGTCCCCGCTCCGAGCGCCGAATCGCCCTCTAGTCAATCCGCAGCGTCACCCGTTGCACGACTTCGGGCGCCTTGTCCGCGCGTCGGTATAATCGCGTGAAGGTCTCCGCGGCCTCGCCCTGCACGGAGGCCAGCGCAGCGACCGATTCCGGCGGAACCGCCTGGTACAGCAGCGCGACAAGGACCCGCAGCGCTCCCGGCGATCGGCCCAGATCCACCTCGTACCGCACCCGGTCCGTGCCGGTGCCGTCCGCATTGAAATTAGCGTCCTTCGCGGCGCTCCCCTTCACGGCGATGTCCTCGCCGGCATCGGACGCAAAACCCCGGGGCGGAATCCGGTTGTCCTTCAGATAGGTCCTCGCCCGAAGAAGCCCGTAGGTGCGCCGTCCGTCGGCGTCGCCCATGACCGATTCATAGATCTGCACCTGCTCCGGACGGGTGATCCGGTCGACATGCGGCGCGTATCCCTCGCCCACCCCGGAGAGCGTGCCATCGCGACCGGGAGCGCCCGATTCGAAGACGGGCTTACCCCGCGCATCCGTGACCAGGACGTGCAGCCACGCCCGGCGGTAGGGGTGACCCGTGGGAAACTTGTGCCCGGCGAGATTCGCCACCGTCACGTCGAGGCGAAGCTCGTTTCCCTCGCGCCGACCCACCGCCTCGATCCGGGCGGCATGTCGCAACTGTTCCCGGGCGCGATTCAAGGTGTCCGCCAGGATGTCCGCCGGGGCGTTCGGTTCGATCACCCGCTCCCGCGCGGCCATCAACCGGAGCATGAACGCATTGCCGCCGACGAACTGGTGCCGCCAGAAGGGTTGTCGCGCGTCCAGCCAGGGCGGACGCGCGCTGACCTTGATCGGCTCGTCCAGACGCTGCATGTGGCAATCCTGACAATGCTTCCCGTTCCTCGCGTATTCGCTGGCCCGCCACTCGAGGAACGGGGTCTGCTCGGGAAACCGGCCCATCACCTCGTTCGTCGGACCCAGGATCGGCGTGTACAGCGTGTGACAGGTCGCGCACAGGCCGGACTCCTGGACATGGCTGCCGAACTCCGGCGTGTAGTTCACATGGCGCTGCATCGGCATCGTCAGCACGTCCCGATACGGGCCGAAGATCCGCCGGGTTGGACGAATCGTGTAATGCCCGGAAAAGCTGGCCTCCCCGCCCAGATGATCGGGTTGGATTTGGTGGCAGAGCGTGCAACCCACGCCCTCCTCGGCGAGCGGCGCGAGCTTCGCCGCGGCGTATCCCAGCGGTCCCTGCCCATCGTGGCTTTGCTGAGCGTGGGGCATCGGTGCATGACACGTCTGGCATTTGTCCTCGATGAAGGACTTCAGGCCGGGGCGGGCCGACACCTCGGCCTCCATGACCGCGCGCCAGAGCGGGTCCTTGAAGGCATGGGCCATCATCGTGCCCCGCCAATCCTCCGTGATCGACACGCTCTCTCCCTTCGCATCCCGCAAGGCCGCTCCGAACTGGTCGTGGCAGAAGGCACAGTTCCCGGCACCGCTGAAGAGCGAGGTGTTCCAGCCCGACAGTTCCGGGGCGGCGGCACCGCACGTTCCCGGACCCGCCAAAACCAGGATCGACCACAGACCCAGCCAGTTCATTCGTTGCATGCGAGCGGAGGGTTTGCCGAGGTCATCGGCCCCGCCCATGCCACCACCCATTCGCCCCCTTGTCCCTCGATCTGTGGCACGCGCTTCCACGGGGTCAGTCCCACTTATTTATACTTGCGCGCTCCACGACGAGCCGTCGTCGCGGGTCAAAACACGGGCCGTGACGGGTGCGCACTTCACCCTGTCGTGGATGGCCTGCGCCAACGGCCCCCTCCCCGATGGCATAGGACAGGGGCCTGGCTTCCCGCCCTCCCGACCCTACCCGACGGAACGTTGCTTGCTGGTGTGCTGGCTCGAGCCTACGGTGCCCCCCGGCGCCTCGGCACGGGCTCGTGCGCAGGGAATTTCCGGCACCCGTTGCGGAGCCCGCAGCCCGGAGGCCGGCGCCGAGACGATTATGAGGATTCCCCTTCCACGACGCCTTTGCCCGTCGGTTCACCTAGGGCTGGCTTTCTGCGGGCTGCTGGCCTCCGCGGCGGAGGTGCGGGTAGTGCAGGAGCGGTTGGCTCCGGAGGATGCCGGGGCTGGGTTCGAGTTGACGACCCTGCCGAGGCCAGCCCTCAACGATGCGGCGACCGAGGCGGTCTTTCGGGTGGTGCAAGGGAGCCGTGATCCGAACGGCGGGGACGTGGCGGTGCTGAACGATGGGCGTCTGCCCATCGACGAGGATGCTCCTGCTCAGAACTTCTTCTTCCGCGCCGGGGGAGGGGGAGGGCGCCTGCTGGTGGATCTCCGGCAGGCACGGTCGTTGTCGCGAGTCAGCACGTATTCTTGGCACGCCGGCGAGCGGGGGCCGCAGGTGTACGATCTCTATGCCGCGATGGGCGAGGAACCGGGCTTCTCCCTGGAGATCGGCGAACTGCCGGACCCGGCGGCGGCGGGTTGGACGCGCTTGGCCAGGGTGGATACCCACCCACCCGAGGGGGAAGACCCGGGCGGGCAGTACGGAGCGAGCATCGCGGCGACGGACCCGGCTTCGGATCTGGGACGGTTCCGGTATCTGCTTTTCGTGGTGCGACCGACCCGCAGCCAGGGGCCGTTCGGACAGACTTTCTTCAGCGAAATCGACGTGGTGGACCGATTCGGGCCGGCGCTGCAACACGGCGAGAGGGTTTCCGCCGGCGAGGCGGTGCGGGTGGTCGAGATGGACGGTGGGCAGACGCGCATCACCCTCGATGCGTCCGCCACCCCGGATCTCCTTGAGTGGGTGGATGCCGAAATCGTGCCACTGGTCCGGGAGTGGTACCCGGAACTGCGCCGAATGCTCCCCAGCGCGGGTTACGAGGCGCCGCGGCGGGTCAGCGTGGTGTTCGTGGCGGAGGGAAACGGGGTGGCAGCCACTTCGGGGACGAAGGTCACCTGCTGGGCCAAGTGGTTTCGGGCCAACCTGAAGGGGGAGGCCAAGGGGGCGGTCCTCCATGAATTGGTTCATGTCGTGCAGCAATACGGACGCGGTCGCCGCGGGGGCGGGGGCGGGGGCGGGATCCGTCCGCCGGGATGGCTCGTGGAGGGCATCCCCGACTACATCCGCTGGTTCCGGTACGAGGCGCGGTCGCAGGGGGCGCTGATCCCTCCCTCGGCCGTCGCGCGGGCGCGGTACGACGGCAGTTACCGGATTACGGCCAATTTCCTCCACTGGGTGACCTCCGAGTACGGGCCCGGGGTCTACCGGGAACTGAACGCCGCCATGCGGGAGGGACGCTATCGTCCCGAGTTGTGGAAGTCGCTGACCGGCCTTTCCGTGGAAGAACTCGGCGAGGCATGGAAAGCGGATCTCTCCCGACAGCGGGGCGGATAATCCTCCGCTCAACGGAGGAACCGCGGCAGAAGAGCCCTCCCGCCAGTGGACAAGAGCCTGCTCGGCAAGGCCCGCGCGCTTGCCACCCTAAACCGATCCGGAGCGCGGTGGATGTCCATATTGGGAGAGCCACCTTTCTGCCCCTTGGCGCTTCAGGGTGCTTCGGAGTCGCTGCACTCTCCCCCTGCGGCGTTGCCAGATCGCCGCAGCTGTCATGTTCAATCCGACCCGGTTCCTGCGGTGGATGGTGTTCGCCATCATGCCTGTTCTCCCCTCGACCCCGGCATCCGCCGCGACCCAGGGAGATCCCCTGCTCCGACTCTGGTACGACCGCCCGGCGACACGGTGGGTCGAGGCCCTGCCCGTGGGCAACGGACGGCTCGGCGCGATGATCTTCGGTGGCCCGGGACAGGAGCGCCTGCAACTCAACGAGGGCACGCTCTGGGCCGGTGGCCCCTACGACCCCGTCAACCCCGACGCACGGGAGTCGTTGCCCCGGGTCCGGGAACTCATCAACGCCGCGCGCTACCGCGAGGCCGCCGCCCTCGTCGGCGCCAAGGTCATGGCCAAGCCGCTGGCGCAGATGCCGTACCAGACCGTCGGTGACCTGCTGCTGTCGTTCCCGGGGACGACGAATGTCGTGAACTACCGGCGTGACCTCGATCTCGACGACGCCACGGTCACGGTTCGCTACACCCACGGTGGTGTCCGCCAAGCCCGGGAGGTTTTCGCGAGCGCCCCGGAGCAGGTGCTCGTCGTGAGACTCACCGCGGACAAGCCCGGATCGATCTCCTTCGAGGCAGGCCTGAAGTCCCCGATGAATGCCACGGTGGAGTCGGACGGGAACGATACGCTCGTCCTGCGCGGGCGGGGCGGAGACTCCAGCGGGGTCAAGGGCCAGTTGCAGTACCAGTGCCGGGTCCGAGTCATCGCCCAGGGCGGTCAGGTCCGGACGGAGGGCGCACGGGTTCGGGTCAGCGGGGCCGACGAAGTCATGCTCCTCGTGGCAGCGGCGACCAGCCATCGGAGGTTCGACGACGCAGGCGGGGATCCCGAGAGCGCCGTGAAGCAGGCTTTGGCGTCGGCGTCCGGGAAGACCCACGCCCAGCTGCGCGCGGCCCATTTGGCGGATTACCAGGCGCTGTTCCGGCGCGTGACGCTGGATCTGGGTCGTAGCGACGCGACGGGGTTGCCGACGGACACGCGCATCCAGCGCTTCGCCGCGGGCGGTGATCCCCAACTGGCGGCGCTTTACTACCAATTCGCCCGTTATCTCCTGATCAGCTGCTCGCGTCCGGGAGGGCAACCCGCCGCGCTGCAGGGCCTGTGGAACGAGAGCACGAGCCCCCCGTGGGGTGGCAAGTACACCATCAACATCAACACGGAGATGAACTACTGGCCCGCCGAGTCCGGCAACCTGCCGGAATGCGTGGAGCCGCTCATCGCCATGGTGAACGACCTGACCGTGACCGGGGCACGGACGGCCCGGAGCATGTACGGGGCCGGCGGTTGGGTCGTGCATCACAACACGGATCTGTGGCGGGCCTCGGCGCCCATCGACGGACCGAACTGGGGTATGTGGCCCTGCGGCGGTGCCTGGCTGTGCCTCCATCTCTGGGACCGTTACGAGTTCAGCGGAGATCCGGCGGACCTTGCGCGCATTTATCCGGCGCTCAAGGGCGCCTGCCAGTTCTTCCTGGACACGCTTCAGGAGGAACCGACCCATCGATGGCTCGTCACGAACCCCTCGATCTCCCCCGAGAACGGCCACCCGCACGGCTCGGCGGTCTGCGCGGGACCCACCATGGACATGCAGATTCTGCGCGACCTGTTCGCCCACACGATCCGGGCGACCGAACTCCTTGGCGTGGACGGGGACCTCCGGGTTCGGCTTGCCACGGCCCGCGCCCGGCTCGCGCCGAACCGGATCGGAGGTTCCGGCCAGCTGCAGGAATGGCTCGAGGACTGGGACCTCCGGGCCGGGGACATCCATCATCGGCACGTGTCCCACCTCTACGGTCTCTTTCCCGGTCGTGACATCACCCGGCGCGGTTCGCCGGAGCTGGCGGAGGCGGTGGGAAAGTCGCTCGAGATCCGTGGCGACAAGGCGACCGGCTGGGCGACCGCCTGGCGCATCTGTCTCTGGACGCACCTGGGTCGAGGCGATCGTGCCTTCGACATCCTCAAGTTCCTTCTCGGCCCGGAAAGGACCTATCCCAACATGTTCGACGCCCATCCGCCCTTTCAAATCGACGGCAACTTCGGCGGCGCGGCGGGCATCGTGGAAATGCTGCTTCAAAGCCGTGCCGGCGAGATCGAACTGCTCCCCGCTCTGCCCAAGGCCTGGCCGTCCGGACGTGTGACGGGCCTGCGGGCGCGCGGGGGCTACGAGGTCGACCTGTCCTGGACCGACGGAAAGCTCGACCAGGCGACGCTCCGATCGTTCGCCGGGGGCACGACGCGGCTGCGCTACGCCTCCGACGCGCGCGAGGTGCGGTTGGACAAAGGCGGGACGTTTCAGTGGACCCAACCCTAGGTCGGATCCGCGCAGACCGGCGACGGTGAGCGTTGGGGGTCAGCATCCGGGTTTCAGCGCCGGGACCGCGCGAGATTCCAGAGGCGGTTGCTCACGTTGCCCGGACTCCCCATCCCCAGGTGGTCCGCGATCCAACGGAGCGTGACCGTGGTTTCCCGCCGAATTCGCATCGCGATCAGCACCTTCTCCCGGTCCCCCTTGCTCCGCTGGCTCAATTGCTCCGCCGTCCAACCGCGCCGCGCCAATTCCTCCGCCATGATCCGCTCCGCCCGGTGCTCTCCACTCTCGGCCCGGAATTCACGGGAATGCCGGTCACCGAGACGCTCGTGCGTTCCGGCCAGAAGTTCGTCGCGAAACCCCGCGTGCCCCAGGCACCAACCGCGCCGGATTTTCTGCCAGTCGTCCTCGCCGTCCTCCGCGCGCCGGCCCTCCATGCGACGCTCGAACTCACGCCGGCCCCCTGCCGTATCCCCTCCGACACCGTGCTCGCCCAGCAGACGGTCCACCCAGAGCCAGGACGGGCGCGTTCCGGGCTTTTTGAGGTACTCCTGAAAACTGCTCCAGCGGAAGGCGCGAAGGGGCTCCTCGGGGGCGAGCAGTTTCGCCCGGACCGGATTCAGGTGCACATAATCACAGACGGTACGCAGATAGCCTCTCGTGCTTCCGTCCACCACGAGTGCCTTGTAGCGACCCCCGAAGAGATGACCGGCGAGCTTGTGCCGGCGGTTGAAGCGCGCCGTGTAGGTACCCAGAAACCACTTCATCCCAAGCACGAGGTTGGCCTGGGGCGTCTCGACGACGAGGTGGAAATGATTCGGCATCAGGCAGAACGTGTGGACCTGCCAGCCGGTCTTCGTGCAGGCCTCGTCCAGCGTCGCGAGGAAAAGCTCGCGGTCGCGGTCCTGCTTGAAGATCGGCTCGCGTCGATCCCCCCGGTTTAGCACGTGATAGATCGCGCCTGGATACTCGATGCGCAGGGAACGAGGCATGACCAAGCCTGGCCTCGCGGACCAGCAACTGTCAATAAGTGGGACTGACCCCTGCCATTTCCGCCTTTTGGGGCGGGGATGGAGGGGATTCACCGCGCCGGGTCGGGGGACCCGTCCGACAGGGGCATCTTCCGCACTCGGGGCTGGATCGGTTTGCCGAAAGCGCGGATGAACGGTGGATGCAAACGGAGAACGGGCTTCGAGGTCCGTCGCGCGCCAGGCCGCCCGAAGCCGTGACCGGCTCCGGATGGACGCGGGTTGCGGCGGGACGCGGATTCGCGGGCCGGTCCCTGTGGCTGCTGGCCACGCTCCTGAGCTGCGGTGCAGCGGAGTTCGAGGTGCCGGTTCCGGGCGTCGTGTTCGAGCTGGGCGACCGACGGGCGGTGGTGCGGGCCTGTGACGCCCTGCCGTTCGTCGACAGCGAGTATTCCCGGCGCTACCGGTTCGATTCGCATGACAATCCGAAGCTGGCGGAACTGCGCCGGCGGCATCGGCTCGACGAGGTGATCGCCCCGGGCCGGGACGAGTTCGAGCGCCAGGTCCTGTTGCTGGATTGGGCGCACCGGCAGTTTCCGCGGTTCGGACGTCCCTCCACCAACGCCCACGGCGCGCTGGCGGTCCTCGATGCCGTGCGGGAGGGACACACCTTCTTTTGCGCCCAGTACGCCGAGGTGCTGGTCTCGGCGGCGGCGAGTCTGGGCTGGGTCGACCGTCCGCTCGCGCTCCGCCGGCACCAGGGCGTGGCTCGCGTTGGCGGCTCGACCGAGCACTCGGTGACGGAGATCTGGTCGAACCAGCATCGCAAGTGGGTGATGCTGGATCCGACCGCCAACCTGCACGTGCAGCGGGACGGGATTCCGCTCAATGCCCAGGAGATCCGCACCGAATGGTTCCACCGGGACGGCGCCCGCCTCGAGTTGGTCATCGGCAGGGAACAACGCCGGTATCGGAAGGCGGACCTGCCCGTCGTGCTCGCCCGCTTCGAGGGGTTCGGGGAACTGGCCGTGCATCCCGACGAACTCGACAAGTACGGGTTCATCGGGTTCATCCCGAACACGGACCTCATGGATGCCGGGTACGATTACGGCGGCATGTTCATCGTGCAGGACGCGCTCTGCGATGGAACCTCCTGGCACCGGCGGAGGGTTCCGGAGCATCCCGCCACGGATCCCTACTTTCCGGTCGGCCAGGCGGCGCCCCGCCTGGGCGTCGAAGCCGGCCAACTCCGGGTCCGGCTCGCCACGTTGACCCCCAATTTCGACCGCTTCGAAATCCGGACCGCGGCGGGCCCCTGGGTGTCGACCCCGGCCGAGTTCGTCTGGTCGGTGCAACCCGGTGACAACCGCCTCGTCGCCCGCACCGTCAACCGGTTCGGCGTGACCGGTCCCGTGTCGACCCTCGACGCCGAGGTCATCGTCCGGGCCGCGCCGCTTCGGGACTGAACGACGCCCGTCCGCCTCCCTCCCGGTTCCCGCGCATCGATGCCTCGGCGCGCACGCCCGACTCGGGCAGGTGCGCGCGTCCTTGCCGGCTCCCGGATTGTCTCCAGAATCCCGTCCGCACATGACCCCGTTCCCCCGTCTCGACGGAGCGTGCCGGCGTTCGTCCGGCAGGCTGACCCACGGACCCGTCCGCGCCACCGCCGACGGCGCGCCGCCTGCATTCGATGTGGCCCGCTCGCCCGGGCTGCCGCACCGGATGCGACGGGCGCGCCGTCTTCCGGCATTCGCCGCCGGCGTCGCCGCCTGCCTGCTCGCGGTCGGAGGGATCTGCCGGGCGTCGACCTGGGATCAGAACGGGCACCTCTGGTTGAACTACGTGGGGGATCATCCGATCGGCACGGGTCCCTGGGGCGTGCACCTCGAGGGCCAGTTCCGCCGTGCCGACCTCGGCGAGGACGCGCAGCAGCTCCTTCTCCGACCCGGAATCAACTATCAGTTGACCGAGACCGTGGCCGTGTCGGGAGGGTACGCGTTCGTGGAGACGTACCGCTATGGCGAGTTCCCGGTGGCGCACGAGTTCCCCGAACATCGTCTCTGGCAACAGGTGTCCGTCCGGACTCCGTTTCTGGGGCTCGACTGGTCCCACCGGCTGCGGGTGGAGCAGCGGTGGCTTGGCAGCATGCGCCTGGGGGCGGGGGGCTGGGACCTGGCTGGCTACCGGTATTCCAACCGCCTCCGGTATCAGCTGCGGACGAGCATTCCGCTCACCGCGGACAAGTCCTGGTACGTGCCGGTGTGGAACGAGGTCTTCGTGAACGTCGGAGGCAGCCTCGGACGGAACGATTTCGACCAGAACCGGTTCTTCGTGGGTCTGGGGCGGCGCCTGGCGCGCCATTGGCGGCTCGAGGCCGGGTTCATGGAACAGACCCTGCAACAACGGGGCGGACGGATCTGGGAAGCGAATCACACGGCGACGATCGTCCTGTTCTCCGACGCCCCCTTCGGCGGGGAATGAATTCGGGAACGCCCCGGCGCGGGCCAGGCATCGGCGTGGGTCCAGGAATTTCCGGGCGCGACAAGCCGCCGCCAGTCTTTGGCAAGCCGCCGGCAGCGGGCGCGGCTCCTTTCGTATCTGCTGTGGGGAGCCATGAACGCCCGGCGCTTCGATCACTACCTCGGCTTCTGGAACCGCGTCCTTGCCTTCGCCGCCGAGCATTCCAGGACGCCCTCCACCCGGAAGGTCGCGCGGGCCAAGGCGACCCTGCGTCGGTTGGGTCAGCGGCGGCGCGCGGCGCGCGGTTGACCGGCGGGCCGCGTTCTTGATCGGAACGTCGTGGTGCACCCGCCGGAGGCGCCGCCTCCCGGACGTGCCTGTCACTCGCGACGGCTGCCTATACGCGAGCCAGCTTGCCGGTCCGGGAATTGCCGATAGAGTCGCGTCCGACCCTCGAGCCCCACGGGGTTCATCCGTTCACCCTCCCCCCCATGAAGCAACTCACCTCCAAAAAGACCGCCAGCGCCATCAACGCCCAGATCGGCATGGAATTCCTCGCCTCGATCCAGTACGAGGCGATTGCCGCCTGGTTCAAGCTCGAGGGCCTGCCCCGGCTGAGCGCCCATTTCGCGACCCAGGCCACGGAGGAGCGGGCTCACGCGCACCGCTTCATCGCCTTTCTGGTCGAGACGGGAACCCCGCTGGAGATCCCGGCGATTCCGGCCCCTCAATGCCGGTTCAAGAGCGCCGTTCAGGCCGTCGAACTCGCCCTCGAACACGAGTTGAAGGTCACCGACGCGATCAAGGCGCTGATGGATCTCGCGGAGGAGGAAGGGGATCGCTTCACGCAGAACTCCCTTCAATGGTTCATCACCGAGCAACTGGAGGAGCTCTCCTCCACGGATGAACTGCTCCAGATCGTCCGCCGGGCCGGCGATTCGGGGCTGCTCTTCGTCGAGCACTTCCTGACGACGGGTCGCGGCGGCGAAAAGGCGGGCTGACGCGCCGCCCTTCCCGCGCCCGCGCCCCCGCCCCGCGCGTCACACGCCGCCCGTTCCGCCGGCACGCGCGGCGGCGGACCCCCCGTTTACCAAGCGGGGTTCGCGTTGAGACCGAACCAACGCCGCAGCAGAAGCTGGCGATCCGTCGGTTCCTCCGCCGGGCGGGTGTCGTTCCGATCCGCCCCGTGCTCCACGCTCCACCCGCTCCATTCGCGGAAGGCGTGGTAGCTCCAGTCCCAACCGTGCGCCTCGAAGATGTCGATCAGGTCCGACAGATAGCGGGCGGCACTGCCCTCCGGCGCCCAGCGGATGGCGCTGAACTCCCCGATGTAGATGTGCACGCCGTGGGCGCGCTGGAAGTCGACGACCGGCTGCAGGGCCTCCTCGAGTTGCGCCTTGTCCCAGTGCCTCCCTTCCACCGGACCCGGATAGCGGTACGCCGGCCCCGGCCCGTGCACGCCCTGATGGGTGAATGCATGCGGCAGGTACATGTGCACGCTGTACACCACGTTCGACACCGACAACGGCACCAGGTCCGCCAGTCCCCCCGGCCCGCCCCACGCCGCGGGCTCGACGACCAGTGTCCGCGTCGGGTCGATGGCCCGGATGGCCCGCGCCGCCCGTTCCGCCAGGGATTGCCAGTCATCGCAGTCGTCCTCGACCGCGTCTTCCACCGGCTCGTTGACGAGATCGAATGCCCAGATGGGCCGGGCACCTTTGTACCGCGTCGCGATCCGTTCCCACACGCGGACGAACTTCTCCTGACACCGCGGATCGGTGAACAGCCGGTCGTCGGCACCGACGTAACCGCCCGCCGTCGGCTTCCCGCCAGGCGGCGAGTGCAGATCGACGACCACATGGAGGCCGTTGGACAGGCAATGCGGCAGCGCGGCATCGAGCTTCTTCAGCTCGCCCTCGAGCCAGGCGTCATAATCGTCGTCCGTTGCCGGCCGTCCGGGGCGACCCGTCCGGATCAGCTGCCAGCGGATGAGGTTCGCGCCCCAGTCCCGTCCGAGGACCCTCAGGCCCGCGGCGTCGATGTCGGGGCCGATCATCGCCCCGCGCAACCGGGGCACCTCGCGACCCGTGAAGGGCGGCCCGACGACCGGCCTTGCCTCGCGACGGACCGGGGGCCTGACCACGACGAACTTCACGTCGTCGAACCAGACCCTGCCGGTGACCTGCTCGAGCCCGAGCAGGAGTCGGGCCGAACGCGCGTTGGTGGGCACGCGCACCGTGAACGAGACCTGGCGCCAGTCGAACGTCCCCGTGCCGATCTCGGCCTGGGGCCAGAGCTTCCGGTCCGGCATCTCGAGGGCGAGCATGCACTTGATCCCGTTCCAGGGGTTCGGCCGGGAGCTCACGTTCTCGGCGCGCACCTGCGCGGACCCGCGCACCAGGTACCCCTGCATGGCCTCGACCGGCAACGTCACGCCGACGACGGTCGACGACGGCGCCCCGGCGCCCGGCCCGCGTTCGACGCCGAGCGCCCCGCGGCTCCGGTAACCGGGCTCGATCCTCCCCGGTCCGCTCCACCCGCGCAGGGCGTCGGCCGGTTCGAAGTCGGCCTGGAACCAGGGGTGGCCGCGCGGCAGGGGATCGGAGTCGGACGCGGCGCCGGCGGTCGGCGATGTCAGCAGGACCGCCCAACCGACCCGCAGGGCCAGGCCGAGGGCCCGGGAGCCGGGCCACCGATGGGACAGGAGGGGTTTCATGGGGACCGGAACGAACCAGACCCGGAATCCGGGGCATGGTCAATCGACCGGGGACCACGCAGGACAACGTCTGGGCGAGGGAGGCGCTGCGCTGCCCGGGGTCGATCCGTGCGCCGGTTCCAGGTCGATGGACAAAGTCGATGGGGGCCCGCGACCGGATCGCCGCCCTAGCGTCCGCGCGACGGCGGGCCGTGTCGCGGGGAGATCGAAGCAGGCGAATCGAGGGGCGAAGCCGGCGACTCGGCAATCGCCGGCCCAACCTCGCAGTTCCACGCGGGACTGCGTAAACGGCCCTGGCCGTCGTTCGAGACGGCCGAGTTCTTTGCTAGCGGCGGTGGGTCGACCGGTGTAAACGAAAAGTCAGTCGTAGAGTTCACACCGCCTTGGGGCCTTCCCGGGCAGTGCGCGGCCCCGTCATGAACCCGAACCACATTGCCGACCGGGACGGTCACCGGTCCAAGGAGACCGCGCTGCGGCGGGACGCGGCGCTGGCGGAGCGAGCGTGGGACGCCGATGAGCCCTGAACGAGACCAGAATCCTTGGCGGGACTGCCGGCTGGCCGTGTTGTTCCCGCTCGCCGCGCTGGCCCTGCAATGGGCCTTCTGGGAGTACCTCCGTCCCTTCGTCTGGTTTCTGTTCTATCCGGCGGTGTTCCTCGGTTCCTGGGCCGGCGGGCGGGTGGGCGGGCTGGTCGCCACGTGCCTTTCCACGCTGCTCGTCTGGTTTGTGTTCGTCCCACCCGAGGGATCCTTCGCGCTCGAGGACGCCCGATTCGTGGCCTCGATGGGGGTGTTCGTCGGCATGGGGGTGCTTTTCAGCACGTTCCACGAGCGCTGGCGGACGGCGACTCGCCGGACCGAGCTGGCGTTGGCCGCGATGCATGCCGCGAACGAGCAGCTCGAAGTGCGCGTGCGCGACCGCACGTCGGAGCTCCAGCGGACCAACGAGGCGCTGCGGGAGAGCGAGGCCCGGTTGCGAACCGTGACGGACACGGGTCGCGTGGGTCTTGTGATCGTGGACGAGCAACACCGCTATCGCTACGCGAACCGCGCCTACCCGGAGATCCTGAATCTGGCGGCCACCGATCTGGTCGGGCAGCGCGTCGCGGATGTGCTGGCGCCGGTCTACGAGGAGCAGATACGTCCGCGGCTGGAGCAGGCGCTCCGCGGCGAGAGGGTCCACTACGAGCTCTGCCTGCCGGCAGCGGCGCCCGGCGAGCCGGGCCGGCATTACGCGGTGTCCTATGAACCCGGCGCGGATCGCTCCGGGAAGATCGCGATCGTGGTGGTCGTCGACATCACCGAGCGCAAGGAGGCGGAGCACCGGCTCCTCATGGCCTCGCGGCAGGCGCGTGACCTGCAGCGGGCGCTCGACGAACACGCGATCGTCGCGGTCACCGACGCGCGGGGAGCCATCACCTCGGTCAACGACAAGTTCTGCGCCATCTCGAGGTATGCCCGCGAGGAACTGATCGGTCGCGATCACCGGATCATCAACAGCGGGTTTCACTCGAAGGCGTTCTTCCGGGACCTGTGGTCGACGATCGGGGCGGGGCGCGTCTGGCAGGGCGACCTCCGGAACCGGGCCAAGGACGGTTCGGTGTACTGGGTCCATACGACCATCGTTCCGCTCCTCGACGAGTCGACGGGGCGTCCGCGTCAGTTCATCGCGATTCGCGCCGACATCACCGAGCGCAAGGAGGCGGAGCAGGCGTTGCGCGAAAGCGAGGAACGCCTTCGTTCGCTGGGCGACAACCTCCCGGACAGCTACGTCTACCAGTACACGCACGATGCCGGCGGGCGGCCCCGGTTTCTGTACCTGAGCGCGGGGGTCAGGAAACTGCACGGGCTCCGGCCCGAGGACGTGCTGCACGACGCCGGAGCCCTGCAACGCCAGATGTCCGCCGAGCAGCTCGACGCGTTGACGAGGGCGGAGGCCGACAGCCTGCGGACGATGACCGATTTCGAGATGGAACTGTGCGTGCGCGTCGGCGAGGGAACATCGCGATGGCTCCATCTTCGCTCGCACCCGAGGCGCCGAGCGGACGGGCAGGTCTTCTGGGACGGCGTGGCGACCGACGTGACCGAACGGCGCCGGTCGGAGGAGGCCGTGCTCGCGGGCAAGGCCAAGCTGGAGGCCGCGCTGGCGAGCATGACGGACGCGGTGTTCATCTCGGATCGGGACGGGCGGTTCCTCGACTTCAACGACGCGTTCGCGACGTTCCACCGGTTCCGCGGCAAGCAGGAGTGCGCCCGCACCCTCGCCGAGTATCCCGCGTTTCTCGAGGTGTCCCTTCCGAACGGCGAACCGGCGCCGCTCGAGCAATGGGCGGTCTCGCGGGCCCTGCGCGGCGAGACGGCGGACGCCGCGGAATATTTCCTGCGGCGCAAGGACACGGGGGAGAGCTGGGTGGGGAGCCACAGCTTCGCGCCGATCCGCAACGCCGGTGGCGAGATCGTGGGTTCGGTCGTTACCGCGCGCGACATCACGCGACAGAAGGTCGCGGAGCGCGCGCTTCGCCAGTGGGCGGATGCCTTCGAACATTGCGCGCACGGCATCGCGCTCGGGGTGCCGGCGTCCAACGAGGTGATGGCCTGCAATCCCGCCCTGGCGGGGATGCTCGGGCTTCGGGCCTGCGACGTCGTGGGTTCCCGCCTGCCCGACCTCTTCGCTCCGGAGGATCGCGACTCCGTTCGCGCCGGCGCGGCCGAGGCGGACCGCGTCGGGCAGGTGCGGCTGGAGCTCCGGATGCTGCGCGTGGACGGCGCGCCGTTCCCGGTCCAGCTGGACGTCGTGAGCGTGCGGGATGTCGACGGCCAGGCCCGATATCGCGTCGCCACCGCGCAGGATATCAGGGCGCGGCGCGAGGCCGAGGCGGCCCTCCGCGAACTTAACGCCAAGCTGGAATCGCGCGTCGGGGAGCGCACCTCCGAACTGGAGGTGGCCAACAAGGAACTGGAAGCGTTCAGCTACTCGGTCTCGCACGACCTGCGGGCGCCGCTGCGCGCGATCGACGGCTTCTCCGAGGCGGTGCTCAGCGACTACGGCACCCATTTGCCGCCCGACGGTGCCCGCCAGCTCGGGCTGATCCGGGAGGGGGCGCAGCAGATGGGCCGGTTGATCGACGATCTGCTGACGTTCTCGCGCCTGAGCCGCCAGGCGCTGGTTCGACGCGAGGTCGACGTGCGCCAGTTGATCGACGTCGTGCTGGAGGAACTGCGCCCGGAGCGGACCGGGCGGGCCGTGGAGATCGACATCGACCCCCTGCCGCGGTGCCGGGCGGATCGCAGTTTGCTCAAGCAGGTCTGGGTCAATCTGCTTTCCAACGCGCACAAGTACACCCGCGGACGCGCTCCGGCACGTATCCGCATCGGCTTCCGGAGCCAGGACGGTCTGGAGGCGTACTACGTGGCCGACAACGGGACCGGGTTCGACATGCGCTACGCGGACAAGCTGTTTCGCGTCTTCCAGCGGCTGCACCGCGCGGAGGAGTTCGAAGGCACCGGGGTCGGACTCGCGATCGTCGAGCGCATCCTGAGCCGGCATGGCGGACGCGTGTGGGTCGAGGCCGCGGTTGATCGCGGTGCCACCTTCTTCTTCACCCTCGGAACCGAACCGGAACCCCCCTCATCATGACCGACCCCAACCACAAAACCCAGGCCGTCGAGATCCTGCTCGTCGACGACAGCGCGCAGGACCGCGAACTCGCGCTGCGGGCCTTGCGCAAATCCAACCTCGCGAACCACGTCCAGGTTGCCCGCGACGGAGTCGAGGCACTGGACTACATCTTCTGCGAGGGCGAGCACGCCTCCCGCCGCATCGAGGACGCGCCCCACGTGGTGCTGCTCGATCTCAAGCTGCCGAAGGTCGACGGACTGGAGGTGCTGCGCCGGATCAAGGGCGACCCGCGCACGCGGACGATCCCCGTGGTCGTGCTCACCTCGTCGAAGGAGCAGAACGACGTCGTCGAGAGCCACCATCTCGGCGTGAACAGCTACATCGTGAAGCCGGTGAACTTCGAGCGCTTCGTTTCCGCCGTGCAGGAGCTGGGGATGTACTGGCTGTTGCTGAACCATCCCCCCTCGAAAGGAGGCTGAGATGTCACCCGAGCTGCGGGTCCTGATCGTGGAGGACAGTGCCGCGGACGCCGAGCTGCTCGTGCGCAAGCTGCGGCTGGGGGGCTTCGCGCCGGAATCGCGGCGCGTCGACACCCAGTCCGCCTTCGAGGAGGCGCTGGAGGCTCCGTGGGATCTGATCCTGTCGGACTACGAGATGCCGGGATTCGACGGCCTGCGCGCGTTGGCGATCGCCCGGGAGCGGAGGGGCGACGTGCCGTTCATCCTCGTCTCCGGCACCGTGGGCGAGGAGCTGGCCGTCGCGGCATTGCGCGAGGGCGCCGCCGACTACCTGCTGAAGGACCGGCTGGGGCGACTCGGCTCCGCGGTCTCCCACGCGCTCGAGCAGTACCGCCTGCGTCGCGAACAGAAGCGCGACGAGGCCACGCTGCGCGAGAACGAGGAACGCTATCAGGCGCTCATCCGCACCTCGATGGACGGGTTCTGCGTCGTGGACCGGGACGGGAGGCTGCTGGAGGTCTCCGACCACTTCTGCGACCTCGCGGGCCACCCGCGGGAAAGGCTGCTCGCCATGAACGTGCGCGACCTCGAGTCCATGGACGTGCCCCCGCCGTCGCTGGCCGAGGTGGCCGGGCGCGGCTGGGCTCGCTACGAAGGCCGGCACCTCCGGTCCGACGGTCGGATCGTGGAGACCGAGGTGAGCGCGGTCTTTCTCCCGGGACGGGGGGTCTTCCTGAGGTTCGTCCGCGACATCGGCGAACGAAAGCGGCTCGAGGCCCAGCTGTTGCGGGCGCAGCGGCTCGAGACCGTGGGACGGCTCGCCGGCGGCATCGCCCATGACCTGAACAACATCCTGGCGCCCATGCTCATCGGGGCGACGCTCCTGCGCCAGAACCAGACCGACCCCGGTGCCTGCACGCTGCTCGACGTGATCGAGACCAGCGCGAAGCGGGGGGCCGGTATCATCCGCCAGCTCATGACCTTCAGCCGGGGCGCCGAGGGCGCGCGCGAACCCGTCCGGCTGGAGTCGTTCGTGCACGACATGGCGGTCATCATGCGCGAGACGTTCCCGAAGAACATCGTCGTGCGGACGCACTTCGATCCCGACGCTGCGATGGTCGAGGCCGACTCGACGCAGGTGCACCAGATTCTGATGAACCTCTGCGTCAACGCGCGCGATGCGATGCCGGCGGGCGGCACCCTGACGCTGTCGGTCGACCGCGCGGAGGTCGACGCTTCGACGGTCCGGACCCATCCCGGGGCCAAGCCCGGACCGCACGTCGTGTTGGGCGTCCGGGATACCGGCACCGGCATGCCCGCCGAGCACCTCGATCGGATCTTCGATCCGTTCTTCACCACCAAGCCCCTGGGACAGGGCACCGGCCTCGGCCTGTCGGTCGTGCTCGGCATCGTGAAAAGCCACGGGGGTTTCATCCAGATCGACAGCCGCGTGGGGCAGGGAACCGAATTCCGCGTCCTGTTGCCTGCATCCGCGCAGTCCGGCCCCGCCCCGGTGCCTTCCGCCGCCGCGGGACTGGCGCCCGGTCGCGAGGAGCTGATCCTCGTCGTCGACGACGAGGAACGGGTGCGGAGCGTGCTGCGGCAGGCCCTGGAGACCGCCCGGTATAGGGTCGCGGAGGCCGCGGACGGCGTCGAGGCCCTGACCTGCTACCAGGCGCGCCGCGGCGAGGTGCGGATGGTGATCTCCGACGTCATGATGCCGACGATGGACGGAACGGCCCTGTTGCGGGCGGTGCGCGCCCTCGACGCCGGGGTTCCGCTTGTCGCGATCACCGGCGCGGAGCAGGCCGCCAGGACCGGGGAACTCCAGGCGATCGGCGTCTGCGCGATTCTGCCCAAGCCGTTCACCGTCGAGGCGCTGCTGCAGGTCGTGCAGCAGGGCCTGGCCGGGTCCGTGATCGCGCCGTCCTGAGACCCAGTCTGAAATTGCGACGAGCCCTGCGGCGAGGGATTCAGGCACAGGCCATGGCGGCGAGATCCGAGCATCCCCGCAGCGGGCTGCAAGGATCGAACCCACGAAGGCCAGCGGCAAACGACCCGCCGCCCGGAGGGTTTTCGCGGAAAGGGCCGTCTGGCGTCGTTGCTCGTCGGTCA
>CAZSOV010000035.1:0-38449 GCA_964608505.1 uncultured Verrucomicrobiota bacterium
GTCGACGAACGCCCCGACCGGTCCGGGTGGAACCAACGCCGTTCCGGGCCCGGGCGCCTCCGGGTCCGTCACCAACGCCGGACCGGCCGGCCCCGGGGGACCACCCGGCGTTCCCGGCGCGCCGCCCGCGCCCGGTTCCACCAACAGCGCCGAGGGCGTGCAGGTCGCGTTCCAGGGGGCGCAGGTGGACATGATCGTCCAGTGGCTGGCCGCCACCACAGGCAAGATCGTCGTCAAGCATCCGCGGGTGCAGTGCCAGCTCACCATCGTCAGTTCCAAGAAGGTCTCCCAGCGCGAGGCCATCGATCTGGTCTACCGCGCCCTCGCGCTCGAGGGGTTCAACGCCATCGAGACCCGCAGCACCATCTTCCTCGTTCCCGAGGGCACCGAGCCGAAGCTCAGCCCCGAGGTGCTCGGCGCCGCCGACTCCGAGATCCCCGAGGGTCGCCAGCGGATCATGAAGACCTTCCAGGCCACCCACGTCGCCGCCTCCGAGCTGCGCGATCGCATCCGCGGCCTCCTCTCCGAAAAAGGCACCGCCGAAGTCGACGAACGGGCCGGCACGCTCGTCGTCACCGATCTCACCGACAACGTCCGGCTCGTCGCCGAACTGCTCAAGGACCTCGATGTCACCTCCCTCGGCGATTCGGTCGTCGAGATCTTCCAGCTCAAGCATGCCGGCGCCGAGGAACTCGCCAACATGGTTGGTCTCATCCTGAACGCCCAGGCCGGCACCGGCGGCGGCGGCTCCGGAGGCGGATCGTCCTCCCGCTCCTCGCCCTCCATGCCGCCCGGAATGCCCCCCGGCATGCCGTTCCCGTCCGGCGGCGGGGGAGGGGGCGGCGGCGGCGGACCCGTGGGCCCCACCACCATCGGCTCCGGGTCGTCCCAGGTTCGGCTCTGGCCCGATCGCGTCGCCAACCGCCTGATCGTGTCCTCGCCCAAGGCCCGGCTCGAGGATGTGCGCAAGCTCATCAACCTGCTCGATACCGACAAGCCGGGCGACGTGACCGTGCGCGTGCTCGCGCTGAAGAACGTCCGTGCCGCGGACCTCGTCCGCGAGGTCCAGCCCCTCTACCAGAAGATGAACGTGCGCTCCCCCAAGGAGGCCATCGAGATCGCCGCCAACGAGCGCTCCAATTCGCTCATCATCCTCTCCAGCGAGAGCAGCTTCAAACTGGTCAGCGAATTCGTCGCCGCCCTCGACACCGATGATGCCCAGGAAAAGGTGATCAAGACCTACACCCTCAAGAACGCCGACGCCCAGGACGTCGCCAAGCAACTCCAGACCCTCAACCAGGACCAGGACTCCTCCTCCCGCTATCGCTACTTCTACTTCGGGGGCGACAATTCCCAGAGCAACAAGAAGGTCAGCGTCGTCGCCGACCGCCGCCGCAATGCCATCGTCGTCCAGGCTCCGCCCACCCAGATCGACGGCATCACCCGCATGGTCGCGGAACTCGACGAACCCGTGCACGACGACGCCCTCGCCCCCCGTCTGTACCAGCTCAAGTACGTCAGTGCCGTCGACATCGAGGACGTCCTCAACGAGCTCTTCCTCAAGAAGACCGAGCGCCGCCCGTACTGGTACTACGACGATTTCGACTCGGACCAGGGCACCGCGGACCGCGACGTGGGCCGGCTGTTCGGCAAGGTCCGCATCACCAGCGAACCCTACTCGAACACCCTCATCATCACCTCCAACTCCAAGGAAAACCTCGCGGCGGTCGAGGAGATGATCAAATCCCTCGACGTTCCCTCCCAGGCCGGCGAAACCACCGTCCGCATTCCCGTCCGGTTCGCCGACGCCTCGGCGCTCGCCAACCACCTCAACATTCTTTTCGCCAAGAACGGGTCGCCCCCCATCCGCGGCAATCAGCCCCAGCAACCGCAGAACCCCAACCCTTCCCAGCCGCAGCAGCAGAACACCGGCGTCCCCGCCCAGAGCAGCTTCGAGCTCAGCCTCGAATCCCGGCAGGACGGCTACTTCCCCTGGCTCGGCAGCGCGCCCGACAACCAGCGCGGCAGCGATGGACGCACCGCCACCCGCCAGGTCAGCGACCTCGTCGGACGCGTCCGGGTCGTCGCCGACGACCGCGGCAATGCCCTGCTGGTCTCCGCCAACCTCCATCTCCTCCCCCAGATCGCCAAGCTCGTTGACGAGATGGACGCCCCGACCGCCCAGGTCCTCATCGAGGCCCGCATCCTCGAGGTCTCCACCGACAAGCTCGACAAACTCGGCGTCCGCTTCTCCCCCAGCGGCGACCGCGTCTTCACCGGCGACGACTATGACGGCTCCCTGCTCGGTTCCGCCCGGGGCAAGCAGGTCCAAGGCTTCGGCGGCAACACGACCATCAACAACCCGCCCGCCGGCGAGATCGGGTCCGCCATCACCGCCCTCCGTTCCGGCATGCTCGACAGCACCGTCAACCTCGACGTCCTCGTGCAGTTCCTCCGCAAGAACACCGACGCCACCGTCCTTGCCGAACCCCAGATCAACGTCGCCGACAACGAGATGGGACGCCTCTTCGTCGGTCAGCAGGTCCCCTTCATCGATCGCAGTCAGACCACCGACATCGGCGGCCTGAACCAGACCTTCCAGTACAAACTTGTCGGCGTCATCCTCGAGGTCACTCCGCGCATCAGCAACAGCGGCGAAATCTCGCTCCGCATCCGCGCCGAATCCTCCGCCATCCAGCCCGGACAACTCATCCTCGGCGGCGCCGTTGTCGACACCCGCAACTTCCGCACCGACGTCACCGCCAAGAGCGGCGAAATCCTCGTCCTCGGCGGCATCATCCAGAAGCAGATCGTCGACACCGTCCGCAAGGTGCCGGTGCTCGGCGACATCCCCGGCCTCGGCTGGGCCTTCAAGAAGAAGGACAAGACCGCCCGCAACGTCGAGCTCATGGTCTTCCTGCGACCCAAGATCACCCGCACCCCTGAGGAGGCCCGCAAACTCCTCGACGACATCGACGTCAAGGCCCCGCTCCTCGCCCCCTGGAAGATGGGAGGCTCCCCCTCCATGGACGGTGCCGCGAAAGACAAGAAGGCCGCCGAAAAGGTCAAGGATCAGGACAAGGACAAGCAGAAGGGCCGCGACGAGTCGAAGACGGGTTCCGACACGCCCAAGGATGCGGACAAGCGCCGCGAGTAGGACGGCGGGGCGTTGCGAAGTCCGCATCACCGGCTCCACCTCGTCACCTCACCGGTGGCTACGTCCGCCGCGGTGGCGGACGTCCTCTCGCCCGATTCCGGGCCCTGGCGCGGCGTGCCCCCTGGTCGCCGCCGTCGTCCGGCGGCGGGGCGAACAGCGTTCGCGAACGGCGCCGGCATCCCGGCCCCACGCGCGGTATCTCCCCCCGGGCCGTGGGTCAGTCGACGTACGCGAACTCGTTCAGATTGAGGAGGGACCGGCAGAGTTCGGGCAGGCCGGCCCGGGCGAGGAAGCGCTCGCACGCGGCGGCTTCATCGGGGCGTGGCGAGCGTTGGAGCGCGAGCTGGAAGGCGCGTCGGACCTGCTCCGGAGCCGGGCCGCCGATGTCCCGGGCCACGCGGTCCGCGAGGCGGCGGGCGGCATGGAGCGCCTCCTGCCCGTTCATCAGCGAGAGGGCCTGGGGCGCGACGACCGAAAGCGTGCGTTGGGGGCAGGACGTGCTGTTCTCGGGCAGGTCGAACGTCTCCAGGAAGGGGACCCGGACGGTTCGTTTCTGCACGAGGAAGATGCTCCGCACCGAGCGCGCCTCGGGGGGCGAGGGATACCAGCCCTTGGTCTTCTCGGCGTTGTCATCCAGGAACGCGGGGTTGGCGGTGAGGATTTCGTCGGGAAGCTCGGGCCAGACGGGCGGGCCACCGCCGCGATGCTGGAGAAGGCCGGCGGCGTGCAGCAGCGCATCCCGCAGTTGCTCGGCGGTGAGCCGGCGCAGGTTCTGCCGCCAGAGCAGCCGGTTCCCCGGATCGGTCCGACGCGCCGCCGCCACGGTCGTCGGCGCCCCATGGACCGCCTGCCGGTACGTGCCGCTCGTCACGATGAGCCGGTGCAACCGCTGGATCGACCAGCCGCCCCGGATGAACTCGGACGCCAGCCAGTCCAGGAGCTCGGGATGGGACGGTCGGGCGCCGGCCAGCCCGAAATCGTTGGGCGTGGCGACCAGGGCCTGGCCGAAAAAGGTCTGCCACGCCCGGTTCACGAAGACCCGGGCGGTCAGCGGGTTGTCGGGGGAGGCGATCCAGCCCGCCAACGCGAGGCGGCGTCCGGTGGTCGCCGGATTCGCGGCGGGTCGGATGGGGGCGGGGTTGGGATCGAGCGCGGAAAGGAAGCCCGGCTGGACGGCCTCGCGTTCGGACTGGTGATCGCCCTGGAAATGGATGCGGGTGGCGGGGACGGCGTTGGTGGTGTCGGTGGCGAGCAAGCCCCGACTGAAAGGGCGCCGAGCGCGGTTCAGTTCCTCCGCCTCCTGGACGAGGGCGGCATGGCGTTTGGCCTCGTCCGGAAGCAGGGCCTTGCGCGCGTCGTCGTCGGAGACGGCCACCTTCTTCGCCACCGCTTCCGCCTGCTCCTTGAAATTCTGGGGCTGGGGATCGGACGTTTGCGCGAGCAGCCGGCGTTCCGTTTCGGGGAGCTGGGCGATGCGTTGGGCGCGGACCCGTTGCCGGGCGGCGTCGAGCAGGGCGTCGCGTTCGCGGACGACGGGGGCACGCCGGGCCTCGAGTTCGGCGTGCTGCCGCCGGATGGCCTCCTGCTCGGGCGCGAGATCCAAGGCGAGGTCGTCGCCGCGCTGGAGCGGTTCGAAGAAGGAACGGAACCGGAAATGATCGGCCTGCGAGAACGGATCGAACTTGTGATCGTGGCAGCGGCAGCAGCTGAGGGTGATGCCCAGAAAGGCGCTGCCGGTGGTCTCGGTCACGTCGGCCATCCATTCGGCCCGGGCCCGGCTCTGTTCGTCGAAGAGGGGCGCCGAGTTGTCCTGCGGCCCCACCCGCAGATAACCGGTGGCCACCAGCCGTTCCTGCTCGGCGGGCGTGCGGGGCGGCCCCGGCAGGAGTTCGTCCCCGGCCAGTTGTTCGTGGACGAACTCGTCGAACGGCTTGTCCGCGTTGAAGGCGGCGATCACGTAGTCCCGGTAACGCCAGGCCTGGGGACGGAACTCGTCCCAGTCGAAGCCATTGCTGTCGCTGTACCGGACGACGTCGAGCCAGAGCCGGGCCTGGTGCTCGCCGTACCGGGGGGAATCGAGGAGGCGATCCACCAGGCGTTCGTAGGCGTCGGGGGATTCGTCGCGGAGATGCGCCTCCAGTTCCTCGGGCGAGGGCGGCAGCCCGGTGAGATCGAAATACAGGCGGCGCGCGAGCGTCCGTCGATCCGCTTCCGGGCCGGGCTCGAGCCCCGCCCCGGCCAGCGTGGCGCGGACGAAATGATCGATGCCGTTGCGAAGGTCACGGGCCGGTGGGCCGGGGAGGGCGGGCAGGGCCGGCGAACGGATGGGTTGCAGCGACCATAGATCGAGTCGCTGGCCATGGAAGATCCGGCGGATCGGATTGCGGGGATCGGTCCAGGCATCGCCCAGGCGCTCGACGGTGTTCGTGTCGGCGGACGACGATTCGTGGGCGGGCCGGGGCGCGGGCCAGGGCAGGCCATCGCGAATCCAGCGCTCGAGGATCTTCACCTCCACGGCGGACAGCTTGTCCTTCGGCGGCATCTCCAGGTCCGGCTTGGCGTGCAGAACGGCGGTCAGGAGGAGCGACTCCCCGGGCTGGCCGGGGACGGCCGAGGGGCCGAGATCGCCGCCCTTCAGCACCGCCGCCCGCGAATCGAGGCGGAGGCTGCCCTTGGCCTTGTCGGGGCCATGACAGGAGAAGCAGCGGGAATCCAGCAGCGGACGAACGTGATCGAGGAAATGCGCGTCCGCCGCCTCGTCCGCCGCCACGGTCAGGCGGAGGAGGGCGGAGCCGGCCACGACGGCGGCGACGGCGACACGGAGGCGCAAACCGGGCATCACGAGACCCAGTATGCGCGGCAAGACGCCGGCTCCGCAACGCTCCGGGAGACGTTCCGGTGCCCCGCCTGACGCGGACTGCCGGGATCGAATTCGCCAGGGAGCATGGGTGGCGACCACGGTCCGCGAACCGCGCGTTGGGACCTTGAGCCGCGGACAGCGCGTCGCCGCGTGGGGGCACGCGGCCTACAGCGTGAAGGCCCGGTGCCCTCACCGGGCGGCGGGGTTGTCATGGGCAATTCGTGGAGGACAGAATCATGGAGGGGACAGAATCATGAGGAGGGGATGGGAGCAGGATTCTGCCTGGGAAACATGGGCCGTGGCTTGTTGGGCGGGGATTGGGGAGTCGTTTCGGGAATCGGGAATGGGCGGACTACTCCACCACCGGTGTGCGGCCCGCCCGGTAGTCGTCGAGCCGGCGTTGGCACGACTGGAGGAGTCTGGGGCTCTTCCGGCGTCGGGCGACCGCCTTTTCCTGGGTGGCGATGGCCTCCTCCTTCCGGCCCGACAGGAATTGGGCGTACGCGAGCGTGTCCAGCACCATGGCGTCCTCGCTCCGTTCGCACGGGGAAAACGGGTTGCCCGGAAACTCACCCCCGGATGCCCCAGCAGAAGGGATCGCGGTCGTCGAGGAGGAGGGTGGCTTCGGCGTTCACGTAGGCGGTGCCGGACACGACGGGGGCGATGATGCCTCGCGCGCGGTCGAGCCAGCGGTAGCGCGCGCGGAAGGTGCTGCCCAGGATGCTCTCCTGGATCCATTCGGCGCCCTCGGCGAGTTTCCCGTCGGCGGCGAGACACGCGAGTTTGGCGCTGGTCCCGGTGCCGCACGGCGAGCGGTCGTAGGCCTTGCCGGGGCAGAGGACGAAGTTACGCGAGTGGCCGCCGGCCCGGGGCGGGCCGAAGAGTTCGACGTGATCGACGTCGGGATGGCCCTGGGCGTTGACGGCCTGACGGAGGCGCCAGGTGACATCCGTGAGTGACTCGACCCCGGAGAGGTCGAGGGACCAGGGGTGATGCTCGACGAGGAAAAACCAGTTGCCGCCCCAGGCGACGTCGCCGGTGACTGGACCGAGGCCGGGGACGTCGACGGAGACGGCCTTGGCGCGGCGGTGACTGGGGACGTTGGCGACGGAGACCGAACCGTCGTCGTGCAGGGTCGCGGTGACGATGCCGACGGGGGTTTCGAGGCGGATCTCGCCGGGGTTCACGCGCCCGAGATGGGCGAGGGCGACGACGAGGCCGATGGTGCCATGGCCGCACATGCCGAGGTAGCCGACGTTGTTGAAGAAGACGACGCCGGCGGCGCAGGTCGGGTCGGCGGGCGGGACGAGCAGGGCGCCGACGAGGACGTCGGAGCCGCGGGGTTCGTTGACGACGGCGGAGCGGAAGGCGTCGTGGCGTTCGCGGAACCGGGCCAGTTGTTCGGCGGCGGTTCCGGGGCCGAGGTCGGGTGCGCCGGCGACGACGACGCGGGTGGGTTCGCCGCCGGTATGGGAGTCGAGGATCTGGACGCGTCGCATCGCGGGGACAATCCCGGGCGCAGGGGGCGGCGTCAAAGCCCGCGGCGGGGCGGTTCGGATCGTCCGGGAGCAGGAGTCGCTGCCAGGAATCGTCTCTTAAGGCGAATAAAGGCGAATAACGGCGATGTAACGCCATATATGGCGAATAACGTGCAATTCGCCACAAATGATGAAAATACTTGCAGAAATGGTATAAGTCGCCATATATGGCTCACTATGAAGATTCAGTCGCAGTTGACCGATGAAGGGATTCTTCGGGAATTGGGTGCGCGGCTGACCGGTGCGCGGCTGGGGCAGGACCTGACGCAGGCGGCTCTGGCGGAGCAAGCCGGAGTTTCGAAGCGGACCGTGGAACGATTGGAATCGGGCGAGGTGGCGACGCGCCTTTCGGGGTTTCTCCGGGTGTGCCGGGTGCTGGGGTTGGTGGAGCGGTTCGAGATGCTCGTGCCGGAGCCGGTGGTGAGCCCCATGGCGCAGCTGAAGCTGCAAGGCCGGCGACGTCGGCGGGCCTCGGGCCGTCGTGCGGTGGCGGGCAAACCGAAGAACTGGACCTGGGGTGAGCCGGCATGATCGCCCGGGTGCAGCTGTGGGGACGGACGATCGGGGCGGTTTCGCTGGAGGAGGGGCGGGAAGTGGCCGCCTTCCAATATGACCCGGCGTTTGCCCGGAGCGGGATCGAGCTTTCGCCGCTCATGATGCCGGCGAGCGAGCGGGTGTACGAATTTCCGGCGCTGCCGCGCGCGACGTTTCGCGGTCTGCCGGGGCTGCTGGCCGATTCGCTGCCGGACCGCTTCGGCAACGCGTTGATCGACGCGTGGCTGGCGACGCAGGGGCGCACGCCGGGGAGCTTCGGGGCGGTCGAGCGGCTCTGTTACACGGGCACCCGCGGCATGGGCGCGCTGGAATTCGCGCCGGTGCTCGGACCGAGGGCGCGCGGGTCGGCGAAGATCGAGGTGGAGGCGCTGGTGCGGTTGGCGGGCGAGGTGTTGACGCATCGAAGCGAACTGAAGGGCCATTTCGACGAGTCCCGGAAGGGGAAGGCGTTGCGGGACATCCTGCTGGTGGGCACCTCGGCCGGGGGCGCGCGGGCGAAGGCGGTGATCGCCTGGAACCGCGCGACGAACGAGGTGCGTTCCGGCCAGATCGCGGCGGGCGAGGGCTTCGAGTACTGGCTGCTGAAATTCGACGGCGTGGCGGGGAACAAGGACCGCGAGCTGGAGGACCCGAAGGGCTACGGGGCGATCGAGTATGGGTATTACCTGATGGCGAAGGCGGCGGGCGTGGCCATGAGCGAGTGCCGATTGCTCGAGGAGAACGGAAGGCGCCACTTCATGACGCGGCGTTTCGACCGGCTCCCGGGTGGCGGCAAGCTCCACATGCAGTCGCTCGGCGCGTTGGCGCATTTCGATTTCAACCAGGCCGGGGCCCATGCCTACGAGCAGGCACTGCTGACGATCCGCCGATTGAATCTGCCCATGGCGGCGGTGGAGGAGCAGTTTCGGCGGATGGTCTTCAACATCGTCGCGCGCAACCAGGACGACCACGTGAAGAACATCGCCTTTCTGATGAACCGGGAGGGCGCGTGGGCGCTCGCCCCGGCCTTCGACGTGACCTACAGCTACAATCCGTCCGGCTCCTGGACGGCGACGCACCAGATGACGCTCAACGGGAAACGGGACGGCTTCACCCGGGAGGATTTCGAGGCGTGCGCGAAGGCCGCGTTGATGAAGCGGGGTCGCGCCGCGACGATCCTCGGGGAAGTGCAGGCGGCCGTGGCGCGCTGGCCGGAGTTCGCCGCCGAAGCCCGGCTCGCGGAGGAGTGGACCGACCGGATCCAAGCCACGCACCGGTTGTTGTTCCCCGAGGCCTGATCGTTCCGGCCCCAAGACCCCGCTCGTCAGCTCGACCGCCTTCCGTCGTCCGGCGTTGTCTTCCTCCGTGCGGATCAGGACCAGGCGCGGCGCACGAGGAAGACTCCGGCGACGAGGAGGAGCGCGGTCGCGAGCTGACCGGGACGGGGACGGTGCCGTTCGCGGGGGCAATGCTCCCCATTCGGCCTGGGGTGGATGGCCCTCGGCGGCGGTGGTGCCGGTGTTGTTGGCGGCGAACAGCGTGCCCGTGACCAGATCCACCCGGCGGAGGTTGGGGCCGTCGAGGCTGCCCGGCCCGCCTTCGGACGCGGGACTTGTGTCGGCGAGCGGCAGGATGAGATCGAGGCCCGCGAGCGGGATCGGCGAGGGGGAGCGATGGACGAGTTTGGAGTTTGAGCGTGATTCATCGGCCGTCGCCGTCGGGTCGAAGCGGGATGCGGTCGGGCGCCAGCAGGAACGTCGGCGCCGGTTCCTCGCGCGGTCGGACCGGCACGTGATGTCGCGTTCGCGCGAGCGCGCGTTGTCCCGCGAGCCCGGTCAGCGCCGCCGCCACGGCGAGCCCGGCGATCGCCGGCTCGGGGACCGCCGTGATTTCGAGGCTCCAGTCCTGCAGCACCGTGATCCCGCCGCCGCTCACGTCGGCGACGAACAGGTTCCAGTCACCCTCGGACGGCATTCCGGAGAAGACCGAAAGCGACGCCTCGCGCGGATCGGAGAGCGAGACGACGAGCGGATCCACCGCGCGCCCGTCGGGTTGCCAGGCGCCCGTCAGGACGCCGGGCAGGGGCAGGGCGGGGTTGCGCCCGAGCCCCGCGCGATAGTCATGCACGTCGCCCAGGGCGGATTGATCGTCGAGCAGGATGGAAAGGCCGCGGGCATCGGAGTAGCCAAACGAACGTCCCGGTTCGCGTCCCGGGCGATTCAGCAGGACCGCGGCGCGTTCCCCGTGGATGAGGGCCACGTAGAGGTCGCCGACAAAGGCACCTTCGGCGCCCGGGGCCAGGTGCAGGCGCACGTTGACGTCGGAGACCGGGCCTAGCGAGGTGGAGACGGTAATGGTGCGCGCCAGCCCGGAAAGGTCCCCGTCCGGAATCTCGATCCCGATTCCCGGATCACTCGGGAACGCGCTGGCGGCGCAGGACGCAGGCCGGGGCGTCGTCGCGAGCAGGACCGCGGCGAGGCAACCCAGTGGGGCCGCTCCGGGGCGCCGGAACCCGGGCGCGCGCCTCGAGTCACCGGGGCCCCCGCGCGGCAGGACGAAATGCGGCGCCCGATTCGTGGGAGCCAGGGGCGTGCGCAGGGACGGGGAGATGTTCGTGTTCATGGCGGTGGTTTTCGCGGGGGGCGGGGTTCATTCCACGAGCTCGGCGACGGTTCGGTAGAACCGCGTCCCGGTGGCCGCGGAATCGCGGATCACCAGCAATCCGGTGGTCGTGGATTGGCGGCGATCCACCCATTGCCACTCGGTTACTCCTGCATCGGACGAGGCCTCGATCCGGTACCAGCGATTCGGAAGGCCCACGAGCACCAGTTCCACCCCGCCGGTCGGGTGCGGCGTGATGCGGAGCAGGTTCAGGCCGCGAACGGGGTTCAACGTTCCGATCTCGACCGCCACCGTGCCGACGGACCGATCCCCCTCGGCGTCCTCGACCACGTAGTGGAACCGGTCCGGAGCCGACAGGCCGGGGGGCGGGGCGTACAACAGCCAGCCGTCGTCCGCGCTCAGGGTCCCGTGCGTGCCCGCCGTGGCCAGGAAGGCCAGGAGCCTGACGGCACCGCCCTCGGGATCGGAATCGTTCTCCGTCAGCTTCGCCACGGGGAGCTTCGCGCCCAGGCCCGGCGGGCGCCGGAGGAGGTCGGGTTCGACTCGGGGCGGATCATTGAGCTGGCCCAGGAATCCCGGTCTCAGAACGGTTCCCGCCTCGGACGCGATGGCTCCGCCCAGACCGACGAAGTCGCCGACATGCGCGTAGTCCGGGGAGGAGGCCGTCGGACCACCGCCGAGCGCGGCGTGGTCCTGGCGTGCGGGACCGGCGTCGTCGGCAAGTCCGGGTGACGTCCCGGTCGTGGCGAGGGCGACGGCGAGGAGGAGCAACGAGGAGGGAGGTTTCACGAGGGCGGCGGGGTGGTTCGGGTGTGGGGTGTGGACGTCGGGTTCACTCGGGGGCGGGTGAACCGAGCACCGCGTGCAGGAGATCCTCGATTCGCTGGAGTTGCCCGCGCAGGGCCCGCAGTTCCGAGTCCTTCTCGGCGAGTTGCGCGCGCAAGGAGCCCCGGAGATCGGCCAGCGCCCCCTCCAATCCCTGGTCCGGCGAAGGCTCGCGGTCCGCGGCGAAGCGGGACGTCGCGAGAGCGGAGGCGCTCGCGGGGGGCGTGACGCCCGAAACGGACAGGGCCGCGGTGGAGACGGGAATCCATTCGCCGGAGGCGGCGCGAAAGAACTCGGCGGAATCGCCCCGCCGGCCCGCCCGGGATTCGGAGGTGTAAAGGTAGCCGTTGCTTTCGGCGGCCAGCAGTCGCTGCCCGTCGGCGGCGCAGGCAACCGCCTTCCAGGGTCGGGGTGAATCGGTGGCGCGCGGGGTCCACGTCAGCCCGGCGTTCGTCGAGACATGAAGGTACTCGTTGTACGCCGCCGCCACGAGGTGGACCCCATCGGCGGACGAGGCCACGCCCACCCATGCCCGCCCGACATCGTTCAGGCATGGACTCCACGACGCGCCCGCGTCGGTGGAGACGTACAGGGATCCGCCCTGCTCGGACGCCACGACGCGCTGGCCGTCGGAGGAGCAGGCGACGGAGTTCCAGGCACGCGGGGCATCGGTCGCGGAGGCAGTCCAACTGGCGCCCCCGTCGGACGACAGGTGCAGGAAGCCCCCGGCTTCGGCGGCCACCAGACGGAGGCCGTTCGCGGAGGAGGCGACGGAACGCCAGGCACGTTTGGCGCCCGTGGGACGCACGCTCCACGACACGCCGGTGTTGGCCGACGTCAGGAGGTCGCCGAATTCCTCGACGGCCACGAGCCGGTTGCCATCGGCGGAGGAGGCGAGGAAGTACCATGGGCGCATCGCATCGGTGGCACGGGCGTTCCAGGATCGGCCCGTGTCGAGGGAGGAATGGAGGTGGCCCGGGCGTTCGGCGGCGAGAAGACGCGCTCCATCGGCGGAGCACGCGACGGCTCCCCAGTACCTCGGCAGGTCCGTCGCCCGCGGGGTCCAGGAGGCTCCCGCGTCGGCAGAGGTGTACAGATACCCGCCCAGGCTCGCGGCGACGAGCTGCCGTCCGTCCGCGGACGAGGCGATGCCCCACCACGGGCGGCGTTCGTCCGTCGCGCGGGCCGTCCAGGTCAGACCCGCGGGGCCGCCGAGGAGCAGGTTTCCGTCGGGCTTCCGGACCCACCAACCGCCGGTTCCGGTGCCGACGATCCGGATGACATCGCCGACCTCGGCCGTGGCGGGCAGGGTGAAGGTGGTGAGCCCGTCGTCGCGGGCGGCGAGGCAGCCCTGGTTGGGGAGGAGGTTGACCTCCGATTCCGCGACGGATTTCCACGCCAGGGTGCCGGCGCCTCGGATCGACCGGGCGGTGATCTCCCCGGTGACCGCCAGATCGCCCGCGACGCTCAGCATGGCGTCGAAGGTATTCTGTGGGCCGATGATGATGGGGCCCTCGAAGCTCCGGCCCCACGTGATGTGAAACGGAAGCCGCTCCGGGTCGAGTTGTCCGGACGTGATTCGGGAGGCAGGGAGCGCGGGAATCCGGGCCAGATCGAGCGTGCCTCGGGCAATCTTCGAGGCGGGGAGCTCGGGAATCGTGTTCAACTCGAACACGCCGCTGGCATCGAGCGCGGGCGTCGAGGCGGAAGCCCATTCCCCGGACGCGGAGAACTGGAACCGGGCGAGCACGCCGCGGGCTCCGCCATGGAAATCGGAGGCGTAGAGGTAGCCGCCGTTCTCCGCCGCAAACACCCGGGTGCCATCGGCGGAAAACGCGACCGAGGCCCACAGGCGGACGCTCTCCGCCATGTGCGCGGTCCAGGTCTCTCCCGAGTCGGTGGAGATGAAGATGTGACCCTGGCGCTCCGCCGCCACGAGCTCCGTTCCGTCGGCGGAGGAAGCGACGGAGCTCCAGAACCGCGACTTGTCGGCGAGCCGTCGGATCCAGGTCTGGCCGGCGTCGTCGGACGTGAAGAGGCCAGTCCGGCTCCCGGCCACGAGCCGGAGGCCGTCGGCGGAGCAGGCGACGGACGTCCATAAGAGGGTGGAATCGAGGGTGCATCGGGTCCAGGACTGGCCGGCATCCGAGGATGTAAAGAGACCCTCCATACCCCCGGCCACCAACCGCTGGCCGTCCGCGGAGGAGGCGACGCCCTGCCAGGTGCGGGTCGCTTCGGTCGCCCGCGCAACCCAGGAGGCGCCCCCATCGGCGGAGGTATGGATGAAGCCGCCCGCGTCCACCGCCACGAGTCGTTGCCCATCGGCGGAGGAAGCCACGGAATGCCACCAGGTGACGCGTGGATTCGTGCTTCGCGGAGTCCACGTCTCACCCCCGTTGTCGGAGGTCTGAAGGGTCCCGGTGCCGTAGGACACGCCCACCAGCCGCAGCCCGTCCGCCGAGGACGCCACCGAAATCCAAGAGTGCGGGAAATCCGTGCGGCGCTGCAGCCAAGTCGCGCCGGAATCGGACGAGGTGTGGACAAAGCCGCCGCGGCTCCCCGGGTGCGAGTTTCCGAAGAAATAACCGTCCTCGCAGGCCACCAGTCGGGTGCCGTCCGCGGAAGACGCCACGGCGGTCCAGTTGCGGTTGGTGTCGGTGGCCAGCCGGGTCCATCGAGCATCGTACCCATCCCCGAGCACGGTCGATCCCGCGGCGTTCCGGACCCGCCAGCGGCCCTTGCCGATGCCGGAGATCTGAATCACGTCGCCGACCTCGGCGGTCGCGGGCAGGGTGAACAGGGTCACACCTTCCTCGTGCGCGGCGAGGTAACCCTGATTGGCGACGGTCTGCACCGAGGCGTCCGTGACGGAGGTCCAGGACACGATGCCCCGACCACGGAACTCCGTCGCCGTCACGGTGCCGGCCACCGCGACGTCGCCGGCGACGTGCAGCCGGACGCTCGGATCCGGCTCGGCCCCGATGCCGAGGCGGTCGGCGAAGGAACGGTCGCCGGGGAGTTGGAGCGGCACGAGCGCGGGGTCCAGCGTGCCGGAAAGGCGGTCGGCGGGGAGCGGAGCGGTCAGAGCCTCCGCGGCGAGCGCCCGGGCCGCCACTTGGGCCACCGCCGCGGTTTGGCTGTGCCGGGCGTAGGGTACCGAAGCCATGGGTTGGTCGGGACGCAGTTGCTGGAGCCCATGCGCGCCGTCGTCGAACCACACGCGCAAATGGGGTTCGAGGGCATGGTCGAAATACCCTTCCGGCGGGGAGACGGTGTCCAGCCCGATGCGGACCACGTAGAGCCCTTTCGAGACGGGAATGGACACCGGCGTATCGGACGGTGCCGACGGCGCGCCGAGATCGACGGCAGGGACGGGACCGTTCGGATCGATCAGCGCGAATCGGAAGAGTCCCGTGCCCGTGAAGGGAACCCCGTTGACGGACACCCGGCCCTGGAAGTTCAGGAACTCGCGGACCGCCGAGTGGGCGGGGCACGCCAGGAAGAGGAGGTGGAAGGCGATGGCGATGATCCAGGGGGCGAGTGCGGGGCGGGTCTTCATGGCGTCGTCGCAGGGGATCAGAAGAATCCGGAGCCCGAGGTTGCGCGGGAAGTTTACGAACCGCGTTGGGGGGGACGGAACCGGGGCCTGGAGGAAACGGTGGGCCGCGACCAGGTGATCCGCCGTCCTCGCGGTGCGCAACTTGGGCCCGCGCGCGGAAAGGTCGGAGCGACGAGCGCGCGGACTGACCCTCCGGCGCGCGTAGGGGTAGAGACGCCCCACTATGATAAAAGACCCGATAAAAGACCCGGCTTTGAATCCTGTCACATGGCGAATGCAATGCGGCTTCTGACGGGGGGAGGGTCGGGTCGGACGATCCAAGAGGGGATGACGGCGGACGGGTTCCGCCGCCTTGAAGGGGCCGGCTTCGTCGCGGAAGCCAGACTGAGGGGGCTTCACGGAACCCCGGATGGCGGAAGCGCGGCCGACGGGGGGCGCGACCGAAGAATCCAAGGTGAGCACGAGCACGGGACGTCGTTTCCCGCGCCAGACGGCCACCAGGCCCGATGGGAGGGAGGTCCGAACGCCCCGTATCCGCGATGGCTTGCCGCCGTCCGAATTGTTCTCCCTCCGTTCCGTCCGGGTCAGGACCGGGTGCGGCGGACGAGGAGGGTTCCGGCGGCGAGCAGGCCGGCCACGACGACGGCGGTTTCGGCGGGCTCCGGCACGGCGGCGAAGGCGATGCCCAGAACCTGATCGCCGGAGAGGGTGATGGTGCCGGAGACGGAAGCGGGTCCCAGGCCGTCGGCGGTGTCGATGGAGTAGAGGTTCTTGTTGCCGAGGGTGTAATCGAGCGCGTAGAGGCGGTCGGTGTCGTCGTCGTAGGCCAGTTCACCGGTGGTCGAGCTGGGGATTCCGCCGGCCAGGCTGGCGTGGGTGCCGGAGACGGTATCGACCTGCTGGAGGAGGGGCGTGGCGTTGTTGGGATCGAGGGAGTAGAGGATCGTCCGGGCGCCGTCGTAGGCGAGGAGATCGTTGTCGAGGGTGGTGGTGATTTCCGCGCCGAGGGCGCCCGCGGTCGTGACCTGGGTGATGAGGCTCGAACCGGAGGCGGCGATTGGGCTGCGGGAGAGCACGAGGCTGTTGTAGGTGCCGACGTACTCGATGGCGTCGTAGGTGAGGGCGCCGGCCAGGCGGGAACCGAAATCCGTGATGATGGTCACCGCCCCGGTCGCGGGGTTGATGCTGGCGAGTTTCTGGGAAACGGGAACGGGGATGGGTCCCACGAACGTGTAGTCGTAGATCAGGCCATAAAACTTGTTTTCGTGGGGATGCCAGGCCAGGGGGCCGGGGAGTTCGAGCGGATCCATCCCCAGGGAGCCGATCACGGTGGTGGCGCCGGTGGCGGGGTTGATGGAGACCAGGTCGGTGGCGGTGACGCCATAGAGGGTGGCGGCGGAGGTTGCGGGAGCCAGCACGGCGGCGGTGCCGAGCGCGAGAAGGGCGGGGCAGAAGCGTGTCATCCCGCGGAGCATGAACGGGACGGGGGCGGGGGGGGAAGGCGAGAACCAGGGGGCGGCCCAAATCCCCGGATCAGGAACCACGAAAGACCCCAGGCACACGAAAACACGGGCGGAGCGGGGGCGGTCAGGAAACGGACTCGTCGCGGATGCCGGATCGCGGCAGGACGGTCCCTGTTCGTGCCTTTGGCGTGTGACGTGGCTCGGGGGTCTTCGGAGGTTTCCGGACGCGGTGATCCGGGGGCGGGGTGGGCACTTGGCAAGCGGAGCGGGGCAGGCTATGGGAACCAGGACCATGGCCATCTACACTTACGAGACCATTCCGCGGAAGCCGGGCGAGACGCCGAAGCAATTCGAATTGGAACAGAAGATGAGCGAGCCGGCGCTGACCCGGCATCCGCAAACCGGCCAGCCGGTCCGGCGCGTGATCACGGGCGGGAGCGGGATCGTGACGCACGGCGCCAGCATTCTGTCCATGAAGACCAAGGGCGGGAGACGGTAGGCGGGCGCGGGGAGCGCAGGGGGGGGCAAATCCAACCGCGTGCGTCGAGGAGGGTCTTGCCCGCGGTGCCGCTCGGCGGGCGCTCCACGGAAAATATTCCACTCCCGGAGGAATTCCCTTTCAGACCGTAGAACACTTTGGTTTCCTCCCGACGCTAATTCCATTTCCGGGCGCTGTTCGAGCAAGGACGGGCCCCCTGATGGAGCATGGCAGTGGTGCGGGACGGACGAAGGGGAGGTCCGGTGCGGTGACGAAGTTGAGCGCAGCATGAGAATCGATGCTCGAATGGTACGGCGCGGATGGCTCGCGTGCGGGCTCGCGGTCGGCGTGACGTGCGGAGGGGTGTCTTCGTCCCCGCCGGCCCGGGCGCAGTCCCTCTCAGCATCGTACACGATTCCGTACCAGACGACGTTGCGGGAAACCGCGGGTCCCAATGCGGGAAGGGCCTACGAAGGCGACGCGTATTTCAAGTTCGCGATCTTTCGGCAAACCACGCCGGGCGGCGCGCGCGTGCCGGTCTGGAGCCAGGATCCCGAGTACCTTGCGACCTTGGACCCCGGGCGGGCGGTGGAGGTGCCGGAACCGGTCCGGATGGTGCGGACGACGGTCACCGGCGGCCTCGCCTCGTTTCACCTCGGGGGCACGGACGCGACGATGCTGGAGGGGAATGGAGCGGCCTCCACGCAACCCGACGGGTTGGGCGGCGTGATGCCCCGGCCGATGGCCCCGTTGCAGTCCGCGGTGTTCGAGAGCGGGGTGGTGCGGCTGCGGGTCTGGCTCGGCAAGACCACGAGTACATTCGAGCTCCTGACGCCGGATCTGCCGCTGGCGGCGTCGCCCTTCGCGATCCGGGCGGCGGTGGCGGAAGGCGTCGTTCCGGGGGCCATCCACGGCGCGTCGTTGAGCAGCGACCTGGGTCAGTTGATCGCCAAACTGACCGGTCTGGCCGAGGTCGCGGACCGGGTCGGCGTCCTGTCCGACCACGCGGACGACACGGGCCTGACGGGGCTGGGCTATCGGCAGATCCGGGCGTTCCCCGCGGCTCCGTACCAGCGCGTCGGGTTGGGCTCGCCGCCCACGGGACGCGTCCACCATACGGCGGCGTGGACCGGGACCTCGTTGCTGGTGTTCGGTGGGTCCACGTCGCTGAACGGCGCCCTCGTGGCGGGCGGGGCGCGGTACACGCCGTCGAACGACACCTGGGTTCTGCTGCCGACCTCCCTGGCGCCGTCCCCGCGGGAAGGGGCGGGCTCGGTCTGGACAGGAGAGCGCTGGTTGATCTGGGGTGGCTTGGGAGCCTCGGTGTATCTGGCCGACGGGGCCGAGTACGATCCGGTGGCGAACAAATGGGCGAGCCTGCCCGCGCCCCCCGTGGGATTCGCGGGCCGGCGGGGGCACACGGCCATCTGGACGGGAACGCACCTGCTGATCTGGGGCGGGCTATCCTCCGGCGGAACGCACGCGGACGGGGCGGCCTATCATCCGGCCTCCAAGACCTGGCAGATGCTGCCGACCTACCCGGGGGCCGGGCGGCATCGACATTCGGCGGTGTGGACCGGAAGCCGGATGGTGGTTTGGGGCGGTCAGGGGGACGACGCCGCGGCGGTGGGCACCGGATACCAATTTGAACCGGGGGCGAATCCTTCGGCGGGAACCTGGACCGCGGTGCCGGCGTCGCCGTTGGCGGCCCGCCACTCTCATGCCGCGGCCTGGACGGCGCGGGGGATGGTGATCTGGGGCGGCTTGGTGAACGAAGTGCCGGTCGGGGACGGGGCGCTGTGGGAGAACGGTTCCGGGACCTGGGCGAACCTGCCGTCGGCCACCGGATTCCTGGGGGCGGCGGCGCGGGTGCAGACGGCAGGGACGGGGGCCGGGCTTTACTTCTTCGGGGGCGCGACGGTGGGCGGGGCGAGCGGAGCGGCGGCGTACCTGGATGGGACGACGCTGACGGGGCGCGCCGCCCCGAGTCCGGGCCCGGCGGGGCGGTTCGGGCACACGCTGGTGACGATGGCGCCGGCGGATGAATTGCTGATTTTCGGCGGAGCGGATCCGGCGGTGACGGGTGCGTACAACGACACTTGGCGTCTGCCGGCGGAGCGGACGCAATATCTGTATCGAAAGCCATGAAGCGAACGCTTTCCCTAGTCGGGCGGTGCGGCGGTGCGATGGTGCGCCGGGCGCGGTGGTCAGTCGGTTGGCTGGCGGCGTGGCTCGGCCTGGCGGCAGGGTCCGCGCTGGGCGCGGCGCCGGAACCGCGGGTTTGGCAGACCCAGACCTTCGCGCTGCGGGCCGGTTGGTCGGCCATTTTCTCCCACGTGGACACCCGGCATACCACGCTGGATGAACTGGCGCTGGCGAACGTCGACATCGAGGAGATCTGGAGGTGGAGTCCGGAGTTCGCGAACCTGCGTTTCCTGGAGGGACCCGATCAACCCGCCGAATCGCCGGCGAACTGGCTGGTCTGGAAGCGGGCGGATGCGAACAGCACGCTGAAGTGGCTGGAGGGAAATGCGGCGTATCTCGTCAAGCTGCGGACCGGTTCCGCGCTGCTGCAATGGTCGGTGAAAGGCGTGCCGGTTCCGGTGCATTACAACTGGAAGAGCGATGGCATGAACCTGGTCGGGTTCTCCACCGTCCCGGTGAATCCGCCGACGCTCGAGCAGTTTCTGTCTCCGGTGCCCCGGCTCCTGGTGAACACCCCGATCTATCAATACCGGGGCGGGGATCTGGGGTCCGGGAACCCGCTGCAATTGATCTCGTTCCGGGGGGTGCCCGCCCGCCGGGGCGAGGCGTTCTGGGTGCGTGCCGGGGATTCGGCACGCTACTACGGCCCGGTCGAGTTCGAAGTGCAGAATCTCAAGGGCCTGCACTTCGGGGACCAGCTCTCGCGGTACCGGGTCACCCTGCGGAACGTGGCCTCGCAATACGTGACCGTGCAGGGGCAACTGGTCGATTCCGAACCCCCGCCGCCCGGGCAGGAATCGATTCTCGGCGTGCCTACGCTGCTGATTCGGGGCGCCTTGAACCCGACATCGGGCGTCTTCGCCGCCGAAAGTCTGGGGACGGGCGCAACCAAGAGCTGGAATCTGGCGCCCCGGGATCAGCCCGGCTCCGAGGTCTCCCTCGTGCTGGGAATCCACTGGGCGCAGCTCGCCGGTTCGCCCGGAGCCCTGAATGGCGCGGTGCTCCGGTTGAGCGACGATCTGGGCCACGTGCAGTTCGACCTGCCCGTCACCGCCCGGGTTCCCGACGCGAGCGGGTTGTGGGTGGGCGAGGCGACGGTGTCGCAGGTCCAGCAGGAGCTGAAATCGTTCCGCAAAGCCTCGAACCAGGGGACCGTCAAGGCGCGGGTGACCGGCGATGTTTCCCTGGTCTGGGTGAAGCGTTTGCCGGAGGCGCGGACGCCCGCGGACGCGGACGACACGGACCAATGGCAGGAAGTGGCGGGACTTTACTTCCGGAAGGCGTTTCGGTCCTACGTGGGCGTGGCGGCCGGGACGGTGCTGGCGCCTCCGTCGGAGGATGAGAACGGGGAAGGCCTGACGGACCCGGCGTTCTACTGGCAGGCGCGACCCTGGGATTCCAGTTTCACCCTGGGGTACTACTTCGACGTTGCCCGACAGGCGGTGGTTGGGAGCGGGTACCGGGACGGCGTGCGCATCGTGTGGAGCAAGGCCGCCGGCGTCCTGAATCCGCCGCTCGGAACGTATCCCGCGCAACAGGAGGCGGCCTACGAGCGCGCCATGGAGGGGCAGATCCTCGCGCCGCCTTCCCACGCGGACCTGGAGGTCCTCCCCGGATACTGGCAACCGCGTCCGCAGGGCGCGCCGGACCAGGCTCCCTTCGCCTACTCCGACCTGGACCAGTCGGTGACCTCGCTGATCGACGGCGATGTGACGGTGATCTGGTTGAAAGGGCAGGCCGAGGCAACGGCGCCGGTCGATGCCGGGGACCAAGGCAAGTGGTTTCTCCGGGACGACCGTTATTACCGGAGGTTTTCGAAGACCTACGCCGGCCAGGCGGTCGGAGCGGTGCTGGCGCCGCCGGCGACCGACGAGAACGGGGCGGCGGTGGCGGACCCGCAGACCTACTGGCAGTCGCGCCCGTACCACCCGACGTTCGTGCTGGGCTACGAATACCGGCCCGGGACGCAGTTGACGGTCGCCAACGGGTTGGTGACCGCCATGGATCTGGTGTGGCTGCCGACCGGAACCTCGGATCCCGCGCAGGGAACCACCCGGAGTTACGCCGGGGTCGTGGCGGGCATGGTGCTGCTCCCGCCGCCCCGGGTCGCGGTGCCGGTGGCGGCGACGCATTGGAACGCCGTTCCCGACGGAGCGCTGGATCGTCCCGCCTTCACCTTCGAGCCGTCCGGCGAGCAGTACGAGATCACGCCGGAGGGGAAATACGTCCAGACCTCCGAGAACCAGCAGATGGCGGGCGTGGCGAAGTCGATGCCCCTGCGCCTCATCTTCCACAGCGCGCCGACCTCGCCGGGACAGTACGCGGTGCGACTCCTGCAACGGGTCTATTTCTCGACCGATGCCGACGCGCGGGTGGTGCTGGCGAACAACCCGCAGTGGATCAGCTCGAACACGGCCCCCATCCGGCGGATCAGCTCGGCCCACGTGCCCTGGTCCGAGGCCAACGCCCCGGTGGCCTGCGTCGGCGACCTGCAATTCGGGGTGGCCGGTCAGTTGGTCACGAGCCACGCCGACGGCATCGCGAATCCGTTCGTGCACGCCTACCATCCGGATCACGACAATCTGGACGCGCGCTTCGAGCAACCGGTGGCGCAGGGGGCCGAGAGCTTCGGAATCCGGCGGTCGTTCACGCTGACTCCGGCGGCGGACGAATCCAATTTCGACAGCCTGGCCCGCGGGGGCGACACGCGGATCGGGACCTACGAGGAAGTCCTGCAACTGGAGGGGCAGGGTGGCTTCCGAAAGGAATACCGGATGCGCGGCGGCTATCTGCTGCGGCGCATCGTCAAGACCCCCACCCTCCTGACGCAGTGATCCGCTCCTTCCGACGACTCTCCGATTCAACATTCCGCTCATCGACCATGAATAATTCAGCCGCATCGTTTCCTGGCCTGCCGGCGACGGGGTTTCACGCCGCGCGGCACCTACCTCTACTCGTCCTGCTGGCGTTGCTGGCCATGGGCACTGCGAGCCAGCTTCGGGCGGCGGACGGCCCGCCCCCGCTCATGAGTTTCCAGACCCGGGTGCTGGACGCCGGCGGGGCTCCCATCAATGGCGCGCGCGACGTGGTCTTCCGCATTTTCGGATCGGAATCCGGCGGCGCGGCGCTCTGGAGCGAGAAGCAGTCGGTAACCGCCAAGGACGGCTACATCTCCGTGATTCTCGGCCAGGGCGGACCGGTGCCGGGCGAGGTCAATCTCAACGGTTCCCTCGCCGCGTTGTTCCCGGGCATCAACGATGCCGAACGCTTCATCGAGATCGAGGTGGCCTCCATCCGCATCAGTCCGCGGCTGCGCATGCTGCCCACCGCCTACAGTTTCGTGAGCAGCGTGGCCCTGAAGGTCATCGGCAATTCCATCGAGACCGCGATGATGCGCGATGCCAGCGTGATCTCGGCCAAGATCGCCGACGGGGCCGTGAACTCCGCCAAGATCGCCGACGGTAGCGTGTTGTCCATCGACCTTGCGGGCGACGCCGTGAATTCCAGCAAGATCCAGGACGGGCAGGTCGGCACCTCGGATCTGGCCGACGGCGCGGTGAGTTCCGCGAAGATCCTGGACGGCGCGGTGGGCACCTCGGACCTCGCCGGCAATGCCGTCAACAGTTCGAAGATCCTGGACGGAGAAGTGGGCTCCGGGGACCTCGCGAACTCGGCGGTGACCTCGGGGAAGATCGCGGATGGTGCCGTGACGAACGCCAAGTTGGGGGCGAACGCGGTGACCGGCGACAAGGTGAGCGACGGTACCCTGGGACAGGCCAAGTTGGCCGGAGCCATCTTCAAGTCGCGTCGGTACTACAAGCCCGGCGGAGGCTACTTCAATACGGGAGAGAGCTACTTCGACTGGTACCCGCTGATCTCGGGATTCGACCTCGGTGACGGCGATCTCCAGGAGGATGGCACGGGATCCCTCGGAGGCGTCTGGACCTACCAGGACGGCGTTACCGGCACGTGGTGGGTGGGTTCCTGGGTTCGGACGCACATCAACCCCTCGGATCCCACGATCCGGATCCTGTGGATCCCCCGGCGGTTGGTCGACTTCAACGACAACAACATCAACAAGTGATGCCGGGTTTGCCTTGGAGGGCAGTCCGTGTCGGCGAGAGCGGCGGCGATGGCAGATTCCCCAACCAGTTTCATGAAAGGGGTGCGCATGAGGAACCGTAGCACGCGATGGGGCGCCGGGTTGGCCATGCTCCTGGGCTTGGTCGCGCCGGGCGCGCGGGCCCAGAGCTCGTTCGAGTTGGTGGCCGAGAACACCCAGATCAACGCGGTCGCGACCGGCGGCAGCGTCTTCGCGCCGCACGTCGGTGCGACTCCGGGCCAGTTCGGGGGATTGATCCTTCCGGGCGGACGTTCGGTGGTCCAAAACCATGCCCAGGAAAGTTCGGGCACGTCTCTGGATCCGAATCGCCGACGGTTCGTGGCAATGGAAAAGCCGTACAGCTGGGCGGAGGCGGTGGCCGATGCCCAGGCCCGGGGCGGACACGTGGCGACGATCACGTCCGCCGGCGAACAGGCGGAGATGATGGCTGCCATCGGAACCAGCGGCGGCAATCTCTGGCTGGCAGGGAGCGACGCGGCGGCGGAGGGGACATGGGCCTGGGAGAACGGAGAACCGTTCGCTTATTCGAACTGGGCGCCGGGCGAGCCGAACAACGCCGGTGACGAGGACTACCTCCAGCTCTGGCGGGCCACGGGTCAGTGGAACGACATCTACGCCCAACGATTTGCCTTCACCTTCGGCGGGGTGATCACGATTCCGACCCTGATGGGTTACGTGCTGGAGATCGACAGTGCGCCGCGCGAGGTGATGCGGGGCGGTTCCGGCGCGAGCGCCCTGTTCGTCGAGTCCGTCCTGATGGGCATGCCCTATGTCAGCAAGCCGTCCGAGTTTCTCATCGGCAGCATCATCCCGCCGCCGAGCATCGACGAGAACGAGAACCTGCTGGATGAGCGCGTGCCCCCGGTGGAGCCCACCGCGTATTGGGAGACGCAGCCGCTCAACGTCGGCGAGGGGTTGGACCCGAACCACCTCAATTACGGTCGCTTCTATTTCAGCCCGGCGCGCAACGCGCTCTTCGCGACCCGGGGCGGCTCGGCCCGCGTCATCTGGGTGAAGCGCCAGCCCGAGGTCGTGCGCCCGGGGGACTATACCGACGCCAACAAGTGGCTGGATCGCGGCGGCGTCTACTACCGCAAGTTCACGCGGGACTACGTGATCGGGGCCAGCCCGGTGAAACGCCCGCGCCGCATCTACTGGACGGAGGGCAGCGACGCCCAGGGATTGCCGGTGTACATCCCGAACAGTCGCATCGCCGACCTCAAGATCGTGTACCACGGTGGCTTCCCCGAGGAGGTCGCGCCCGGACAGGGAACGCCGGTCGGCGGAGGTGGCATCGGATCGACCGATCCCGGGGCCTCGCAAGGCGAGGCCGAGATCCGGTCCACCTTGGTCTATACCCGCGCCCAAAACCTCCTCCGGGCCTCCAATCGGGAGGGGCGCGTGTTCGTCGAGTTGCTGGGGCCGGTGTCGCCGACCACCGGGAATCCGGAGCACCTGGGATTCGAGGTCTTGGACGTCGTGGCGAAGACGGTGCCGACGGACGATGCCGTGGATCTGGGCGATCCGCTGTTGCAGCCGGCGGTCGGGGGTGAGGACTCGATCCAGCTCTACCCCAAGGTCGCCAACATTCCCGAGGGCAACGGCTTCGTGTACCGGCACAGCCCGTCGGCCAACGAGTTGGATACGGTCTATTTCGCCAAGCGCGAAACGCAGAACCCGAACGATCTGCTGGTCTGGTGGATGATCCAAGGCGAGCAGGGGATCCTTTGGCCCGAACAGCTGAACCGCTACGACTTCGCGTGGCCGGTGGATCCGACCAAGTACAGCCATTACGTGCGTCCCGTGGCGGCCACGGAGGACGAGGCCCGCGAGACGGCGGTGGCGATGCCGCGCGGGAATTCACCCCTGATCGAGTACCAGGACCGGGAGGGCGATCCCCGGGCGAAGTTCACCCAGGACTTCCGTTTCTACACATTTCTCGACGACGACATGGCCGCGCATCGGACGTTGTTGTCGTTCAAATCGGGCACGGAGGTCGCGTTCGAGCGGGTGCTCTCGCTGCGACAAACCAACCTCGAGGCGGACTCGTGGGGCAACACCGTGGCGGCCCGGCTCGCGACCTGGGTGGAGTTCTTCGTGGAGGAGAACGGCCAGACTGTCAGCCGGCACCGGATGGAATGGGGCGAGGCATCCCGGGCCCCCCGGCTGGTCTCGGCCACGGTCAACGTGGGCGAGCGGATCGAGCCGCCGGAGGTCGACGCCAGCGGGTTGTACGACTACCTCGCGGGGTACATCCACCTCGATGCCACCCGCAACGATTCCTACAGCATTCTCGCGTACATGGACCCGTTCGTGGTCGGGTTCGAGGAGGCGGCCAAGGGCGCGATCCTTCCCGTCAACGCGATTCCCACGCGGAACCAGCTGAAAGTGTACTGGTTCCGGCGCAATCGCTTTCCGGCCAATCAGGGCTTCGAAGGCATCTACTGGCCGAGCATCGTGGGCACCTACACGCTCCGCTGGCCCCATGAGGATCCGAACTGGGTGCCCGACCGAATCGTGTTGGCGAGCAACGACGGATCGGGCGGTCTGGAAAGCCTCCAGGCCAAGGGCGCGATCTACGTGCAGAACGAGCCGACGTGGCCCGGTTACAATCCGAACGAGGAACATGCCCTCATGGCCGGCGGGCAAGCGTACGCGCTGCGCGACGATCTCAACGTGCTCGCCTCGACGGGCTATTCCTCCGAGCCATACGTGCTGCTCGGCTACCTCGACGGCTCCGGACGTCCCGCCATGCGGGCGTTCCGGGTGGAGCGGGAGGATGACCGCGACCAGTTCGTCATCCCGCTCACTGCGGGAACGATTATCCAGCCGCCGATGCCGCTGCCGCTGATGCAGAAACCGGTACCGGGCAGCGCTTTCGAGACGTTGTTGCGTGACGCCGGGCACGCCGCCCTGGCCGTGAATCTCAATCAGATCGTGCCGTCCGTGCCGCTGGGCGGGTCCTCATACGACAGCTCGAACCGGCGCTGGACGCTGGTGGCCGGTTCGCGGCTGCTGCTGGGCGATTTCACGCCGCTCTACCTTTCCACCGGCGTGTCCGGGAGCACGACCCTCTATTTCATCGGCGACGAGGCCCGCTGGCCGGACTTCATGGATGGCTATGTCAGCGAACATCCCATCGTCGATCTGCCCCGGCCCGATCCCGAGTTCGCCTCGCTGACGGAGGTGCGTTACACGCTGGGCGCGGGCGATGCCGGCCTGCTGGCCGCCGTCGCGGCGAACGACGTCGTCATCCTCACGGATCGCTCCGGACGCAGGTCGTACCGTTTGACGGTGGCCGCGAAGGACGAGACCCAGCGGAAGCTGGTGCTGTCCTACTCGGCCACAACCTGGGGCGGCGGAAGGTCCGGACGCCCGCTGTTCGAGGCGATCCAAGCCCAATTGGTCCTGCCGTCGAAGAACGCGGCACACGAGGACCACGACGCGCTGGCCGGCTACATTCTCTCCGCGGACCGTCTGCCGCCGACGCTGCCGCCGACGGACAGCCGGTATGCGCGGTACGCGCTGCCCACGCTCAAGGACCGCAAGGGGAACCTGTGGGCCTACCGGGGGCCGCACCTCGCCGCGGATCGCGGGGCGGACGTGCATACGCACTGGTTCTACAAGACCGAGCCGGGGTTCTTTTTCCCGTCGCTCGCGACACAGCCCGAGCCCGGGACGTTGACCCCGTACCTGCGGGCTCGAAAGTCGGATGGCACCTTCCTCGGGCCGGCCGTGGTCGACACGCAATCCGCCGAAATCTCGAGCTTCGCGGTGGTCTATCGCATCACCTGGCCCGATCCGGTGGCCGAGTTGCGTCCGGGCCAGACGCTGGCCAAGCCCGCGTTCGGGCTCCCGGCGATCCGGGGCAACACGAGCGTCGAGGTCCTGTACGAGCAGAGCGCGAGTACCAATGCGAGCAGCGCCCGAAGCGTCACCCTGCATGACCCGACGCGGGAGAAGATGTTCGAACTGGGCCAGAGCCAGAAGCTGCTCACCCTTCCGACCTCGATCCTCACCTCCTCCTCGCGCGGGCTGACGTTCTTTCCCAACCTGCCGCCGCACCTGGTGGAGCGGTTCTTCCTCGATCCGAACCGCGGCAAATCGGGGGCCCTGGTGTTCAAGGGCGAGTTCAAGGACGAGCCGGTGGGCGAGGATTACTTCTTCCTCAACGTGGCCAAGGGCCGGGATCTGGCGGCTCTCAAGGGGCTGGTCAGTCCCAGCGACGAAAACAAGTCCAAGTGGGAGGCGGCCATCGACGGCCTGACGGCGAAGGTGGAGACATTCCGGGAGGACCTGGGCAAGCGCGGAACCTACATCGTGGATACGACGGTCAACCGGACGATCCAGCAGTTGGTGTCGGTGACTCACTCCGATACCGCCGTGGATTCCTACGCGCTGAGCGCCGACCAGGCCGGTCGCGGGTACGTGTCCCTGATCATGGGCAATGGCCGGGCCTTCACGCCCGAGGCCGAACCCGTGTCCGTCCAGATCATCCGGGTCGGCGGGCCCCTCCATCGGGGCGAGGTCAAGCCCATCGCGGCGGCCAACCCGCTGGCGGAGAAGCTCACGATGCTCCACACCGCGGATCTCGCGGGGTCCACGGACCAGTTCGAATACGATTGGCGCATCGCGGCCCCCGTGGATGGCAGCCCGCCGCCCGTCTACGAGAAGGTTCGGGAGTCGATTCCCACCACGGGTTGGAAGGAACTGGTCACGCTGCGATCGGGCGAGGCCCGCGGCAGCCTGCCCGCGTCGGAGAACCCCCGCTGGCGGGAGGCCGTGCTCGGTTCGGCGGTGACCTCGGTGGAGCAACTTCGGGTGACAGCCTCCTCGTACAACGCCCTCAGCGGCCTTCTCGAATTGACGGTGGGCGCCCATCGGTTCCTACCCGGGGACCGGGTTCGCCTGCAGGGTTTCGTCCCGGCGGGCTACGACGGTTCCTTCCTTGTGCAGCAGACGGGGCCCACGACGCTCCACGTGCATCCGGCTGCCGCGCCCCCCGCGGCGCAGGTGCTCGGTTTGGTGACGGAGGACGCCTCCGCGACCGGACCGCAAAGTCTATGGCGCGGTTCGTTCACGCTGAGTTCCGCCAACGAATGGGACGACCTCCATATCAGCCTCGACCTGGCGCCCCGCCTCGGGGTCCGGGTCTGGATCGGCGGGGCCGTGGTGGCGGTGAGGAACTGGCCCGGCGAGAACGACACCGCGACGGTGCCGGCGCCCTTTGGGTTCGTACCCCTGGACCTCCTGTACCGCGTGGATTCCAGCCTGGTGAAGGCGGGAACCCACGAGTTGGTGGTCGAGTTCCGCAGCACCTCCGATGCGGGAGCCGAGGAACCCTTCCAGTTGCGCGTGGAAGCCAACCGCTGGCTGGACCATCCGAACACCGGTGGGTCTCAGTGGCTCACCCGCGAAACCATCGGGCCCGATCTGCGCCGGGTCCTGTTGGGCGAATCCGCGGACGTCCAGGCCCTGAGCGACAACTATCTGATCGTGCGCTATCGCTCGCGGAACGCTTCACACTCGACCCGGTTCGACGGCAATGGGGCGGCCATCGACGGGTGGTCGAAGTGGACCGATCCCGCGCTGGCGGAGGGCTGGATCAAGCGGGTCCTCGCCGGCATCAATCCCTTCAATCAACGGGTCAAGGATCTGTTCGCGAACCAGGTGGACACCTCGGCCAGCATCCTCACCCAGGCCGGTCCCCGCTGGGAGGGCAACGTCGCGCTCTCGCTCGAGAGCATCAACGACTTCGGGCTGATCGAGATCTACGAGACGGTGATGAACCGCGGACGGATGCTCAGCGTCGACGCCGGCATCAACTACGGACCCGCCAACGACGCGCTGCTGCTGGCGGCCGGGTACATCAACGACCTCTACATGATGCTCGGCAACGAGGCCTGGGCCGACGCCGCCAATCCGACCATCGGCATCGGGACCAAGGACAGGAACTACGGCGACGTCGCCACCGCCCTCTTTGCCTTCAAGGGGCAGATGTCGACCCTCGCCGACGAGGAACTCGCGCTGCTCCGCGGGCGGGACGACTTCATGCAGCCCGGGACGCGCACCCCGCCGGTGTACAACCGGCTGTTCTGGAACTACACCCGCGGCATCGATTCCGGCGAGGTGATCTATGCCCTCAATTACAACATCCAGGAGGACAACGACCGCGGCGTCGACGGCACCATCGACGCCGACGACGCGCGGAAGATGTTCCCCCAGGGCCACGGCGATGCCTACGGGCACTACCTGACCGCCCTCAAGGGCTATTACCGGCTCCTGATGTCGAAGGACTTCACCTGGGTGCCCCGCACCGAGGCCGTGAACATCCTCGGCAAACCCGTCCAGGTGGACTACTCGGACGAGCGGAAATTCGCCGCCGCCGCCGCCGCCGTGGCCCGCACCGGCAAGCAGGTCGTCGACCTGACCTGGCGCCGCGACTACGAGCCGCGCAGCGGGTCGGATGCGGGCACCGAATGGGACGAGGCGTTCGGCGCCAGCCGGGGCAATGCCGCGACGGGCGTCAGCCGCCGGTGGGGCGTGGATCACTGGTCCTCGCGCGTGGCGCAGGGAACGCTGGTGAACTGGGTCGTCGGTAACGCGATGCTCCCCGAGGTCGATCCGGATCCGTCGCACGAGGGCATCCAGAAGATCGACCGCATGACCGTGCCGGAGCTGGCGGAGCTGCCGGCCACGCTCGAGTCGCTGCAGATCACCGTGGACAACGCCGAGGGCGGCCTGAATCCCCTGGGGCTGCCGGAGGATTCCATGGTCGTGGACATCAACCCGATCGTGACCTCCATCGAGTACTTCGAGGACGGTTTCACGCATTTCGAGCAGGTCTACAAGCGTTCGCTGATGGCCTTGCAGAATGCCTCGGCGGCCTTCGACGACGCCAAGGACGTGACGCAGATGATGCGTTCCGAGCAGGATTCGCTGGCGGACTTCCAGACCGAGGTCGCGAACCAGGAGCTCGCCTACAAGCACTCCCTGATCGAGCTCTACGGGACGCCGTATACGGACGACATCGGCCCGGGCAAGACGTATGCCACCGGGTACGACGGACCGGACTTCTTCCACTACATGTACGTGGACACCGTGCGGCAGGACCTCGAGAACGCCACGCATCCGAGTCCGGACCTGCCGATGACGCAGCGCATCGACATCCAGCAGTACGAGACGGGCTGGAAGGACCTCAGCAAGACGAACTTCAACTGGATCGAGAAGGGCGTCTACCCGCCGGGCGATGCCGACGCCATCTCCAAGGACGAGCGAACGCCGATCCAGTACATCGAGTTCAACCTCGACGGGCACGGATTCCTGAAGAAGCCGACGACCTGGACCGGACGACGGGCCAGCCCCGGGGAGATTCAGGGCGCGATTTCGGAGATCATCACCGCGCACAACGAGGTGTACGAGGCGCTCAAGCGGCACGACGCGCTGAAGTACGAGTTGGACCGGATGATGGACGTCTTCGAGAACAAGATGACGGCCCATAATGACGTGCGCGCCATCAAGCAATCGCTGCTGATCGCGCAGGAGGTGCTGCGCTGGACCAAGTTCGCGACGGAAACGACCATCGAGGCGGTGGAACTGGCCAAGGAATTGTCGACCTCCGGGCAGGAGGCCGCGAAGGAGGCGGTGCCCAAGGTGACCATCGGCGGCCTCGCCGTCGGCGGCGACATGCTCTCGGCGTTCCGGGCCACCATCACCCTGGGGCAGGCGGCGACCAAGGGCGCCATGGACGTCGTGAAGCAGGTGGCAAAATCGACCTTCCAGGCCTTCGAGAACTCGGTCGAGACCGCCAAGGAAACGCAGGAATTCAACCGCATCGCGCCCATCGAGTGGGAGCAGGAGTTGCGCGAGGCGGTGTTCCCGATGGACATGAAGCTGGGCGACATCCAGCTCAGCCTGTACACGATCTATGGCCAGTTGCAGAAGCTGACCTCCGCCTACGAGAACTACCGTTCCGTCGTGGCCAAGGGCGACCGCGTCCAGGCCGAGCGCGAGATTTTCCGGCGCCGGGCGGCGGCCATCGTGCAGGGCTTCCGGACGCGCGACGCGGCGTTCCGGATCTTCCGGAACGAGAAGCTGGAGCGCTACAAGACGCTCCAGGATCTGGCCTCGAAGTATGCCTACCTGGCCGCCAAGGCCTACGACTACGAGACCGGGCTGCTGGGCACCGCCGCCGGGAAGAAATTCCTCAACCGCATCGTCTCGGCCCGCGCGCTGGGGGTGATGCGGGACGGCACGCCGCAGTATGCGGGCAGCAACACCGGCGATCCGGGGCTGTCCAGCGTGCTGGCCGAAATGCGGGCTGACTTCGACGTGCTGTGGGGACGACTCGGACTGAACAACCCGCATCTGATGGGCACGACGGCGTCGCTCCGGATGGAGCATCTGCGCATTCCGCCCAACGAGGAGGAGGACACCGCCTGGGTGGACGCCCTGCAAGCCGGGCGACGCGCCAATCTGTTGGACGACGCGGATGTCCGCCGGCATTGCCTGGGGATCGATCCGGGCGACGGACGTCCGGTCCCGGGCATCGTGCTCGAGTTCTCGACGGTCATCGAACCGGGCCTGAACCTGTTCGGGCAGCGCCTCGCCGCGGGCGACCACGCTTTCGACCAGAGTTTCTTCGCCACCAAGCTCATCAGCGTCGGGGTGGCCTTGGACGGTTACATCGGGATGGACGGCAGCGACACGGTCACGGGGTTGGTGGGGGCGGCCGGCGGCCAGTCGCCCGGCGGATCGCTGACGCAGTACCTGAACCCGAAGGGGCTCTCGGCAAATCCCGCCGTGTACCTGATCCCGGTGGGCGTCGACACCATGCGCAGTCCGCCGCTGGGGGACACGAGTCGGATCCGCACGTGGAACGTGGAGGACGTGGCGATTCCGCTGCCGTTCAACATCGGGGCGTCGGGCTTCTCGACGAAGCCGCTGTGGACGTCGGCGCAGTCCCTGACCGAGCCGCTGTTCGCGGTGCGCAAGCATCCGTCGTTCCGCCCGGTCGCGAGCGCGGACGAGTTCTCCAACTTCAACGGGGGATTGCAGGAGTACGCCACGATCAACCGGTTGGTCGGGCGTTCGGTCTGGAATTCCCGCTGGAAGGTCGTGATTCCCGGCAATCGGCTCCTGAACGATCCCGAGGAAGGCTTGAACCGGCTCATGCAGACGGTTCGGGACATCAAGATTCACTTCAAGACTTACTCCTATGCGGGCAACTAGCACGTCGGCGGGGAAGGACACGGAGCGCGGCCTCCCCATGGGCGCGGAGGACCGCCGCGGATCACGGGCCGGGTTTGGTTTCGGGCTCGGCTTCGGGGCGGTGCTCCTGGGGGCGCTGCTCGGGTTGTGCGCCGGGGGGCCCGAGGCCGCGGCCTTTCCGCCGGCTCCCTACCACACGCTCTACGGCGTTGCCCGGAACGAATTCGGACAACCGCTCGAAGGGTCGGAGGTGCGGATCATGCTGGAACCCGCCAATGGGCGCCCGATGCAGACTTCCGTTGGCTGGGTCGCGATCTCGGGGGCGAACTTCGTGATTCGCGTGCCGATGGACACGGGCCTGTTCGACGCGCCCTACCATCCCACGGCGATGCGTCCGACGACCTCGTTTCGGCTCAAGGTCATGGTCGGGAACACGGTCTACCTGCCCATCGAGATGCGGGGCGACCTGAAGCAGTTGGGGAAGCCCGGCGAACGGACCCGACTCGATCTGACCTTGGGCGAGGACACGGACGGCGACGGTATCCCCGACGCTTGGGAACGCCATCTGGCCACCGTGCTCGGGCTTGCCGGGATCGGGGACGTGAAGGCCGGCGAGGACGCCGACGGGGATGGCTTGAGCAATCTCGACGAATACCTCGCCGGCAGCTACGCCTATGATCCCGCGGATGGTTTCCGCCTGGATATCGTGGAAAAGCGTCCCGAGGGGCCGGTCATGGAGTTTCTCGCCATCCGGGGTCGGACCTACGCGATTCGTTCCTCGCCGGATCTGAAACAGTGGACATCCCGGAGGTTCCTGGTCGTGGGGCAGGAGGAGACCCTGACCGTCTATCGCGCCGTGGACACGCGGGTGGTGCGTGTCGTGGCCCTGGACGAGGGGGCGGGCACGGAGTTTTTCGGGTTGCAGGTGGAGTAGCCTCCGGCCCGCGGATCCGGATCGCGATATGCCGAAAACCCTGGCGCTCCTGGGCGTGATCCTGCTCCTCGCGGCGGGCGGGCTGGGTTCCGGCTGCGATCGTCCGAAGCCCACGTCGGAGCTTTCCCCGCCGCCGGTGGCCTTGTTGAGCGAGCTGGAAAAGCGGGAGGGAAGACTTTGGGCCAAGGGGGCCGCGACGCCCTTCACGGGGCAGTTGCGCGAGAATTACCCCGATGGGGCCGTCAAGGCGATGGCCAGTCTCCGCGACGGCCAGATCCACGGGGGCGTGACGGGGTATTTCGCGTCGGGTCGGGCGCAGATCGAGGAGCAATTCGTGTCCGGTGTCTCGGAGGGCACGCGTCGGCGCTTTTACGAGGATGGCACCCTGCGGTCGACCGAGCAGATCGTGGCCGGAAAACTCCATGGCCCGGCAGAGCAGTATCACACCAACGGCGTGCTCGCCGAGCGCTCCATTTATCGAACCGGTCAGCCCCACGGGCTGGCCGAGTCCTGGGATGTCCAGGGTCGTCCGATGGCACGCGTGGTGTTCGAGGAAGGTCGGGTCGTGGAACAAACGTTCCTGACCAACGGCATCCCTGACTCGGGCGAGGGTGCCCGCGACGGCGGAACGCCCAAAGCCGGTTTGCCATGATGTCGCCTCGCCTCATGGTCGGGGGTTGGCTGCTGGTGGCCGCTGCGCCGCTGGCCATGGCGGACTCCTTCGTGGGCGGCTCCGCGTGGGCGGGCCTCCGGCAACTCGGCTATCCCGCGTTGGCGGGGCGGACGGTCTCGACGACGGGGGGGTGGGAGGCGCGGTACGGTTGGAGTGCCTTGTCGGGTGCCGCGCACGAGGGGCCGCATCGCGTCGTGGAGCGCCTGGTCTTCTACGACCGTTCCGCCTGGGACGCCGAAGGGGATCAGCTGGCGGTGGCGCCGGACAAGGTGGCCCTCCTGCCCGATCAGCAGGCCGTCTTCGCCAACTACACGAGTTACTCGCGCGGAATCAACGGGATCATGGTCGATATCGAAGGCCTGCTTGGAACCCCGACCGCGGACGACTTCGAATTTCGCGTCGGCAACACGGACGCCACCGCGACCTGGAACCCCGGGCCGTTGCCCGCGTCGATCTCGGTCCTGCCGGGCGCCGGGACGGGTGGCAGCGACCGGGTGGTGTTGATCTGGGGAAATGATGCTGCCCGCCGGACCTGGCTCGAGGTCCGCGTCCGCGCCACGCTGGTGACCGGGTTGGCAATGGAGGACGTTTTCTACTTCGGCAACGCCGTCGGCGAGACCGGCAACCAGGCGGGCATCGATGCCGTCGTGGACGGCTCCGACGAGTCCCGGATTCGCGCCAACGTCCGCGGTTCGTTCCAGCCGGCGACGAAGGACAATCTGTACGACATCAACCGCGACCGGTTGGTCAACGCGACCGATCAGTTGTTGGCGCGCGGAAACGTCACCGATCCCACCACCGCCCTCCGCCTGATTCGCCCGACACCGGGTGCCGGGGGCGGAGGTGGAGGCGGAGGTGCCGCGCCCGGACTCGCGGTGATCGCCTCCTCCGAGGGCTCCCGTGCCTTGCGGAGGGCTCATTCCGTGTCCGCGCCTTCCGGGTCCGAATCCGACCTGGCCGAATCCGCGGCGCCTCCCGTCGGCGACGACGGTTCCGGCGCTCCGGTTCTGCGGGTGATGCCGATGTCCGGCGGACGCGTGCGGCTCTCTTACTCCGGCGTCCACGTTGCGCGGCCCCGGTTGGAGTCGTCCGTCGATGGCCTTCAGTGGGGGCCGATTGCGGTGGAACCGGTGATTGACCCCGAGGGTGGCAGCGCCTGGGAACTCGATACCGAGGGATGGGGAGCGCACCGCTGGTTCCGGTTGCGGGACGGCACGGTCGAACGCTGACGGGCCGCCGGATCGGCGCAGGCCATGAGGCGGAACAACGCCGGGTCGGGGGCAGTACGATTGCCAAAGTCAGGTGGGGAACCGCGTTGTGGGGCCGGCGACCGCCGGGGCGCCCGGTTCACAAAGTCGGTCCGCGTGCGGCGCGAGGCTCGCGACTCGGCAGTCGCAAGCCCCACCTCGCTCCGCGGCGCCCCGGCAGTCCGCCTCCCTCGGCCTCCCGGTGCGACCGCCTTCCGCTGTGATAGGGGCAGTGCGCCGTTCGAGGTGGGGCGCGGACCGCACGGCATCGCCGGAGTCCTCTCCCAATGCCCGACCCGGACCCAATGGCCTATGGCCTTTGGAGGCGGTAGAAGGCGGCGGGTTGCTCGGGCGGAAGGGTGTAGGGGGGGGTGGTGATGCCGGGGACGGTGCTCCAGGGACCGGTCGGGGCGGGCGCCTGCTGGAGGACGAAGCCCGGGCGGGCCCATCCGAGGGACAGGAGTCCGTTGGCCCGGGAGACCTCGAGGATGGGCCGGAGGATCAACGGTTCGGTGAGTACGAGGGCCAGCCCGAATGTGGTGTCGGGGCTGAGGGCGTTGTAATTGTGGACTTCCACGGCGAGGACGTTGTCGCCGGGGAGCAGCGCGGCGGCGGCGTCTCCCGTGACCTCGAAGTCGGTGGCGGCGGTGGCGTCGCCGCCGAGGCTGAATCCGGAGGCGAGCGTGCGATTATCGATGGGGGTGGGAGCCTCGTCCATGTTGAGGCGGTGGATCTCGCGTCCGTTCAGGTAGAGAACGGCGCCGTCGTCGATCCAGCTCGAGAAGCGGAGCGTGGACCCGGGGCCGGCGGAGGTGGCGGTGAAATGGGTGCGGAAATAGTAGGTGATGAACGGGTACCCGGAATTGGCGGGATCGGGTGGCAGGGCGGCGCCCTTGGGTTGGACGTTCACGTTGGGGCCGGCGGGGCGCACGTCGATCCAGAGCAATCCCTCCCCGGGGCCGGACCAGGCGGTGTCGTCGTACTCGCGGGTCGTCCATGGCACGCCGTCGAGATTGGCGGTGGAGAACCGCCAAGCGTGGGTGACGTCGAACACCTGACGGGTCGTGACGTAGTTGGTGGTGATGAAGGTGTAGGTGGGAGAGGTCTCGAGGGTGGCGCCGTGGCGGGAGCGGACGCTGTAATAATACGTGGTCGAGGGAGTCAGTCCGGACAGGGTGACCGAGTGGCGGGTGGCGAGGCTGGAGGTCTCGGCGGTCACGGATTCAAGCCGGGTGTTGGTGCCCCAGGCGACCTGGGAGGTGGCCGGATCGGTCGTGGTCCAGGCAAGGGTGGCGGTGACGTCGTCGGGGGCGGCAACGACGTCGTTGATGAAGCCGCGGGCGGGTGCGGCGTAGATGCCGAAATGGGCGCCGATGGTGCGTTGGCGACCGGAATCGGCGACGGCGGAGGGATGATTGAGTTCGAGGGCCTGGCCCGTGGAGGACTCCATGACGAGGGTCGTGGAGCCGCCGCCGTCCATGTTGACGGCATCCCAGGCGCCGAGCAGGAGCATCCATTCGCCGGTTTCCCAGTCGAGCGCGCCCTCGCTGAACCCGGGTTGGCGTCCGTCGATGGTGAGGAGGTAGAGGGTCCTGCGATCCTGGGAAAGGCCGAAGGCGGTGCGGGGCTGGGTGCGGTGCACGCGGTCGTTGTCGTTGAGATAGCGGCGGCCGATGTTCACGCCCTGGATCACGAGGGGATACTCGGCGGCGGCGGCGGTATGGATGCCGTCGTTGGAGGCGGCGGGCCAATTGGTGTGGAGGATGGAGGCGTCCTTGTCGGCGGTGAACCGGATGACGGAGGGATGGTTCGGCGAATCCTGGGTGGAGACGACCGTGCCTTCGCTGACAAGCAATCCGCCGACGTCCATGGGCGTGCCCGCAGGCAGATAGTACTGGGTCGGATCGAAGGTGTTGACGTTGATGGCGACCTGGAGGCGGTGGCGCAGGAGGAAATCGCTGACGGTCAGGCCGCCGGTCTCGCGAAAGCCGGCAATGTAGTTGTCGATGCGCGGCGTCGTGAAGAGGCGCACGTCCGGATCGGTGAGATCGACGCGGATGGCCTGGATGACCTGGTCGTTGGTGAATCCGCCGTTGGCCGGGGTGTTCGTGCCGGTGGCATGGTCGATGCCCTTGAAGATCGGCTTCCAGGGGCCGAGCACGGTGTCGGCAGAAGCGACGAGCATCGCGGACGGCACCAGGCCGAGGAGCAGGGGGAACAGGCGGCGGACGATCCCGGCGGGAATCGGACGCCCGCTCCCGGAACGGCGAAGCGATCCGGGGGCGCGGGTTTCCGCCGGATCGGTCAACGGCCTCCGGGCGGCGTCGGGAAACTCGTGGCGAAGCGTGTTCATGCGGGGTGCAACGGAAGTCGGATCGGTCGAACGGGGCGTGGTCCTGGTCCAACGGGGCTCAGAAGATCCCCCGGGGCTTGGAGAAGATGACGTTGGTGGAACCATCGACGAGTTCGGCGGTGATCTGCTCGCGGAGCACCGGGGTCTTAGTGTTTTTGACGGAACCGTCGGTCATCGCGATGAAGCCGTTCCGGTTGTGCTGCTGCTTGTCCCAGGCGGCGTCGATGGAGGTGCCCATGAAGATCGTCCAGGTCGCGTCGAGATCGCCGCCGCCACCGAGGACATTGGCGTCGCCGATGAGGACCGTCCGGGGACGGGTGTCGACGGCGGTGTATCCGGCGAAGTAACTCACATGGGCGTCGCCGAAGGTGAACGTCCAGTTGGTGCCGGCCCGTTTCTGTTTGTCGGTGGGACACCGCAGGATGACGGGGGTCCCCAATTGGTTGGAACAGACCCGGAAATTGTCCGTCCAGTCGGGCGAACCGAGGCTGCCACCGAGGGCGGGGGCGACCTTCCAGGGGTACTTGTCGCCGTTGTCATCGGCCCAGAGGCGGAGTCCGAGGCCGATTTGCCTGAGATTGTTGGTGCAGGCGATGCCCCGGGCCTTGGCCTTCGCGGAGGCGAGCGCGGGGAGCAGCAGGCTCGCGAGGATGGCGATGATGGCGATC
>CAZSOV010000036.1:0-38091 GCA_964608505.1 uncultured Verrucomicrobiota bacterium
GGCGAGGACGAGCACGGTGTCGTTGGTGCTCATGTCGCCGTCGACGGTGATGCGGTTGAAGCTGAGGGCGACGGCCTGCTCGAGCATGGGCTGGAGATGGCGGGAAGCGATGGCGGCGTCGGTGGTGAGGAAGGCGAGCATGGTGGCGTGCAGGCCCTTGGGGGAGGCCGGGGGCCGGGCGCCCGTGGCGGACATGCCGGGGCTGATCATCCCGGCGCCCTTGCAGATGCCGCCGAGGCGGACGGTCCGGCCGCCGAGCTTGAACTCGACGGCGATCTGCTTGGGCCGGGTGTCGCTGGTCATGATGGCCTCGGCGGCGTGGGCGGCATGATCGGCGGTGTTGCCCAGGAGGGGGACGGTGGCGGCGATGCCGGCGCGGACCTGGTCCATGGGCATGGTGACGCCGATGCGACCGGTGGAGCCGACGAGGACGGCGGCGGCGGGCAGGCCGAGGAGTCGGGCGGCGAGCGCGGTCATGTCGCGGGCGTCCTTGAGGCCCTGGCGTCCGGTGCAGGCGTTGGCGTTGCCGGAGTTGACGACGACGGCCTGGGCGGAGCCGGACGCGACGCGTTCGACGCACAGCTTCACCGGGGCGGCGCAGATCTGGTTGGTGGTGAAGAGGCCGGCGACGGAGCAGGGGGCCTCGGAGACGATCAACGTCAGATCGCGTTTCTGGCCCTTCTCGGAACCCTTGCCGGTACCGAGGCGCTTGATGTCGCAGAAGACGCCGCCGGTGCGGAAGCCCCGGGCGGCCACGATGGAGTTGGGGACGGGTTGGAGTTTGGTTTTCACGGGAGCGAAAGGGGCAGGGCGGGACGGGCGGCGGACGGAGGGAGGGCCGTGGGTCGTGGGTGGAGGGATTTCCGGCTCAGTTGTGTCGTGTCCCGGAGCGTTCCTTGAGCCAATCCCAATCCACGGGCGGCACGGCGGGGGTCCCGGTGGGGAGGGCGCCCTTGACCGGGGGCACGATGGTGGTGGAGGCGATCCAGCGATGGGTTTCGGCATGACCGTCGCCGAAGGAAAAGTTGGCGGCGTGATTGTGGTAGGAGGCGGGGAGATTGCCCCAGTTGGCACCTTCATCGAGGCGGTTCATGAAGAAGCCGTCGTTGATGGTGTCCGGGTGTTCCTCGAGGAAGACGAACGTCTGGGAGGGCCGGACGAAGTCGGTGGTGCGAAAGACCTGGAGGAAAGCGGGGTTGAAGCGATTGGTGAGTTCGCCCGGGTTGCCGACGAGGGAGTTGACGGCGTAGCTGCGGATCCGGGGGCCGACCTCGGATTGGGAGCGGTCGGTGGGGCACTTGAACAAGGCGGCGGCGCGACCGACGAAGGGGCCGAGGAGACCGTCGGAGAGGTAGGCGCGGTTGGTGTTGTCCTCGGAGGCGCCCCAGTCGAGGACGTGGTTGGCCCAGGTCTGGCGGAGAGCGCGGGTTTCGCCGACGCCGTGGTTGTTGACGAGGCGTTCCTCGTGATCGTCGGCGTAGATGCTCCAGCCGAGTTGGAGTTGCTTGAGGTTGCCGGCGCAGACGGCGCCCTGGGCGCGGCCTTTGGCCTTGGAAAGGGCGGGCAGGAGGAGCGAGGCGAGGATGGCGATGATCGCGATGACCACCAGGAGCTCGATCAGCGTGAAGGCGCGGGGTGCGTGCGAGGGCGGAAACGCAGGTCCGGAGGGGCGGCTGGGGAGGGGAGGCATCGTGGGGCGGTGGGTGAGGTCAGGGACGCGTCGGGGCGGCGGCGGAGATCCACTTGGAGCAGGGACGGGGCCGGTGAACGGAGAGCCGGTCGAGGAGCGGGGCGGGGTCGGTTTCGACGAGGATTTCGGCGCGATGTTCCCGGCGGAGCAGTTCGTCGGCGATGCCGCGGTCGAGGAAATGCAGGAGATGATCGAAGTAGCCCTCGACGTTGAGCAGGCCGAAGGGCTTGGAGTGAAAGCCGAGCTGGAGCCAGGTGAGGATTTCGAACGTCTCGTCCAGGGTTCCGTATCCGCCGGGAAGGGCGATGAAGGCGTCGGCGAGGTCGGCCATGAGGGCCTTGCGGTGGTGCATGGACTCGACGACGCGGAGGTCCGCGACGTGGGGGTGGGCGAGTTCGGCGGTCATCAGGGCCCGGGGCAGGACCCCGATGACCTCGGTGCCGCCGGCGAGCGCGGCGTTGGCCAGGACCCCCATGAGCCCGACGCCGCCGCCGCCGAAGACGAGGCCGAGACCGCGTCGGGCCAGGAGCCCACCGAGGGCGGTGGCCGCGGCGGCGAACGCGGGGGGACGTCCGAGGCTGGCACCGCAGTAGACGGCGACGCGTTTCACGGAGGGCGGGTCAGGAAGCCCCGGAGGGCCAGGGAAGGGCGGGGGAGGCCGCGGTGGCAAGGGTGGTGGGCCGAGGAGTCATGGGGCGGATCTCGGGCGGCCGGCGGCCTAGACCAGGCCGGACGTCTCGGGGAAGTCGCAGAGGATGTTGAGGCTTTGGACGGCCTGGCCGGAGGCGCCCTTGACGATGTTATCCTCGGCACTGAGGACGATGAGGCGACCGGTACGGGGGTCGAGGCGCCAGGCGATCTCGACGACGTTGGTGCCGGTGACGTTCTTGGTGTCAGGCAGCGCCTTGCCTTCGAGGAGGCGCACGAAGGGTTCGTGGGCGTAGGCCGCGCGGTAGGCGTCCGCGATCCTTTCGCCGAGGGCGGCGGCCTCGGACGGGGAGCGGAAGGGCGTGGAAGGGGCGAGGTAGAGGGTGGTGTGGATGCCGCGGTTGACGGGGATGAGATGGGGAATGAACTGGACGACGATGGGTTCCCCGGCGGCGAGGGAGAGTTGTTCCTCGATTTCGGAGAGGTGCCGGTGCTTGGGAATGCCGTAGGCGCGGACGCTTTCGTTGCATTCGCAGAAGAGGTAGTCGAGTTCGGCCTTGCGACCGGCACCGCTGACGCCGCTCATGGAATTGGCGATGATGCCCGTCGGCTTGATCAGGCGGGCGCGGAGCAGGGGCAGGACCGGGAGCAGGATGCTGGTGGGATAGCAGCCCGGCGAGGCGATGAGGCGGCCCCGGCGGATCTCGGCGCGGTAGAACTCGGGCAGGCCGTAGACCGCTTCGGCGAGGAGCGCGGGGGCGGGGTGTTCGTGACCGTAGAATTCGGCGTAGGTCGCCGGATTGCGGAGGCGGAAATCGGCACTGAGATCGATGACGGTGCAGCCGGCGGCCCGGAGGGGGACGGCATACTCGGCGGCGACCCCATGGGGCACGGCCAGGAAGACGACCCGGGCGACGCGGGCTAGGGCGGCGGCATCGGGTTCGGTGAACTTCAGGGTCCGGGAGACGGGGTGGCTGGCGAATTTAGGGAAGATCTGGGCGACCGTCTGGCCGGCGTACTGCCGGGACGTGACGGCGACGAGCTGGACGAGGGGATGGTGGAGGAGAAGCCGGACCAGTTCCTCGCCGGAATAGCCGGAGGCACCGATGACGGCGACAGGGATCGGGGTCGGGGAGGGAGTGCTCATGAAACGCGACAGGACGGGGGGAGTGTGGAGAAAACGGGGTGGGGAAAAAGAAAAACCCCGCCGGTGGGTCCGGCGGGGTGCGAAGGGGGACGAGGATCAGCGCTTGCTGAACTGGAACCGCTTGCGGGCGCCGGGCTGGCCGTACTTCTTGCGTTCGCGCATACGCGGATCGCGGGTGAGGAGGCCATTGGCGCGGAGGGCGGCCTTGAAATTGGCATCCAGCTCGAGGAGGGCACGGGCGAGGCCATGGCTCACGGCACCGGCCTGGCCGATGGGGCCGCCGCCGTTGACGTTGACGCGCACGTCGTACTTGCCGGCAGACTCGGTGGCGGCGAGGGGCCGGGTGGCCATCATGCGCAGCGAGTCGGTGGGGAAGTAGGTTTCAAAGGCGCGTCCGTTCACGGAGAACTTGCCGGAACCGGAGACGATGCGAACACGGGCCGTGGCCGTCTTGCGGCGACCGGTCGTGACGACCTCATTGGTCTTGGAATCGATCATGGCTGGGAAACGGGGCAGGTTCGGATTCGGGGCGAACGGTTTGCTAGTTGGCCGGGGCGAGCGCGGCGGGTTGCTGGGCGACGTGCGGATGCTCGGCACCGGTGTACACCTTGAGCTTGGTCAGGAGCCGGCGCCCGAGGCGGTTCTTGGGGATCATCCCCTTGACCGCATGATGGATGAGCTCGGTGGCGTCCTTGGCGCGGATCTGGGCGACGGAGCGGTACTTTTCGCCGCCTTTCCAGCCCGAGTACGTCATGTAGAGCTTGTTCGTTTCCTTGTTCCCCGTCAGGCGCACCTTGTCGGCGTTGATGACGACGACGAAATCGCCGGTGTCCATGTGTGGGGTGTACGCGGGCTTGTTTTTGCCCCGGAGGATGTCCGCGACTTGAACGGCGAGCCGCCCGAGCACGGCGCCTTCGGCGTCGATTACGTGCCAGCGTCGTTGCTCCAGTGCGATACTCTGCTTCGGCAGAAAGGTTTTCATGTGTCCCTGACCTAAAAAAGGGAGGCGGAGGCTATCAGGGGAAGGGGGCGCGTCAACAGTCATTTCCCGAAATGTGGACTTCCCGGCGCAAGTTCCGGGGTCGGGAGAAGCAGAAAACGGAGGTCCCGCAGGGCGGTGGCAGGGTAAAGGGCAGGCCCGCCGGCGCCGCGGTCGGGCACTTCCTCGTAGTCATGGGGCCAGCCGAGCGATTGGAGGCGGTCGCGGAGGCGCCGGGCGTCGGGAAGCCGGGGGGCGCGGGCGCCGACGGCCAGGCGGATGCGGACGCGGGGGTCCGCGGGCGCCGCGGCGGGCCCGAGGCGTGTCCAGGGGCTGACCCGGTCGTGATAGGCCGGGTCCGAATGAAAGGTGGCGATCCAGGCGTCCGGGTGGCGGAGGGGAAAGGAGGTGGCGTCGGGGAGATCCGGGTTGTGCAGCAGGACGGCCCGGGCGAAATCCGGATGGCGGGTGGCCAGGGCGAGAGCCCCGTAGGCACCCATGCCCCAGCCGTCGAGGGCCCGGCGTTCCCGCGCCCCGCCGAGGTTCCACCGGGCTTCGAGCCGGGGAATCACCTCGCGCAGCAGGACCTGTTCGGACGGGACCCGGGCATCGGCGGCGTCGGTGTACCAGCTGGAGCGGCCGCCGTAGAGCCAGACCCAGGCGGCACGCGGGAATTCTCCGAGGCGCAGCGCGGCGGACAGGTAGGCGGTGGTTTCGAGAAAGTCCGCTTCGGTTTCCCCCCGGCCCCCGAGGTGATAAAGGACCGGCAGGGTCGCCGCGGACGTGGGCGCGGGGGGCGCCGGGCTGACCTCCGGCGGGAGCCACAGGCAGTAGCCGACCGGGCGGCGCAGGGTGGGGCTGAAGACGAGGTGATGAGTAAGGCGGGGCGGACGATTCGTGGGCGGATTGACCCAGGGCCCGTCGCGATCCAGGGCCCGGGCGGCGGCGGACCAGGAAACCAGAAACTCCAGGCCGGCAAGGGCCGCGTCGTCCGGGGCGGCGCGGGACACGAGGTCGAGGGGTACCCGGGCGGAACGGAAGGCCTCGATGACCTGACGCGTGCCGCGCGGTTCGGGGGCGCCGGCGGCGCGCGAGGAGACCAGTTGAAACCCGGTTTCGGCCCGATCCGATTCCCGAAGGAATCGGGGCCACGCCGCGGGATGGTTGGTGGTGGCCCGGGCGGGATCGGCCCGGTAGACGGACTGAAAAAGGTGCTGGAACCGGGGATCGGTGGCGATCTCGGAGGGGGTGGGCAGGGTGGCCTCGAGGGCGCTCGCCGCGGCGAAGCGCCGGGGATGTCGGAGGGCCAGCCTCAGCGCCGCGAAACCACCGGAGCCCCGGCCCATCAGAAACCGCCGATCCTGTTCGGGCCGGGTGGGGAGATGTCGGTCGACGTGGGGCAGGAGGTCGCGCAGAAAAAACGTTTCGTCGCCGATCCGGCCATCGGCGGAGTCCTGGAACCAGGACGCCGCGCCCTGACCGGGGTAGACCACGATGAGGGGAGGGAGAATGCCATTCCGGATCGCCGCCAGGACCAGAGCCGGGTGGAGTCCGGGCGCGTCCGGTGGATCATCCCGGTCGGGCAGCCAGAAGACGACCGGATGCCGGTCGGGACTGCCGGGCGGGAGATTCGTGGGGAGGAGGTAGCGGTACGTCAGTTCGCTGCCGGTCAGGGAATTCGGGAATCGGTGGGCGGGCAGGTCGTTGGCGCGGAGGGAGGGGCCCGGGAGCCACGGCAGCAGGCCCAGGGCCAACCCGACCCAGGCGGTCAGGCCGACCCGGCGGGTTCGACCGGGGCTGGGGTCACCATGCGTCGGCATAAGCCTGGCCGTCGGTCCAGCGATCCACGCCGAGATCCGACCCGGAAGCCTTGCCGAGTTGGCCGCGGGTCACGCCGAGCTGGTTGAGGAGCTTGAATTCCCGCCAGAGCGAGTCCCCCGAGATTTCGCCCGCGAGCAGCCGGCGGTATTGCCCGATCAGACGCGGAAGTTCCTCCGGCGATTCGTCAAGAAACTCGAGTCGGAACCGCCGGGCGCCGGCGGCGACGAAGCGGGTGGCGTGATCGGCCCCCGTCTGGGCTTTCGCGTGGAAGACGGTATTGCGACAGCCGGCGTCGGCCTTGACGGGGTGGGCGACCCCGACGCGGTCGCGCAGGCGGACTTCGTGCCGGTCGCAGGGGCGCCCGCAATCCCGGAAGTCCTTGCCTTTGGACAGGAACGCGCAGAAGACGCAGTGCTCCATGTGAAACATGGGCATGTGCTGGTGGAGGGTGATCTCGAACCACTCGGGTGGCGCGGCGCGCAGCAGGGCTTCCACCTGATCGGCGTTGAGGTCGTAGCTCACGACGACGCGTTCGAGGCCGCCCCGGCGCAGGTAGTGTTCCGCGGTCAGGGGGTTCGCGACGTTCAGGCTGAAATCCCCCAGGCGTCGCGCGTCCGCGAACCGTCGCAGGTGCTCCGGGTTGCGCACCAGGAACCCGTCGGGGTTCGCGGATTGGACCAGGTCCAGGGTCCAGTCCTCCCCCGGTTTGAAGATGCGGGGTGGGGCGACCCAGACCTCGGGCGTCGGACGATCCGGCCCGCGGCACTCCCGGACCTTCCGAACGGCGTCGCGGTAGCGCTTGGGATCCTCGAATTCGCAGTAGATCGCGCGGACGGGACACCCCAGGACGGCGTCGAGTTGGGCCATGGAACGGACCAGAACGACGAGCTCCGGGGGCCCGCCCGCGGCGGGGGAACGCTCGGGGGAAGGACCCGGTTCGACGCGAATCGCGTCCGCGACGGGGATGGAGGACAGTTGCCAGCGGCGGGGTTGGGCGCGGAGTTCGTCGAGGCGCGCCACGGCCTCGCGGCGGAGGCGGTTGAGTTCGCTGAGCGGCAGGTGGAGGCTGCCTTCGAGGGAGTTGCGCAGCGATCCGAGCTCGAACGGGGTGCCCCCGAGGCGACCCAGTTGATCCCGGAGCCGAGGTTCGTCGAGGGCATGGACCGCGGCGGGCGCGAGCGGGGCGGTCGACTCCACCCTGACCTCGTGGCCCTGGTCGTCCCGGGCCACGAGGCCGAGCGGGGTGCCGGTACGTCCGTGGACTTCGAGATGGAGAGGGCGCTGGAAGCGGGGGAGGTTGCCTTCGAAGGTCTGGCGCAAGGCGCGTTCGAGTTCGGGATCGCCCGTCTTCCAGAGGCGCTGCCCGGGTTCGATGCGGGCGAAATCCACGGCACCACGAAGAAACGTGACGGCCAGGTCGTCGCCGGGGCGTCGTCCGGGGTGCAGTTCGAAGATCCGCCCGCCTTCCTCCGGGGCCTCGGGACGCCCGGCATCGAAGACCACCCCATCGCCGGCCTTCACCGGGGCCTCCGGACGGAACCAAACGCGATCGTGCCCGACCCGCGTGACCGTTCCGAGAAAGACGCCGCGCTTTTTTCCGAACCGGGCGTGCACGAGTCGCTGGTTGTCGATGCCGGCAAGCCAGCCCGTGTGGAGGCCACGGCTGAAGGCCATTTCCATGGCGTAACGCCCGTCGGGCTCCCCGGGCTTGGGCGGATGTGCTCCCGGGGGAAGGGCCGGGTGGCTGGGTGCGGCCTCCCCGAGCAGACGGTCCAGGGCCGCGCGATAGACCCGGGTGATGCTGGCGACGTACTCGGGGTTCTTGAGCCGGCCTTCGATCTTCAGCGAGGCGACGCCGGCCCGGACGAGATCGGGAAGGACGTCCAAGCCGGCGAGGTCCTGGGGACTGAGGAGGTAGCGGCGGTCCCCGAGATCGACCTTCTGGCCGTCCGCCAGCAGGTCGTAGGGCAGGCGGCAGGCCTGGGCACATTCGCCCCGGTTCGCGGAACGTCCGCCGAGGGCTTCGCTGGTGAGGCATTGTCCGGAGTAGGCGACGCACAGGGCGCCATGCACGAAGACCTCGAGGGGCAGGGCCTGACCGCGTTCCTCCAGGCTGATCCGGATCCGGTCGATTTCGGGAATGGTGTTCTCGCGCGCCAGCACCACCAGGTTGCAGCCGAGGTCGCGGGCAAACTCCACCCCCGACGCGCTGGTGACCGTCATCTGGGTCGATCCGTGAATCGGGAAGTCGGGCGAGAGACGGCGAATCAGCCGGCAGATCCCCACGTCCTGCACGATGGCGGCGTCCACGCCTGCGGCGATGATCTGGCGGAGGTAATCGGCGGCTTCGGGCAGTTCGTGGGTGAAAACGAGGGTGTTGAAGGTCACGTAGCCGCGGACGCCCCGCCGGTGCAGCCACGCCATCAGTTCGGGCAGGTCCGCCTCGGTGAAGTTGTGGGCGCGGAGTCGGGCATTGAATCGCGAGAGCCCGAAATAGATGGCGTCGGCACCGTTCTCGACGGCGGCGCGGGCGCAGTCCCAGTCGCCGGCGGGGGCCAGGAGTTCGGGGCGGGGATGCGGAGTCATGAATGGCGTGCCGAACGTCCCGGAGGGGGCGCGGCGCGAGGGTCACGATAGCAGCGACATGAGAAAATCCCCAATCGAAAGCCCGGACGAATCCCCGCACGGGGTGCGCGACGGATTTGTTGCGGCGGCGCCGCTCCGGCAGCGATTGCGTCGTGAACCGTGAACCCGTTTATAAATCCCGGCTCATCATCATGGCGGAGGCTCAGGGCGCGCGGGCGGGGGAGGGGTCGGCACCCGGATCGCGCGCTCGGCAACGATGAATCCCCGTTTATAAATCCCGGCGCATCATCCAAGGAACCTGCTTACAAAAAAGACAGACACATTATTAAAGGGTGGCTGGCTGGTGCTCGCTGGACCGATCCCGGCGCATCGTGTGTGCGCCGGGACGAGTCCAAAAGTCCCCAGCTTGACGGTTTTAAAACTCCCGGCTGATAACAATCGCGGGGGATCCCCAAGCCGCGCGGGCGCAGGATTCGGCATGGTTCCCGGGCGGGCTGGCGGGTAGGGTGCCGGGAGCATGGCGGATTTCGTATCGTTATGGATGTCGACGGCGCTGGTCACCAACGCCCTGGCCGGTGCGTCGGGCCCGGTGGCGCCGCCCGCCCTGGAGTTCGCGGTGAGCGCGCCGCTGCCCATCGACCCGCTCGAGGGCCCGTACCAGCGGTTGCTGAAGGCGGACGACGACGCCCAGGAGGCGGTGGACAAGTGGATTCGCGAGGCCGATGACAAGGGCGGGACGGAGGACGAGGCGGCGTTGCGGAAGCGAATTCTGGACCGTTTCGCGGAGGTGGAACGGGAATACCGGACCTTCCTCGCGGCCTACCCCAACTACGTTCGCGCCCGGATCGCATTCGGCAGCTTCCTGAACGATACCGGGCAGGAGGGACCGGCCCGCGAGCAATGGGAGAAGGCGCTGGAACTCGACCCGACGAATCCCGCGGTGCACAACAACCTGGCGGGGGTTTACGCGCATTCGGGTCCCGTCACCAATGCGTTCCTGCGGTACGAGAGGGCCATCGAGCTGGCGCCCAAGGAGGCGCTGTACTATCAGAATTTCGCGACGTGCGTGTTCCTGTTCCGCAAGGACGTGCGGGAGCACTACGGGCTGACCAACGAGCAGCAGGTGTTCGACAAATCGTTGGAACTTTATCGCAAGGCGCTGGAGCTCGAACCCGAGAGCTTCCTGATCGCGACGGACCTGGCACAGACCTATTACCTGATCAAGCCGCCGCGGCACACCGACGCTCTGGCGGCCTGGCGCACGGCCCTGGGCCTCGCTTCGGATGACCTGGAGCGCGAAGGCGTGCGGGTCCATTTGGGTCGCATCCTGGTCCAGGCCGGGCGGTTCGACGAGGCGCGGACGGAATTGAACCTGGTCACCAACGCCAACTACGGGCTGATCAAGGGCAAGATTCTCAAGACGTTGGAAACCAAGGAACAAGGCAGGTCGGCGGAGCTTCCGCCGTTCGATCCCGCCGAATTGCGCGATACCCGTTAGACGTCGCCTCCCCGAGTCGGGGGTGGCGGTGGTCGGGGCGGACGGCGTCGGCCATGGCGGCTCCGACTCTAATTCGGACCCGGCCCTCGCGGATCGCGCCTCCCCGGACGGACCGGAGTCGGGAGCGAGCCGCCGTGGCGGAGCGTGCCGGGAATTGGATTGACCCCATGCGGCCTTTCCGGCGACCAAGGGTTCGGAAACCACTACGAAACATGAACGGGCTATCGTTATTTCGTCGCAGTACCCGGGGGGGATTACTCGCCTTGTTCCTGGCCGCCGCCGTCACCAGCGGTGCCCGGGTGTTGGACAACTTCGATGCCGCGGCGCGTGCGGGATGGGAGGACACCAATCCCGGCGGGCTGCCGCTGAAGGGCGGCGAGCAGGCCAACGGCAGATTCACGTTCAATCTGCCCCCGGTCGGGCAACCCTTCTTCGTCTCGAGCACCAAGACGTCCGAGACCTTCGAGCTCCGGGAAGGCAGAACTCTCGAGTGTCGGGTCGACATGGTGAGCGGGCTGGGGGTCGATTCGTTCGCCGTGATGGGGTTCATCCCCCAAGCCACGGGACCGAACACCCTGGGCGGCTATGGCATCGCCAAATCGGAGTCCGACATCCTGATCACCAAGGGGATCAACAAGTATTTCTACAACGAGAACGTCAATCCGCCGGTCAAGAACGCCAACGTCACCCTCGTCCTGAATCTCGCCGTCCGCGGCGGTGCCGTGCACGTCACCGGCCAGGTGCTCGACAAGGACGACGGAAACCGCGTCCTGTGGGAAAGGTCCTACGTCGATACGACGGCGGCGGATGTGATGTCGGACGGCGAGGACAGCCCCGCCGCGCCCTTCGTCAATCTGCCGGGCAACTTCGTGCTCTACCTCTACGCCGACGGCGGCAAGGACCCCGCCGGGTATCAGGTGGTCTACGACAACGCCGAGGTGCTCGTTACCGAGAGCGCCGTGCTGGACGATTTCAATGCCTCCGCCCGGGCCGGGTGGGAGGATTCCAACCCCGCGGGACTCCCGCTCAAGGGTGGCGAGCAGGGGAACGGCGTCTTCACCTTCGATCTCCCCGCCATCGGCCAGTCGTTCTTCGTCAACAGCAAGAAGTCCACGACGACGTACGAGTTGGCCGAGGGCACCCGGCATGAGTTCTCCGTCGATTTCGTCAGCGGTCGCGGGCCCGATTCCTTCGTGGTCCTCGCCTGGATCCCGCTCGCCACGGGGCCGAACACCCTGGCCGGCTACGGCATCGCCAAGTCCGAATCCGACGTCCTGATCACCAAGGGCATCAACAAGTATTTCTACAACGAGAATGCCATTCCCCCGATCAAGAACACCAACGTCCGCCTGACCCTCACGCTCACCGTCGCGGGCGGCAACGTGATCATCCGCGGACGCATCCTCGACAAGGAGGACGCCGACAAGGTCCTGTTCGACAAAACCTTCGTCGATACCGCCGCGGCCGACGTGCTGTCCGACGGCACGGATTCGCCCGCGGCGCCGTTCATCACCTCGGGCAACGTCGTGTTGTACTTGTACGCCGATGGCGGCACCTCCCCGGAGGGGTATCAAGTGGTGCTCGACAACCTGGTCGTGGCCGCGCCGCCCGCCGCCGCGAACGCGCCCCCCGTCGTTTCCGGGATCGCCCCGGCGCCCGGCGGCAGTTTCCTGCCGGCTTCGACCCAGCTCACGTTCTCGGTGGGCGACGACGCCGCCCTGCCGGATTCGGGCATCAGCGTGGTGCTCAACGGAACCACCTACACGACGGCCAACGGGCTGACCCTCGGCGGCACGCCGACCGCGCGCACGGCGACGCTGGGAGGCTTCGTGGCGAACAGCGATTACTCGGGCGAGATCCGCATCCGCGACGCGGGCGGCATCGAGCGCACGGCGACCGTGTTCTTCGACACCTTCTCGGCCACGACCCGGGTCGTCGAGGTGGAGGATTACAACTTCGAATCCGGCGGATATTTCAACACGCCGGTGCGCACCGCCGAGTTCGGCGGCGCCGCGGACAACTCCTACACTGATCGCATGGGCACCTCCGGCGTGGACTTCAGCGACACCCGCACCGCCCCCCGAACGCAGGATTCGATGTACCGAACGATGGACCCGGTGCGCATGGCGCACACCCTGGATCGTCGCCGGGCGGCGTACGACAACGACGCGGGGATCTTCGACTACGACGTCGGCGATCTGGCCGCGGGCGAATGGATGAACTACACGCGCGATTTCACCGCCGGCACGTACCAGATCTACCTCCGGGAATCCGTGGTGAACCTGGCCCAGGCCGACAGCGTCCTCGAGCAGGTCACGAGCAGCCCGAGCGAGCCCGACCAGACGGTCCGTTCCCTCGGCACCTTCCCGGGGCGCACCTCCGGTTTCACTCATCGAAACGTGCCCCTCTCCGACGGCGCGGGAAAACCCGTGACCGTTCGCCTCTCCGGTCGCACCACGCTGCGGTTGCGCACCGTGACGGCGGATACGGACTCGGGGAATCGCTACCTCAACTACCTGGTCTTCCTCCCCGTGGCCGACACCGGCCCGCAGCGGGCCACCATCGCCGCCTCCTCGCCCGCGCCCGGCGCCACCGTGGAATCGGTCACCCCCTCCGTGGAGGTGACGATCCAGAACCGCGATACGACCGTGAACCTGTCCACCCTCAAGGTGACGTTCAACGGGGCCGAGGTCGCCGCCAAGGTGACCGCGACCGCCGACGGAGCCACTGTCTCCTACCCGATTTCGCCCCTGCCGGCGTCCGGGTCCAACAACAGCGTCACGGTGAGCTTCAAGGACAGCGACGGGCAGGACATCACCAGTTCGTGGCAGTTTGTCCTCAGCTACGCGTCCCTCGACCCCGCCTCGCGCGTCGCCGGGACCGGCAAGACCCGCGGCTTCAAGCTTCGGGTCGTCCAGGCCCCGGCCGATGGCGGTCCGCTCGAAAACAGTCTGGATCGCGCCGAGAACCAGCTCGGAACCGGTTCCTCCATCCCGCGCGCCGTGGACGTCAGCACCAACGCGCCGACGATTAATTTCAACAAGCGCGCCGGCGCCGTGGACGGATATTTCGAGGGTGACGTCATGGTCCCCGGCATCGATCCCGATGTGACGGGCAACGGCGATCTCGATTTCGCGGTGGAGATCGTGACCTGGCTCGAATTGCCCGCCGGAGTGCACCGCTTCGGAGCGCGCACCGACGACGGTTACAAGGTCGCCTCGGCAGTCGCGCCCGTCGCCAGCACGACCCCGCTGGCCTTCCACAACGGCGGTCCCGCCGACGAGACCTTCGAGTTCGTCGTCCCGCAAGCCGGGCTCTACCCGTTCCGCATGGTCTGGTACGAGCGCGGCGGCGGCGGCCACGCCGAGTGGTTCTCCGTCGATCCCGCGACCGGAACCCGGACGCTGATCAACGACGCGACCGCGTCCGGCGCCATCAAGGCTTGGAGCGAGATCGTCGCGGCGCCGGTCGAGATCGTGGTGGAATCCGCCGCGTCCATCACCGGTCCCTGGGCCGCGGAAGCCGGCGCGGTGGTCAACGCGACGACCAAAACCGCCAGCGTGACGGCGTCCGGCAACCAACGGTTTTACCGGATTCGCTCGGGGAGCGCGCTGCGCCTTCTGATCATCCGTGCCGGCAACCCGATCGTGATCGGGTGGTAGTCGGCGGAACGACGTTCGACGAAGGATCTCGACAGGACCGGTCGCCCCCGGCGCGGAGCGACCGGTCCAAAACCGAAATGGGGCTTTACACCCCGGTGGAGGGGGTCGTAAGGTCCGCGCTCTCGATTTTTTGAGCACAGGTATGCAAGCAGTAGTCCCCAAGGTGCAGAGCATCAAAGAATTCGCGCGGCACGATAAAGATACCGGTTCTCCGGATGTCCAAGTCGCGTTGCTGACCCGTCGCATCAACCATCTCACCGAGCATCTGAAGGCCAATAATAAGGACTTCAGCTCTCGTCGGGGACTGCTGATGCTGGTCAGCAAGCGGCGACGGATGTTGGATTACATCGGTCGTATCGATACGTCCCGCTATTCCGACGTAACCCGCAAGCTCGGCTTGCGCAGGTAGTTGGCGGTTGGTGGTTTCCCCCCTGTGCCGCCCCGGGCGGCCCAGGGGATCGCGGTCTTCCCGGGGCGGCCACGGCCGGAATGGCGGGCCGGGCGGACCGCAAACTGTATCACCCGCCGGAATTTGGCAGCGTCGGACCTGGGAAATTTCATTCAACGCCTCCCCTCCGGGGCGCTGAATGAAGTTCCCCCGGACGATGGTTGCCCCATTGAAATCATGTCCGAGAAAGTTGTCGCATCCATTGGCGACCAGAACATCGTCATCGAGTCCGGTAAACTGGCCAAACAGGCCGATGGCGCGGTCACCGTCCAGTTGGACGAGACCATCGTGATCGTGGCCGCCGTGGCCGCCTCGAAGGCCAAACCCGGCCAGGAGTTCTTCCCGCTCACCGTCGACTACCGGGAGCGCGCCGCCGCCGCCGGTCGGTTCCCCGGCGGCTACTTCAAACGCGAAGGGCGTCCTTCCGAGAAGGAAATCCTCACCAGCCGCATCATCGATCGTCCGATTCGCCCACTCTTCCCCAAGGGTTGGTTCAACGAGGTCCAGGTCCAGGCCTTCCTGCTCAGCGCGGATGGCCAGAACGACGCCGATATCCTGGCGGCCAATGGCGCCTCGGCGGCCCTGCTCGTCAGCGACATCCCGTGGGCCGGTCCCGTCGGCGTCGTCCGCGTCGGACGCGTGGGCGGCAAGTTCATCGCCAATCCCACCCACGACCAGATGGAGACGTCCGACATGGACATCATCCATGTCGGCAACAAGACCGATGTCGTGATGTTCGAGGGGTCGGCCAAGGAATGTTCCGAGGCGGACTTCATCGCCGCCCTGCGGTTCGGTCAGGAATCGGTCCAGCCCCTCATCCGGGCCCAGGAGGAACTCGCCGCCAAGCTCGGCAAGACCAAGCGCCAGATCAAGGTCAACGTCGTTCCCGACGAAATCCTGGAGGCCGCCAAGAATCTGATCGGGGACCGCATCATCGGCGCGCTCCTGACCCCCGGAAAACTCGCGCGCGAGGCCGCCTGCAAGGCCATCGAGGCGGAGATCGGGGTCAAACTCCTCGAGAAGTTCGGCGCCGAGAAGGTCAACGAATTCGTCGTCAAGGACGCCTTCTATTACATCCAGAAGGAAGCCATCCGCAGCCTCATCCTCGATCAGGGCAAGCGCCTGGATGGACGGGGACCGGATGATCTTCGCGCCTTGAGCGGCGAGACCAGCCTGCTGCCCCGCACGCACGGTTCCGGATTGTTCGTCCGCGGTGAGACCCAGGCCCTCGCCCTGGTCACCCTCGGCACGACGGATGACATCCAGGAGTTCGACGCCTATACGGGCGGCACCTCCGAGAAGAAGTTCATCCTCCACTACAACTTCCCGAACTTCTCCGTCGGCGAGACCGGCCGCATCATGGGCCCCGGACGCCGGGAGATCGGACACGGCGCCCTGGCCGAACGCAGCCTCGAGCCGATGCTGCCGCTCAAGGAATACCCCTACACGGTCCGCATCACGAGCGAGATCCTGGAGTCGAACGGCTCGACCTCGATGGCCTCCATCTGTGCCGGCAGCCTGGCGCTCATGGATGCCGGCGTGCCGCTCACCCGGCCCGTCGCGGGCATCAGCATCGGCATCTGCACCGAGTACAACGACGCCGGCGCGATCTCCCGCTACCAGCTCCTGACCGACATCATCGGGTGGGAGGACGCGTTCTGCGACATGGACTGCAAGATCGCCGGGACCGAGAACGGCATCACCGGCTTCCAGCTCGACCTCAAGCTCAAGGGATTGCCCGTCGAGATTCTGGCCGAGGCCGTCGAGAAAGCCCGCGTGGCCCGTCTGAAGATCCTGGACGCCATGAAGGCCGTCCTCCCCGCGCCGCGCGCCGAGATGAGCAAGTACGCGCCGCGCATCATCCGCCTCCGCATCAACCCGGAGAAGATCGGTGCCATCATCGGGCCCGGCGGCAAGAACATCAAAGCCCTCGTCGAACGTTCCGGTTGCGAGATCAACATCGAGGACGACGGCACGGTGATGATCTTCTCCATCGACGAGGAAGGCATGAAGATCGCCCGCGAAGGCATCGAGTCCGTCGCCGCGGAGATCGAGGTCGGGAAGATCTATCGGGGCAAGGTCGTTTCCATCAAGGAATTCGGAGCCTTCGTCGAAGTGTTGCCCGGCCAGGATGGCCTGGTGCACATCAGCGAACTGGCCGACTTCCGCGTCAAGGCCACCGAGGACGTCGTCAAGATGGGCGATGTCATCTGGGTCAAGTGCATCGGCGTCGACGAGAAGGGTCGCGTGCGCCTGAGCCGCAAGGCCGCCATGGCCGAGCGCGCCAAGGAACTCGACGCCAAGGCCTGAGTCCCGACCACCGCAGGTTTTCGGAACGCCGCCCCGGAACGAATCCGGGGCGGCGTTTTTTCTTGGGGCGCGGGTTTTCCGGGTTCGTCGGGGGATGTGGGGCCCGCGACGAGTTTCCCGCCCGGGGTGTGGAGAGGCGAGATTTCCGATTTCCGGACACGCGTGGTTCATGCAGAACAACGAAGTGTTCCTCCGTGGCTTCCGGGTTGCGGAGCGACCCTTCGAAGGTGGCCGGGGGTTCAACCCCCGGAACGGGTTCACCCCAAAAAACGTCCTCGTCGCGGAGCGACGTCCGAAGGCAGCGGCATTCAACCCCGTTCTCAGGAACCCAGGTCGAACGTCGCTCCGCGACGGGGAAGACAGCGAGGGCGCGACCGGGGCCTGAAGGCCCCGGCAACCCTCGGTCGTCGCTCCGCGACAGGGCTGCCAGGGCGGACAGGTGCGGGCGGCGGAGAAGGGCGAGGCATGCCGTCGGCAGGGCGTATCGCGGGTTTCGGGGAACGAATCCGAGGACCGTGCGGCGCCGCGTGGAGGCAGGCGGCCCATGGCGCATACGCCCGGTTCCCTCACCGGTCGGAGCGGTTGCCGGGCGTGGTTGATGGAGAATGACGAAGTGTTCCTCCGTGGCTTCCGGGTCGCGGAGCGACCCTTCGAAGGTGGCCGGGGGTTTCAACCCCCGGAACGAGGTGATCCCGAAAGCGTCCTCGTCGCGGAGCGACGTCCGAAGGCGGCGGCATTCAAGCCCGTTCCCAGGAACCCAGGTCGAACGTCGCTCCGCGACGGAGATAACAGGGAGGGCGCGACCGGGGCCTGAAGGCCCCGGCAACCCTCGGTCGTCGCTCCGCGACATCGCTGCCAGGGCGGACAGGCGCGGGCGGCGGAGAAGGGTGAGGCATGCCGTTGGCAGGGCGTATCGCGGGTTTCTCGGAACAAACCCCCGGACAGGGCGGCGTCGCGTGGAGGCAGCCGGCCTGCAGCGCATACGCCCGGTGCCCTCACCGGACGGAGCGGTTGCCGGGCTCGGTTCATGGGTCCAGGCCGATGGGCCGGGGTTCGGGGGAGGAGGCGAGATCAGGGGGTTGTCGCCAGTCCGACACGGCTGATGTCCAACTGGCGGAGAAGATCGAGCACGGCGATCATGTTCTGATAGCGCACGTCGTCGGCAGCCTCGACGACGATGGCCAATTCGGGAAGGGCGGTTCGGAGGCGATCCAGCGTGGCACGCAAGGCGGCGAGGGTCAGCACGTCGCCGTTCAGGCGGAGGGTGCCGGAGTTCTCGAGCCGGATGCGTTGGAGGGCGGGTTTGGGGGCGTCGGGCGGTGGCGGTTCAATGCGGGACTCGCCCGAGGGGAGGGTCATCTCCAGGTGGTTCACCAACTGGGGCGTGGTGATGATGAAGATGACGAGCAGAACGAAGGCGAGGTCCAACAGCGGCGTGATGTTCAGCTCGTTCAGGGCGCCGTGATGGGAGGTGGAGACTTTCTTCATGGCTCGGGGGGCGGCTTACTCGGACAACGCGTCGGCGACTTCCTGGACGTCGAAGCGGATCACCACCCGGGCCGGGAAGTTCGTGGGGGGCGGGCGGGACAGGGCGGTCGTGGCCGCGACGGCCTCACGGACGGAGGCGTCCCACGCGGCATGCCCGGCTTCCTTTTGCCACACCGGGTCCGAGAGGCGCCCCTGCCGGTCGACGCCGACCTCGACCTCGGCGACGAAGAGGGCATCGGAGACGTCCGGAGGGCGCGTCCAGCGGGAACGCAGGGCATACTCGATCAGGCCTCGGTAGAGCTGGACGGGATCCGAGCTGGACTGCACGGCGCGTCCGCCCGCGAAGACGAAGGCGGGAACGTCGGACGACGGCGGGGCCACGGGAGGCGGGGCGGCGAGTCCGGCGGGGCGCGCTTCCGCGGGCGGGGGCGCGGAGGTCGGGGGTGGCGCTTCCGCGGGGGACGGCTCCTCCGGGGTTTCCGGTTGGGGTTCCTCGGGGGGCTTCTCGGCGGGCTTCTCCGGTTCCTTGGGTTTCTCGGGCTCGGGCGGCTTCTCCTTCACCATCTGGACGGCAATCTTTTTGAGTTCCTTGCCGAGCAATCCTTCGCGCGCGGCGAAGTAGGCGAGGGCCCCCACGATCACCGAATGGAACACGAACGAGATCAGCAGATTGATCCGGGACGAGTTCCGGCGCTGGTGTGGAGGGCGGGAAGGGGGCATGCGGGGGGCGGGATGCGGGGGCGCGAGGTCGAGCTCGTTTGCGGCCCGGAGGTCTGCGGCGATGGTTTATCGGGTGCGGGCGGCGGGCGGTTCCTCGGCCTCGGTCGCGAGGTCGATTTTGACGACGTTGGCTTGCTGGCAGAGGTCGAGGACGGCGCGAATCTGGCGGTACTTGGTCAGGCGATCGCCGCGGATGATGACGCTGAGATCGGGGTCGGCGAGGCGGAGACCGACGAGGGACTCGAGGAGTTGGGAGGGGGAGACGGCGAGCTTGTTGAGATGCATGGCGCCGCCGGCATCGACGGTGATGTAGTTGGGTTTGCGGGGCGGGTCCTTTTCGTGCCTGGCGGCGGTGGGCAGCGTGAGTTCGAGGTCGTTGACGACGGGGGTGGTGGTGATGATGAAAATGACGAGCAGGACGAAGGCGAGGTCGAGCAGGGGGGTGATGTTGATCTCGGTGAGCGTGTGGTGCGCGCTGCGGGAGCACTTCTTCATGGGAGGTGGGGGTTCCGGATTTCGGACACGCGTGGGGACCATGAACCGGGGGCGGCACGTCGCCGCGTGAGGGCCCGCGGCCTGCCGTCGGCAGGCCCGGTGCCGCCACCGGGAGGTTCACGGGGCGGGCTGGGCGGGCGGGACGGAGGCGCGTTCGAGGGCGTCGCGGATCTCTTCGGCGAGGGGGCGATTGTCCACGTAATGGTGCTCGATCTGGTTGGCGTAGCGGGAGGCGAAGCCGTCGAGTTCGAGGGTGATGGCGCGGATGGTGGTGACCATGAAGTTGTAGGCGAACATGGCGGGGATGGCGACGAGGAGACCGATGACGGTGGCGATGAGGGCGCCGGCGACGCCGGGAGCCATGGCGGTGAGGCTGGCGGAGTTGGCGCGGGCCACGCCGGCGAAGGTCTCCATGACGCCCCAGACGGTGCCGAGCAGCCCGATGAAGGGGCCGCCGGCGACGGCGGTGGACAGGACGATCATGCCCTTTTCGAGGGCGCTGGCCTCGCCCGCCGCGGCCTCCTCGAGGACGACCTTGACCGCCTCGAACGAGGGGGTGCTGATGCGGGTCTGGCCCTTGAGGTGAACGGGATTCTCCTTCAGGTGATATTCGAGTTCCTCGGCGCCGCGGACATAGAGCTGGAAGGCGGGGGCGCCCTCGAAGTCGGCGGACTGGCGGCGGAGATCCAGGGGATCGCGACTGGCATGGTACGCGGCAAAGAACTTCCTCGCCCATTTTCGGGCGATGAAGAGCTGCCGGATCTTGGTGATGATGATCGTCCAGCTGAACAGCGAGAGGATCAGGAGGGCGACGATGGTGATCTTGCCTTCGGTCGTGGCTTTCTCGAAGGCGAACTGGAGGGCACCGGATGCGAGGATCATGAGCGGTGAGCGGTGAGCGGTGGGGGATTTGGGGGTGCGGCGAGAAACGAGAGCGGCATGTCACTTGCGCGCGTCGGGGAGGAGGACGGTGACCCTGCCCACCGTGCGGACGAGGCGGGGGGCGGGGGTTTTGGACTTGCGCAGGTCGTCGTCCTGCCGTTCGGCGGCCTCGGCCGGGGTGCGGTTGGAGTCGTCGGCCTGGACGGCCTGGCTGGCGTTGTTGGCGGCGGCCCCCTGGGCGAAGCCGACCTGGGACGAGGAGACGTCCCCGCTGGCGGTGACGTTCTGGGAGAGGAGGGCGGCATCGACGGACGCGCCGGAGGCCTGGACGCTGCCGACGCCGATGATGGTGCCGGAGACGTTGCCGCCCGAACTCACGCTGACGTTGCCCTGGGCGAGGGCGGTGACGGCGACGCTTTGGACGGCCGAGAGATCGATGTTTTCGCGGGCAAAGACGAGGCCCTGAATGCCGCCGCTGGCCTCGAGTTTGACCGTGGAACCGATGACGCCGGAGCCGGAGGCGTCGATGTTGCCGACGTGGACGACCTGGCCGGAGGCATCGCGGGTGCCGGCGCGCAGCGTGACGGTCCCGGCGCTGGCGCCCAGGCCGTTGAGGGGGATCTGAACGACGCCGCCGGCGCTGGCGACGATGTTGCCGCGCGGGGTTTCGACGAGGATGTCGCCGACGGTCTGGCGGGAGGGCGGAAAGGCGGGATCGAGGGGCGGCGGGAAGGTGGTGGCCAGGATGCCGCTGCCGGGAATGGTGGGGGAATAGGAGAGGACGCGCCGCGTGACGGGGTCGACGTGGATCTTCTCGACGGTGGCGGAACCGCTGGAGCCGGATCCGGCGTCGATGCTGCCCTCGAGGGAGCGGACGGTGACGTTGCCGCCGTCGTAAGCGGCGATGCGGGAGCCGTGGATGGCGATGTCGCCGCGGGCGATGACGGTGACGTCGCTGGGGTCGACGGTGTAGATGCCGCGCGGGGTGGCGTCGGTGGGGGTGAAATCGCGGGAACCGGCGAGGATGGAGCCGTCGGCGTGGATGTCGATGTCGCCGCCGGAGAGCGACGCGATGCGGGTGGAGAACATGGAGAGGTTGCCGGCGAGGGCGAGGACGAGGTCGGCGCCGCGATCGAAGAGCCGGGCGAGGCCGGCATTGGCCCGGGGGCCCTGGGAGACGATGCCGGCGGTGGCCCCGAGCTCGAGGTTGCGGGCGGTGATCTCGAAGCGCCCGGGGCCGCCGAGTCGGTAGCCGGTGTCGGGGTTGAGCGGGACGTCCTGGCTGAGGTCGTAGAGGCGCTGGACGACGTCCGCGGGGATCAGGGCGGTGGCCCGGGTGAGGGGTTCGCCGTTGGGCTGGATGACGGGGGCGCCGGAGGGGTCGAGCACCTGGACGGGGGTGGCGAGCAGGAACTGGAGTTCCTCGCCGGTCATGCGGCCCTGGAACGAGAGTTGCCGGAGGCGGGGCTGATAGGAGAACCGGTTCTGTATCCCCGCGAGATTGCCGGTGGGCGGCGGGTAGATGAGGCCCAGGTCGAAGGCGGAGAAGTCCGGCGGCTGATCGAGGGGAACGGAGGTGAATTCGTTGCGATTCAGGATGTCACCCGCGACGTGGAGGCGCGTGACATCGGACACGCCCAGGTTCTGGCCATCGAAGCGGGTGTTGACGAGGCTGCCGCCGACCTGGATCTCGGCTCGCTTGGGAACGCCGAGCAGGATGCCCGAGACGTCGCCGGCGATGGCCAGGCGCACGGGTTCCGGGTCGTCGAGGTGCAGCAACGCCGGGCTGCGGTCGGAGAGCCCGAAGTCACCGAACGTCCGGTAGTGGGTTTTGGCGCTGTCGGAGAGGACGAGTTGGGTGAGGTCCCCGGTCTTGGTGCCGCGGAGGGAGCCGCCCTCGGTGGTGGTGATGTCGAGATTGCCGCGGGGCGAGGGGAAGAGGATCAAGTCGTTGCCGAGTTCGATGCCTCCGGCTCCGGCCTCGAGGGTGAGGCTGCCGGGGTAGATGGGAGGCATGCCTTGGGAGAACGCGTCGCCGAACCGGGGCAGGGCCGTGCCACGCAGTTGGATGGCCTGGCCGGCCCGCAGTGTGGCGAAGGCGTCAGGGGCGTAGTCGAAGCGGTGCCGGAAGGGGGCAGTGGTGGCTCCGAGGTTGTTGAACAGCCCGTTGGGGTTGCGGATCTCCTGCAACAGCACGTCCAAGCCGGCTTCCACGGTCCAGCCGCCGTCCACGAGGCTGAGGGCGAGGAGCCGGGCGGTGGTGCCGGCGTTCCGGCCCGCCTGGATCGAACCCTCCCCATTGCGAACGACGAAATGACCGGCCACGTCGCGTCCCGCCGCCACGGTGACGCGACCGGGTTCGGCGCCGAAGGCACCGGAGCCGGCATCGGTCTGGATGCCGCCGGCGAGCGGCAGGTACGCGAGGACGTCCTGGCCCGCCCTCAGGGTGACATCGCCGCCGGCGGCGGTGCTGAAGCCGCCGAGGTCGGGATCCACGAAGTAACCGGTGGGACGGAACTGGAACCCGTTCTGGCGGGTGCCGGTGTTGATCGAGCCGGCCACGGCATGGGCGTGGAGGTCGCCGCCCGCCGTGGTTCGCACGAAGCCGGAGCCGGCCGTGATGTTCTGTCCGGCCAGCAGGCGGATCCCGCCGTCGCGGGATTGGATGGACGCGGAACCGGAGAGCAGGATGGAACCGGTGCCGGTCTTGACGGCGTCGGGGGTGGCGAAGTCGCGACCGGCCTGGAGGGAGATGGACCAATGATCGCCGGCGAGCAGGGAGGAGCCGTTGGCGAGGGTGATGTTGTTGCCGGCCTCGAGTTGAAGGAGGCTCCCGGGTTCGGCGACGCCCGTGCTCTCGGCCAGATCCCAGGCGACGCCCGCCTCGAGGGTGATGTTGCGGGTGGCCTGCAGCACGATCCGCGAGAAGCCGAGGAACGTCGCGTGGACGTCGAGTCGGAGCGTGGACGGCGGCGCCTCGGCGGGCACCGTGCCGGTTCCGGCGGAATCGGAGCCGCCGTTGCCGAGCACGATGTCGGTGGGATCGATCACCAGCCGTCCACCAGTTCCCGGAGTGGCGCCGCGCGCCTGGATGACCGAGTGGATCGCGGGTAATTCGGGGGCCGAGAGCGCGACCGTGCCACCCCGGGCACCGTCGACGGACAGGGTCGAAGCGGGGGAATCGACGAGGGACCGCTCGGAGCGGACCGTGATGCGCCCCCCGTCGGAGGGATCGTCGGGGGCGGAGGAACCGGCGGCGGACAGGACCGAGTCGGGGCCGAGCAGCGCGGAGTCGGAGGCGACGAGTTCGATGATGCCGTGGCGTTCGCGGACGGAGTTGGCCTGGACGAGTCCGTTCTGGTGGACGACGCGGGCCTGGAGGGCGATGGCGCCGGCGTCGGCCACGAGACGCCCGGAGTTGTCGATGGAGCCCGCGGGGAGTCGGACCTCGGCGCTCAGTCCGCGGCCGTCGGGACGTTCCGAGAGCAGGACCTCCCGTCCGGCGGCGAGGCCTATGGTGCCGTTGGGCGCGGCGATGGTTCCGTGGTTCTCAATGCGATCGGCGATGAGGAAGGCACTGCCGCCGGAGTGGGCTTGAAGGCGGCCGTAGTTGACGATGGCGGCCTCGGGCGGGGGGCCGGAGAACTGCCAGAAGAGACCGCCGCCGGACTCGGTCGGCACGGGCGGGGCGGTGGAGACGACGAGTCCGGCGGCGGACACGAAGGAGTCGGGACCGAAATGAAAGCCTGCCGGGTGGACGAGGACGACGACGCCGTTGGCGGTCAGGTTGCCTTCGATGCGGGAGGGATCGGCAGCGTGGATATGATTCCAGACGACCGAGGCGGCGGAGGGTTGGACGAAGGAGGTCGTCTCGCCGGGAGCGATGTGGAAGCTCTGCCAGTGGAGTTGGGCGTTGTGGGAGGCGGTGATCTGGAGCTGGGAGCCGGACACCGTGGCGGTGGCCTGACCCGACTGGACGGTGAATCCGTCGGGATGGGCGTGACCGGCGAGCGGGACAACGGGAACGAGGGAGATGACGAGGGAGGCGACGCCCGAGCAACGGGTGGTGGCGGCGCCGGGTGGCGAGTCGGGAGCGGGGCGGGGCGGGGGCATCAGAATTGTCCTCCGAGGGTGAAATAGACCCGGGGATGGCCGGACGGGACGTTGGGGGTGTCGAAGAGCGGCCAGCCGACGAGGATGCGCAGGTCGACGCGCTGGTTCACGTTGGCGGAGACGCCCAGGCCCACGCCGAGCAGGGTGCGCTCGGGGGCGGTGGTCGCCGAGGCATCGAGGAGGAAGCGCTGTCCGGCATCGATGAAGGCCGAGGCGCGCAGCCAGACGGGGACGAAGTCGGAGAACGTGGGGACGCGTTCGACGAGGAACGGGGTGCGCAGTTCGAGACTCGTGAACCAGCCGGCATCGCCGAACTCCTCGCCCTCGTAATAGCCGCGGACCGACTGGGAACCGCCGACCGAGAACTGTTCGTTGCCGATGAGAGGGCCCGTGGCGGTCTGCCCGGCGGCGCGCGCGAGCAGGGACCAGTCCGCGGGGAGTTTCTGGTCGCGGGACAGCACGAGGGACGCGCGGACGAAGGCGGCGTCGGCCTGCCGGGAATAGCCGAGGGCGGCGAAGTCGGCGGAGTCGCCGAGAGGATTGCCGCTGGCGGACAGGTTGGCGGCGAACGTGCCGCCGGGGTCGGTGCGGGAGTAGTCGAGGGACAGGACGAGCGGGAGATAATCGACGGCGTGGGAGCGGGCGGGCTGGGGCGAGGCGACGCGGGACTCGATGGTTTGGGAGCCCTGGGCGTTGGTGACGACGGTGGTGATGATGAAATTGTTGGTGTTGAAACTCGACAGGGCGAAGTGGCGGAAATCGGGGCCGAACGAGACGCCGAGGCGCTGCTAGTCGGTCAGCGGGAAGGCGACGTTGTACCGGGCGCCGAGCGAGTCGTTTTGGGTGAGGTTCTGGCCGGAATCCTGGGAGACGATGGTGAGCAGCGGCGTGCGGGAGACGACGCGGGGGGCGCCGTATTGGATGCCGGTGTCCGACGAGGCGGTGCTGGCGAAGAACGTCAGGTCGGGACGGGGCCCGGCAGGGGGCAGGCGGAACTGGCGGGTGGCCTCGTCGTAACCGAACCGGGTGGAGGCGGCGAGGCGGTCCTCAAGGGAATCGACGGTGCCGAGCGGCAGGCGGTAGTAGGCACCCAGATTGGCGATGAGGGGGCGGTTGAGCAGGTAGTCGGGCGAGGGCGGATCGGATTTGAAACCGCCGGGGGCGAAGCCGTAGCTGACGCCGAGCTGATGTTCGAGCTGCCAGAGGTTGTTGTATTGGGCCGAGGCGTTGATCCGCCAATCGGGAGTGCCGGGCGTGGCGAGGTTGTTGAGCTCGACCCGGCCATGGAACGGGAGGCGATCCTTGACCCGGAGCGTCACCGCGGACGTGCCGGGATCGGGGCCGGGTCCGAGGGTGGGATAGATCTGGCGATCGCGATTCTGGTTGGCGAGATCGAGTTCCCGCTGGAAGACGCGGCTGTTGAGCAGTTCGTTGGTGCGCAGGCTGGGCAGGGCGCGACGGACGTTGTTGGAGCTGAAGTGCCGGTTGCCCACAACCCGGATGTCGGCCAGGACGCCCTCGGTGACTTGGACGGTGACGGTGGCGTTGGTGAGTTGCTGGGGGGGAAGGCCGACGGCGACGGTGGCATAGCCGCGGTCCCGATAGGCGAGCTGGAGCTGGCCCAGGGCCTGCTGGATCTGGCGCAGGGAAACGGCGGTGCCGACGGCGTTGGTGAACGAGCGATCCACGACGTCGGGCGCGAGGAGGGTGTTGCCCAGCACCTGGTAGGCGCGCACCTCGAACGTGCGCTCGGGCGGCGGCGGGGCCGGGGCAGCCACCGCGGGCGTCGCGGGTCCGCCTCCGGGCGCGGGCGGTGGGCGGTGCGGCCCTTCGTCGACCTGCACCGTCACCGTGCCGTCGATGACCTGCTGCCGCGGGATGCGGAAGGAGGCGAGGGGAAAGCCTTCCTCCCGGTAGGCGGCCCGGAGGCGTCGCAGGGCGTTCTGGAGCCGGACGGCGTCGACGGACGGACCGACGGCCTCGCGCAGGAGCTCCTGGAGGCGGTCGGGCGGAAGCCGGTTGCTGCCGGCGAGTTCGAAGCGCTCGATGGCCAGCGTCGTGGACGGCGACGGCGCCCCCGCGGGGGGAACGACGGATTCGGCGCACGCCGCGAGGGGGAGCGCGACGGCGAGGGACCGGGCAAGGGTCGAGCCGAATCGGGGGAGGGAAGGCATCGGGGTCGGGTGAGGTGGGGCGCCCCGGGGGAGGGGCGCCCCGGGGGAGGGGCGCCTCGCGCGGGACGGACGCGTGTTATTCGAGCGGGGCGACCGGGGCGCCGTCGGCGGTGCGCTCGACGCGGAGGCGGTTGATGGGGACTGAGAAGGCCGAGGTTTGAAGCTCGGTGGCGATGGCGGCGATGAGGGCATCGCGGAAGGCACGGACGTTGGCGGAGGCGGAGGTGCGGTTGAGCAGGTGCTCGTAGACCCAGAGGCTGTACTGGCCGTGGATGATGGGGCTGAAGTCATTGGCGGCGTTGTTGAAGGTGCCGCGGAAGGCTTTGGCCCCGTTGTAGCTCAGGACGTTCTGGCCGCCGTTGACCGTGAAGGAGTCGGCGGAGATGAGGTAACTGATGGCGGGGCCGAACGAGTTGAGTTGGGTGGCGATCTGCGTGGCGTTGCGCCCGGTGGGATCGATCACGTACTGGTTTTTGGCGGGATCCCACGTGTACTGGATGGGGCTGCCGGTGAAGAGGGCTTCCTTGAACAGCGTGACGCGCTGGCCGGCGGTGGGATCGCGATTGATGAAGTGAATGGTCTGGGTGTCGTTCGAATTGCCGGTGAGGAACCAGGCGGGGACGGCGCCGTTGGCGGCCAGCGTCTTGAATTGGTGGGTCGTGATGTTCGTGATGCCGGCCGGGGCCGAGCTGCTCTTCACGAGGTTGATGGGCGTGGCGCCGAACAAAGCGTCCTCGAGCGTGGGGGTGGTGAACTCCGTGGCCTGCTGGAACACCGACGAGAACGCGAGGTCGGAGGGCAGGTTCACCGTGTTCGTGATCGTCGGGGAGGAGGAGGCCAGGAAGTTGACGAGCCGGTTCTGGGTCAGGTCCTGGACCCCGGCGACCGCGCCGTTGTAGAAGGCGTACACCGTGACGTCCTGCTCGCCGAACAGCGCGGGCAGCTTGCCCGACCAGGTGACTTTGAGGGCATTGGGCGCGGTCGGGGAATCGACGGGATTCTGCGAGGCCAGATTCGCGCCGAAGAGATTGCGGATGGAGCGGTACGCCGTGTCACGGAAGGCGACGGCGCCGGAGAGGCGGATGTCGACCTGCGCCTGGGCGGGGAGTGCGGAAACCAGGGCGACGAGCGAGGCGAGGAAGGCGGGGATGCGAAGGTTCATGGGTTCAAGGGATGAGAGGTTTCAGGAGTGGAGTTCAGACAAGGACGGGACGAGGTTCAGCGGATGGCCTCGACGACATAGAATCGGGCGCCTTCGGGGCGGTTGTCCTGGAGCGCGAGGCTGGTGCCCGTGGCGGGGACCGATGGGCTGGTTGGCCAGTTCGCCACCGTCGCGGAAAGGCCGGCGGCATCCGTGGATCGGAGCCGGTACGAGACGCCGGCCACGCTCTCCACGGTGATCGTGGCGACCTCGCCGTTCCGCGTGATCGATCGGATGCGCGGCGGGGCGATCGTGGGCGTGGCGGTGCGGAACACGAAGGTGCCATCCGGCGCGAGTTCGAAGAACCCGAGGTGGCGTCCGGGGGCGTTGAGGGTTCCGGCGGCGGAAGTGCCCGGAACCAGTTCGAAGAGGTCCGCGCGGGAACGATGCTCCGGGGCGTCGGCGAAGTCGTCCGGAAGAACGGATTCCACGAGGCCCTGGAAGGTGCCGGCGTAGTTGCCGTCGCCGAGGACGGGGCCGATGGGATAGGAGGCGCTGGTCGGGACCAGGACGAGGGCCGCGGTGTTGTCGGGGCCGCCGGGCAGAAGGCTGCTGGCGAGCGAGGCGTTCACGCCGACGGCGTCGATCTGGGCTCCGGCGGTGCCTTGGACGAACTGCCCCTTGCGCAGCCACGGCGTCGCGGGGACGTCCGGGGTGGCGGCGTTCCGCGGGGCGCTGATCCAGAGGCTCTGGAGGGGATAATCGGGGAGAATGGGAGGCCGGTTGGCGGCGGCGACCGACCACCGGAGTCCGGCGAGGCTCGGGAAGGTGGCGGACAGCCGTTCGGGCGGAAGAACGGGGAGGGCCACGGTGGTGTCGGGCGCGACGGCGGTGAAGGCGGTGACGCGACCGAGGTTCACGACGAGGTCCGAGGCGCTGCCCGGTTGACGGAACGTGGCGACCAGATCCCCGGGTGCGTAGAGGAACGGCGCCGCCACCGCCGGAACGCCGGCGGAGAGGGCGAGAAGCAGGGTGGCGATCAGACCCGGAGCCGGACGCGGGTGGGGCGCCGGCGAGGAGCGGGTGGCGGATGGGGCGGTGCGCCGGGGCACGGGATGGGGTTGGTGCGAGGCTTTCATGGGTTCATCGTTTCATGGGTTCATGGGTTCAGAAGGCGAGTTGCAGTCGGGTGAGGAGGGCGTTCTCGGGTTGGTGGGTGACCGTGGCGGGTGAGACCAGCGTGGCGGGATCGACGGGGTTGATCTGGCCGCCGCCGTCGAAGGTGGTGCGCGAGAAGCTGGTGAGGACGCGGAGGTTGCGGTTCAGCCACCAGTTGATGCCCACCGACCAGGTGGTGGCGGAGCGGGCGGAGGTCGCGGGATTCGCGAAGGCCGGGAAGGTGTCGGGATCGAGGTCGAACTGGCCGAAGCGCCCGACCAGCTGCCAGGCGCCCCAGTTGCCGTCCTGGGGACGGAAGGGACGGCTGGGATTGAGATACTGGAACGTGGCATCCTCGCCGGTGAGCACCCATTGGGCGGCGATCTGCCAGGCGGAGTGATCGAGCTCGGCGGTCCGGAGGGTGGTGGCGTTCAGGACCCCCTGCCGCGTGAGGATGTACTCGCCCAGCAGCCCGAACGGTCCCTTGAGGTAGGTGAGATGCGGGCTGACGCGCCAATGCGGGCCGTCGGCGACGGTCAGGCCCGACGGCGAGTTGTAGGCGAAGAGCTGCTGGCCGGCCGAGGTCGTGTAGCCGGGGCGGGTGCCGCCGACGTTGTTCGGCAGGCCGGCGAGGTTGGAGCTGACCTGGGTGAAGGTGCCGCCCACGCCGATGGCGAGGTTCTCGAGCCAGGCGTTTCCGGAACGCTTGAAGGGCTGCACGGCGAGGCGTCCGCCGAATTCCAAGTCGTCCCCGTGCTCCCCGAATCCGCCGTTGTCGCCGTCCCCGGACGGGCTGTAGACGCCCGCCGCCCACGACAGACGTCCGGCGAGGGACTCGCCTTCGACCTGGGCGCCCGGGTTGCGGACGGGCACGAGACCGGTGACCGGCGAGCGTTCGTTGAAGAAGAGGTGGTGGACGGAGAGCAGTTGCTCGTGGCCGACCGGACTCTTGAACTTGCCGATGCGGAAACGGAGCTCGGGGCGGTAGCGGTAGGCGACGTTGGCATCGAGGACCTGCACGTTGTTCGGCCCCGCGAACTCGGTGACGAGCTGGTAGTCGAAGTCGCCCCACAACGTGCCCTCGACCCCGAGGCGCGCGCGACGGAGGAAGAACCCGTCGTTGCCTTCCGAGAGCGGGTGATCCCCGAAGAAGGTGCGGGTGTCGGTCTGGACCAGGCCGCGCAGGCGGAGGACGAAGTTGGTATCGGCGGAGCGCAGCACGAACCCGGAGGAACCGACCGAGAGCTGGGGCGTGGAGCGCGCCCGTTCCTCGGCGGCCTCCTGGGCGAGTTCCTCGCGGCGCTCGAGCACGCGCAGTTTCTGGTCGAGTTCGGCGTTGGTGGGCGCGTCCTCGGCGGGCAGGGCGATCTCGGGCAGGATCCGGGCGCCCTCGAGGGAACGGACCTTCTGTTCCAGGTCGGCGATGCGGGATTGGAGCTGCTGGACCACCGCTTCGTGTTCCGCCTTCCGCGCCGATTCGCGGGCGGACTCCTGCGCCTGCTGCTGCCGTTCGAGGCGCTCGAGGCGTTCGAGCAGGAGCGAAACCGGATCGGGTTTGGCCGGCTCGGGGGCGGGGGCGGCGACGCTGACTGCGGTGGCGGGAGGGTTGGAGACCGACCCGGCGGAGGGCGCCGGGGCACCCGGCTGAACCATTGCATTCGTCGGGGCCGCTCCCTGCGCTCCCTGGACGGGCGCGTAGGCCAGGAGACCGACCAGGATTCCGGTCAGACTGGGGTTCGAGGGAAACCCCGACCGCCCGCGAGGGCTGCGACGAGGGGAAGGCGGGTTGAGGTGAGGCTGGGGCATGCGGAGGGCTGGGAAGAGAAGGACCGGCAACCGGAGAGGGACGCCCGCTAATTCGGGAGGCCAAGCGACTCGAGCGGATCGCTGTTCACGTCGATGTCGGAGAACAGCCAGGACGAGAGGTATCGCTCGGCGCAGGAAGGCACGATGGCGACGATGGTCTTGCCGGCGTTGTCCGGGCGCCTGGCGATTTGGAGCGCGGCCCAGATGGCAGCCCCGCTCGAAATGCCGACCGGGATGCCGTCGAGCCGGTTGACGTCCTTGGATACGGGCCCCGAGTCGTCCTCAAGGACCTGGATGACTTCGTCGACGATCTCGCGGTTGAGGTTGGCGGGGATGAAGCCCGCGCCGATGCCTTGGAGTTTGTGGGCACCCGGGGCCCCGCCGGAGAGGACCGGGGACTTGGCGGGTTCCACGGCGATGGCGCGGAAGCTCGGCTTGCGCGCCTTGATGACCTCGGCGATGCCGGTGAGGGTCCCGCCGGTGCCGACGCCGGCCACGACGAAGTCGACTCCGCCGTCGGTATCGCGCCAGATCTCCTCGGCGGTGGTGCGGCGGTGGATGGCGGGGTTGGCGGGATTGGAGAACTGCTGGAGGATGATGCTGTCGGGGATGCGCGCCCGGAGTTCCTCGGCCTTGGCGATGGCGCCGCGCATGCCCTGGGTGGCCTCGGTGAGAACGAGTTTCGCGCCCAGGACCTTGAACAGCTTCCGGCGCTCCAGGCTCATCGAGTCCGGCATGGTCAGGATGAGTCGCAGTCCGCGCGCCGCGGCCACGAAGGCCAGCGCGATCCCGGTGTTGCCGCTGGTGGGCTCGATAAGCACGGAATTCGGCCCGATCCGCCCCGAGGCGAACGCGTCGTCGATCATCGCGACGCCGATGCGGTCCTTGACGGAGGAGAGGGGATTGAAGAATTCGAGCTTCAGCAGGACGTCCGCGAGCGCGCCGTGTTTGGCGGCGGTCCGTTTCAGGCGCACGAGCGGGGTGTTGCCGATGGTCTGGGTGATGTCGTCGAAGATGCGCGGCATGGCAGGGGCGGCGGGTTGAGGGTGGAAGGCGCAGCCGGGGCTTCAGATGTCCTGCCCGATGGCCATGAGGTAGCGGAACTCCTCGAGGACGGTGACCAGGGCCGCCTGGAAGGCCTCGACCTGCAGGTGGATCGGGGCCTTCTGGGGAGTCTCGAAGGTGATCTCGAAGGGCGGTTGGGGCAGGCCCGGAACGGCGCGCAGCACGCCGTCGTAGGTGTCGTAGATGATCCCGCGTCGCGCGGGGAAGCCGTCGATGGTCCGGCGCCGGTTGCGCGGCAGGAACTTCTCGGCGGCGCGCAGCGCGGGCTCCAGCAGGTTCTCCGAGAGGACCGCGCCGTTCACGAAGCCGTAAAGGCCGTCGCTGGTGTCGTCGGAGTGGAGATTGATGAGACCGTGGAAGGCGTGGCTCCAGATCTCGGTCTGGAGCCAGCGAACCTCGGGTTCGGCGGAATCCTTCCAGAATTCCCGGTTCAGGTCCTTGCCGCTCCGGGAGAGTCGGGTGCGATCCGCGAAGCCGGTGGGGTTGCAGACCGGATAGACGAAGAGCGCGTAGCCGCGGGCGAGTTCCGGGTTGCGCTCCAGTTCCGTCAGGAACCGCACGGCGGCCAGCGCGCCCTCCGGTTCGTCGCCATGGATGGAGGCAAAAATGCCGAGGCGCAGATAGTCGCCGCCGCTGCGGGGACCGAGGAAGAAGTACCGCGGCAGGACGGCCTCCCCGGTGTCCGGGTCCTCGGCAATGGGCTTGCGGAAGAAATGGTCGGACTCGCGCGCCAGTTCATCCAGGGGCGCCAGGAGGCGGCTCAGGGGACGGCGGGCGGGGGAGGCCGGAGCGGCGACGACGGAACCGGAGACGAGTGTGGAAGTGATGGTGCTCATGGGGGTCGGGGGTTGAAGGACGAGCGGGAGGGGTCAGCGCTTGGGGTCGTAGATCTGGTCGAACGTGCCGCCGTCGGCGAAGTGGCTGGCGTGGGCTTTGGCCCAACCGCCAAACTCCTGGTCGATGGTGACCAGTTTCAGGTGGGCAAAGGTCTTCGCGTACCTGGCCGCCGCTTCCGCGGAACGGGGCCGGTAGTGGTGCCGCCCGATGATGTCCTGCGCCTCGGGCGTGAAGAGGAACTCGAGATACGCCTTCGCCACCGCCTCGCTCCCCTTGCGCTTCACGTTCCGGTCCACCCACGCGATGGGGGGCTCGGTCAGAATGCTGAGCGACGGAGTGACGACCTCGAATTTCCCCTCGCCGTATTCCTTGCGGGCGAGATGGGCCTCGTTCTCCCACGTGATCAGGACGTCCCCGATGTCCCGTTGGGCGAAGGTGGTGGTGGCTCCGCGCGCCCCCGTGTCCAGGGCCACGACGTTCCGGAAGATCCCTCCGACGAACTTCTTCACGCGGACTTCGTCGCCCTGGAACTTCTCCCGCCCGTACGCCCAGGCCGCGAGGTAGTTCCAACGCGCGCCGCCGCCGGTCTTCGGATTCGGGGTGACGACGCCGACGTTCGGACGCGCGAGATCGTCCCAGTCGCGGATGTTCTTCGGGTTGCCCTTGCGCACCAGGAAGACGATGACGCTGGTGTAGGGCGAGGAGTTGTGGGGCAGCCGCTTCTGCCAGTCCGGCGGGAGCGCCCGGCTGCGTTGGGCGATGGAATCGATGTCGAAGGCCAGGGCCAGGGTCACGACGTCGGCTTGAAGACCATCGATAACCGAGCGCGCCTGCTTCCCGGAACCGCCGTGCGACTGCTGGAAGGTCAGAGTGTCGCCGGTCCTCGCCTTCCAGTGCTGGGCGAAGGCGGCGTTCAGCTCCTGGTACAGCTCCCGGGTCGGGTCGTAGGAGACATTGAGCAGGGTGATGTCCTTGGCGGCGACGTGGGGGCCGGAGGCGGCGAAGGCGACCATGGCCAGGGCGACGACGACGAGGGGGACGAGGAGGGATCTCCGGGGGACGAGGGTGGTGGGGCCGTTCATGGTGCCGAGGGTCCGGGATGAGGGTGGGTGATCCGTGTCGGGCGAGGAGGACCAGCCAACCACCCGCGACGCGCCCAGTAATTATCTTTAAACTACACTAAGTCAATTGAGATTTGTTTATTAACATAGAATGTTGGTAATCAAGTGTATGGAAACATAATGTTGCTCGAAATTGGGAAATCTTGATTCAATTGGTCGACTAAATATCGTCGGGCCATGAAGTTATCCCTCCGGGGGGAGTACGCCCTCCGGGCCATGCTCGCCCTGGGTCTCCATCACGCCGAAGGCGAGCTGGTCCGGATCCGCGCCATCGCCGACGAACAGCGCATCCCCAAACGGTTTCTGGAACAGATCCTCAACGACCTGAAGGACGCCGGCGTGGTGGAAAGCCGCCGGGGCGTGCAGGGCGGGTATCGCCTGGGGCGCCCGCCCGAGAAGATCAGTCTGGCCGAGGTGATCCGGCACATCGACGGCGCCCTGGCCCCCGTGAGCTGCGTGAGCGAGCGCTTCTATGAGCCGTGTTCCTGCCCCGACGAGGCCCGGTGTGGCATTCGCAACGTGATGCGCGAGGTGCGCGATGGCGTGGCGCGCATGCTCGAGGGCGTGTCCCTCGCCGATTTGGTGGCCCGCACCCGGCGTCTCCAGGCGGCCCCGGCCCCCGGAGGCGAGGATTATTCCATTTGACGGAGCGTCGCGCGGCGGCGCCCGGAACCGGTGCACTCCCCAAAGCCCGCGACCCCGGGCCCCCGGGGCGCGGCTCCCGGCGGCTGGACAAGGACCGGAGGTGTCGGGAGCATCGGAGGCATGCGCGCGGGATTGCTGGAAGCCTTGTTCGAAACGCCGGAGCCGGCGGACCTGGGACCACGGGTGCGAGCGGGCGTGAAGTCGCTGACGGACGTGGCGTCGGACGTGGCCGAACTCGCATTGCCGGCCCGATCCGAAACCTGTCTGCGCGCGCTCGCCTGGCTGTGGCACGATCACCTGGACGAGGCCCACGGCGCGGTGCAGGACCTGCCCGGTGCGGATGCCGCCTTCGTGCATGGGATCATGCACCGGCGGGAACCCGACGCCTCGAATTCCCGCTATTGGTTCCACCGGGTGGGCGAGCATCCCGCGTTCGAGACTCTGGCGGACGGGGCGGCACCGGTGCTGGCCTCCCACGCGGCGTTGCCGCACCGGTTGATTCGGGACGGACGCTGGGATCCCTTCGCCTTCATCGACGCCGTCAGCCAGGCGTCGCGTCATCCCGAGGCGCAGGAGGCCGCCTCGTTGCTCCGGGAACTCCAACGGTTGGAAACGCTGGCGCTGGCGAAATACCTGGCCAAGGGGCCGTCGTAGGCGGCGCGGGCGAAGTCCCACGTCTCCGGCGCGAAGCCTCCGGGTGGGCTACTGGCCTTGATTTCCAAGTGCCCGCGCGAGCCGTCGCGTGAACGCGGGAACGGCCCCGGGCCGGAGATGCGTGAGCGACGCGAAATCCGCGTCGGGCTGGGCGGGAGGCAGCTGGGTCAGGAGTTGGTGGGGACGGAGGCAACGGGCCCATTCCTCGAGGAGGGACGTGCGACGCGCGGTGGATCGCGCGTCGGCGACGGATTCCGGGGACGGGGTCAGGCCGAGCCAGAGACGCGTGGAGGCGGGCAGTTCGGCCTGGAACGCCTCGCTGGCCCGGCATTGCCCCGGGTCCAGCCGGTATTCGGTGCGCACCGCTTCCGAGCCGGGCAGGAACGTGGAGGGATCGTGGAGGCTTCCGTTCTGGCGGCGCAGCTCCCGGGCGATTTCCCACGTGGTGCCGTGGACTCGGGCGAACGCGCCACGAAGGGCGGTGGGCAGGATGGCTTGCATCAGGTGCTCGCGGAGGAGACGCCCCCCCAGCACGTCGGAAAACGAGGAGGGAACGAGGAACGAGGGAGCCGGGGCGGGCGCGCCCGGTGCGTTTCGGTCCAGCAATGTCCGGAGATGACGGCCCAGGGGCTGGGCACCGGGAGCGCGCCAGAGGGCCTCGGGATGCAGGAGGAGAACGAGGTCCGTGGGAGGCGCGGGGTGGGTCGTGAGGTGACGGCGCAGCAGCTCGGCTTGGGCCGCGAGGTCCACGTGGCTGAGCGTGGCCAGGTTCAGCACGGGCCTGCCCAGGTCTTCCGCGAGCAGCCGCGCCGAGACGTTCATGAGGGCCGAGGAATCCCCCAGGATCAGGACCGGCGCCGCCGCGGACGGATCGGCGGCCAGTCGGACCTTCTCGCGCAGCAGCGCCTCGTCGAGGTTGCCGGGCCCGGTCTGGGGCAGGAGGTGGAAGGCGCGGGCGACGTGCAGCGCGAGCGCCAGCAGGGCGGTGGCACCCGCGGGACCCGCCAAGGTGCGGAGCAGTCGCGTGACCGTGAATTCGCAACGATGGCTTCGGAGGGAGGGCATGGGCGGTTCAGAACTGGAAATAAAGAAACGGCGTCGCCGTCGTCTCCCAACCGGCGGCCAGGGCGACGATCAGAAAGGCCTCCAAGGCAAGGCGCACCGGGCGCGGGGCCCGCGCCGGCGCGAGCAGATCGCCCGAGCGCGCCTGCCAGATCTGGACCAGGACCAGGGGCAGCCACCAGACAACCACCGCCAGGGCGACATCCGTCCACCAGGACGGTGGATTCCATTGCGCGAGGCTGGCGTGCAGACGCGCTAGATTGGCGAGGCTACCTCCCCGGAAGAGGAGCCATCCGTAGGCGACGACCCCGAACGTGAGCGGCCAGGCGAGCACGACCGGCAGCGGTCGGCGGGCGGGGCGCGCGCGTTGCAGCACGAGGGCGACTCCGTGCCAGGCGCCCCATAAAACGAAGTTCCAGGCGGCCCCGTGCCACAGCCCGCCGAGCAGCATCGTCGCGAACAGGTTCAGCGCGGTGCGTCCGGGGCCGCGTCGGTTGCCGCCCAGGGGCACGTAGAGGTAGTCCCGCAGCCAGGTAGACAGACTGATGTGCCAGCGCTGCCAGAACTCCCGCACGTCCGTGGCGAGGTAGGGCAGCCGGAAGTTCAGGCCGAGATCGAATCCGAGCCAGCGGGCGAGCCCGCGCGCCACGTCCGAGTACCCCGAGAAATCGCCGTAGATCTGGCCGGCGAAGGCGAGGACGCCCAGCAACGTAAGGTGCGCGGAGGAAGGGCCGGTGTCGAAACCGAGTTCGGCGAAGGGCGCCAGGTGGTCGGCCACGACGACCTTCTTGAACAAGCCCCAGAGCACGAGCCAGAGGCCTTCCTCGACATCGGCAAGACGCACGACGCGGGTCGTCTGGAACTGGGGCAGGAGGTGACTCGCGCGCTCGATGGGACCGGCCACGAGCTGGGGAAAGAAGGCCACGTAGGCGAGAAATGCCGGCAGGTCCCGGGTGGGCGCCATCCGGCGATGATAGACGTCGAGCGTATAGCTTAGAGTTTGGAACGTGTAGAACGAGATCCCCACGGGCAGGAGGATGGACCACGTGCGGGAGGGTTGGGCGACGCCGAACTCGGCCAGCAGGGCGTGGAAACTGTCGACGAAGAACCCGAGGTATTTGAACACCCCCAGCACGCCGAGGTTGAGCCCCAGACTCACCCACAACCAGCGCCGGCGGACGGTGGAATTGGAGGCTCGGTCGAGGGCGAGGGCGACCGCGAAATCGACCAGGCACGTGCCGACCATCAACCCCAGGAATCGCCAGTCCCACCAACCGTAGAACAGCCAGCTCGCCGCAATGACCAGCAGGTTCCGGGCACGGAGCGAGTCGCGGACGAGCCAGAAGCCCAAAAGGAACGCGGCGAGGAAGACGAGGAACTCGGTCGAGTGAAACAGCATGGCCGCGTCGCGTCGGAACGGAACGGACCGCAGGGTCGGGGCAAGGCGGCCCCGAGGCAAACCGGGATTTGACGACCAAGTCCCGCGGTCTTTATCATTGCACCGCGGGCTGTTGGCGGGCACTCTCATGCCCATGCCGCGTCCGCGTCTCAAAGCATCCCCGGACCTGCCACTCGCCTTCTACCACTGCGTCTCCCGGATCGTGGATCGCCGCTTTATCTTCGCACCGGCCGAGAAGGATCACTTCGTCCGGCTCCTCCGCGAATGCGAGGAGTTCTGCGAGGTTCGGATCCTGACGTACTGCCTCATGTCCAATCACTTCCATGTGCTGGTCGAGGTTCCGCGCCGGCCTCCGCCCGAGCACCGGCCCTCGGTGGAGCAGGTGTTGGCGAAGCTGGCCAAGCTGTCGGGGCATCAGAACGTGGGGCTGGTCCGGCAACGGTTCGAGATGTACCGCCAAGCCCGCGATGCCGAGGGGGAGGCGAAGTACCTGGCGACCTTCCATGCCCGGATGTGGGACGTGAGCGAGTTCATCCGGGTGC
>CAZSOV010000037.1:0-9439 GCA_964608505.1 uncultured Verrucomicrobiota bacterium
GCACCGGCATCGCCGTCGGCATGGCCAGCAACATCCCGCCCCACAACCTCGGCGAGGTGGTCGACGGCGTCTGTGCCCTCATCGACAACCCCGCCCTCACCGTCGACGAACTCATGAAGTACGTCCACGGCCCCGATTTCCCCCAGCGCTGCGCCGTCTGCGGTCGCGAGGGCATCCGCGACTACTTCCGCACCGGACGCGGCAGCCTCAAGCTCCGCGGCAAGGTCGGCATCGAGGACCTCAAGGGCGGCCGCACCCAGATCGTCATCACCGAGGTCCCCTACCTCGTCAATCCGGCCGAACTCGAGAAGCGCATCGCCGAACTAGTGAACGAAAAAACGCTCACCGAAATCAGCGGCATGCGCAACGAGTCCGACGAGCACACCCGCATCGTCATCGAGCTCAAACGCGACGCCGTCCCCAAGGTCGTCATCAACAACCTCTACCGCTTCACCCAGCTCGAGACCTCCTTCAGCGTCAACATCCTCGCCATCGACGGCGGCCGCCCCAAGACCCTCAATCTCAAGGATATCCTCGAGTGCTACATCGAGCACCGTCGCGAGGTCATCCTCCGCCGCACCCGCTTCCTCCTCCGCGAGGCCGAGAAACACGCCGACCGCCTCGAAGCCTACCTGCTCGCCCTCGGCCACCTCGACGACTTCATCCGCATCATCCGCTCCTCCGCCCATCGCGACGAGGCCCGCATCAAACTCCTCGCCTACGACTTCTCCCGCGCCACCGTCGAGCGCCTCGGCATCCTCATCCGCTCCGAGGCCCGCATCGTCGATGGCCGCTACGCCTTCACCGAGGCCCAGGTCGATTCCATCCTCGAACTCCGCCTCTACCAGCTCACCGCCCTCGAACGCGACAAGATCAAGGCCGACTACGACGAACTCGTCGCCCGCATCAAGGACCTCCTCGACATCCTCGCCCGCGAGGCCCGCGTCCTCGCCATCATCAAGGCCGAACTCCAGGCCGTCCGCGCCAAGCACGCCACCCCCCGCCTCACCGACCTCGTCCCCGACGAGGGCGAAATGCTGATCGAGGACCTCATCGCCAACGAGGCCGTCATCATCACCCTCACCCACAACGGCCTCATCAAACGCACCAACGTCAACACCTACCGCGCCCAGCGCCGCGGCGGCAAGGGCGTCATCGGCATGGCCACCCGCGAGTCCTCCGTCGTCGAGGGCGAGGAAGCCGACTTCATCGAGCACCTCTTCACCGCCGGCACCCATGATTACCTGATGTTCTTCACCTCCCAGGGCCGGGCCTATGTCGAGCGCGTCCACGAAATCCCCGACATGCCCCGCACCGCCAAGGGCCGCAACATCGCCAACCTGCTCGAACTCCGACCCGACGAGAAAATCGCCGCGATGATCCGCATCGAGTCCAGGCTCGGTCCCGCCAAGGACGACCAGACCTGGCAGCAACCCGGCGTCCTCTTCTTCGCCACCCGCCGCGGCACCGTCAAGAAGACCGTCCTCTCCGAGTTCGCCAACGTCCGCAAGGGCGGCATCATCGCCATCGGCATCGACGAGGGAGACGCCCTCATCGACGTCCGCATGACCCGCGGCAGCATCGTCGAGGCCGAGGTCGTCCAGGACCCCGGCGACGACGTCATCCTCATCACCCACGACGGCATGAGCATCCGGTTCCATGAATCGGACGTCCGCCCGATGGGCCGTTCCGCCGCCGGCGTCCGCGGCATCAGCCTCGAATCCGGCGACGAGGTCGTCGCCCTCGCCGTCCTCGCCCCCGACGCCACCCTGCTCGTCACCGGCGAAAACGGCATCGGCAAGCGCACCGCCTTCGACGAGTACCGCGTCCAAACCCGCGGCGGCAAGGGCATCATCACCATGAAGACCACCGAGAAGACCGGTCGCGTCGTCGGTGCCCTGCCCGTCCGCGATTCCGACCAGATCATGCTCCTCACCGCCGGCGGGCAGATGGTCCGCATCAAGGTCGCCGGCATCCGCGAGGCCGGACGCAACACCATGGGTGTCAAACTCGTCAACCTCGACGCCAACGACCGCCTCCAGGCCATCGCGCCGGTCATTGCCGAGGACGCCGAGGGCGACGCCACCCCCCCACCGCCCGAGGCCGAACCCGGCGGCCAGTTGCCCATGGCCGACGGACCGGCGCCCGGCCCCGCGGAGTAGCCCGTCACGGGAGAGCTCGAAGCCATCCGAAGGCGAGGAGAAGCCGGCGACTCGGCAGTCGCCGGCCCCACATCGCGGGCCCGCAGCGGACTCCGTCGACGGCCCTGTGGGTGCCACCGGCCTGGAATGACTCCGACGCGGTCGGGTTCTCCGGCTTCGGAGGACCTGCGTCGCCCCAACGCGATCCTGGAGTTCACGAGTTGGCGATCAGCCGCTGAAGAACGTGGCGATGGCAATCGGGCTCGTCCTCGGCACAGTGGCACATCAAGGTCACGGGCATCCGTCGGGCGATTTCCTTCAGCAACCGCAGCGTGAATTTCTGGCCGCGGTTCCGAATCCCCGGGTTTCGCGCGTCACGTTCGTCCGTTCCCAGGATCTCCTTCCGGTACCGAACCTTGAACTGATGGGCGGAGAGTCTCCCGGCGAGGCGGGCGCGGAGGAGTTTTTCGCTGGGGCCCAGATTCGCCATCCAGACATCGTACCGACTGCCGGGCAGTCCCCGCCCGCGGTAGCGAGTGGCGAGCACGCGCAGACCGTCGCGCCCCGGTTCGATCGGGCTGTAGACCGACTTGGTCCTTGTCCTTGGGTTCTTCACCCTGGGCGTCATGTCGGAGGGGATGTCTCGTTGGCTTGGAAGAGGAATGACACCAGAACCTCGGGCCCGAAGCTTCGTTCCGAGGTCCCTCATTCGCTCGGGCCATCCAGCATCGAGTCCACGCCACATCCAGGGAGGGGACACGGGGAAGCAGAACCGGAAAATCGCGGGGAAAACCTTGATTTGACGTGGGTTGCGGCCCTCCTTCGCTCCGTGGACACGGAGCTACGGCGGGCATCCTTCTCGGCTCGGGACGAGCGCGAAGGATGGTGGAGGCGGCGGGAGTTGAACCCGCGTCCCATGGCTGGCTCCCCGATCACGCCTACATGCTTAGTCGGAGGCGAGTATTCCGCCGCGCGATGATGCCCCGACCCAAGACGCGCCGCGTAGTTCGCATGTAATAATTTCGGCCCAGGACGCGCGATCTCCGCCCGTGACCTAACCTGCTGCAGCGTCCGACCCGGTAAGCAGGTGTCCCCGGGAGACGTCGGAGCCTAATTAGGCTGCGAGGGCCAGTTCTTCGTTGGCTTTCGATTTTTGACCCGATGATTAACGAGGCCAACGGATCATCCTCGGCATGCCGCAATCGGGAGGTCTTCCAGGTCGAAACCAGTACGCCCCCCCACGTCAAAGAACGCGCTCACTTTCGCCTCGCTTCGCCGGAGGTCAAGGGGCTAATCCGTCGGGCAACTCCCGGCATGCTCCCGAACCGCCCCCATCCCACCCACGCGCAAACCCCCCGGAGGCCGTCCGCGACGCTCCCTGCGAGCCACCGCATCGTTCCCATTCTTCCCGTCCGTCCCATCGCTCCACCCGGGTCCCGCCCCATGGCCCGCCCCCGCCTCCCGAACCTCCGCCGGCCCAAACCATGAGCACGCTGTCCTCGATTCTCGGTTTGCTTCTCAGCCTCGCGACGTTCGGCGGTTTGATCGGCTGGATTCTCTGGCGCTGGGGCCGGAGCAGTTCCGACCCGCCGTCGATCCTCGGGATCAAGATCGCGGTGACCCTGGTCCTCGGGGGCGCCGGCGTCTGGTGCATGGTGAACGTCGGGCCGTTCATCGGCGTTCCCGTCGCCGCGGTGTGCGGGATCCTCGTGGGCTTGTGCTGGGCGAAGAACATCGGGCTCGTGCTGGCGAGTCCGCTGTCGAGCCTCTACGACGGCGGGAACGAGGCGCCGGAGGCGAAGCCGTTCTACGCGATTGCCGAGGCGCATCGAAAGCAGGCGCGCTATGCCGACGCCCTGGAGGAAATCGGCAAACAGCTCGAACGCTTCCCCGGCGACGTGCCAGGCCTGCTGATGGAAGCCGAGATCCGCTGCCGGCATCTCCAGGACTGGCAGGGCGCCCGCCTCGCCATCGAGCAGATCGTGGGGAACGAACAACAGCCGGTGCCGACCCGCGCCAAGGCGTTGCAGGCCCTGGCGGACTGGCATCTCGACCTCGCCCAGGACGCGGTGGGCGCGCGCGAACTGCTGGAGCGCATCCGGGAGCTCTGGCCGGACACGCCGGAGGCGCTGGATGCCGCGCAACGGCTCGCCCACACGGGCGACGGCGCCTGGCGCCGCGAACAGAAGGCGCCCACGCGCCTCCACCTTCCCAAGGCCGATGAACGCCTGGGATTGCGCCGGCCCGAGGAACTGCCGCCGCCTCCGCCGGAGCAGGACCCGGAACTCGAAGCCGAGGAACTCCGCCAACACCTGGCCGCCCACCCGCTCGACACGGAGGCCCGGGAACGACTGGGCCTGCTCTACGCGAACCGGATGGGGCGCCTCGACTGGGCGCTGGGCGAGTTCGAAAAGATGCTCCACCAGCCGAATCACCCGCCGAAACTCGTGGCGCGCTGGTTCCATCAACTGGCGGATATCCAGATCCGCTGCGGCGGCACCGAGGACGGCGCCCGAATGGCGCTGCAACGGGTGGTGGACCTGTTCCCGGACAGCGCGCTCGCGGCCAAGGCCCGGAGCCGGATCGAGCATCTGAAGCTGGAGATGCGCCGCAACGAAAAGGGGCAGATCGTGCGCCCGGGCTCGACAAGCCACACGGGTCCGGATTCCTGACGGAGTCCCCGGCACCGGTTCCGTCCCCGGCGCGCGCCGTTCCCCACGGACCACCACGGACCTCGCGTCCCACCCGCCGGGCCGCCTCCCCCGGGGGAGCTCGGCGGCGTCCGGGCTGAATGGGAATCGGGGGATCTCCGTAGTCGATGGCGAGGCCGCGGCGCGGTCGCAGGCCACTCATCGCGCGCTAGGCAAACGGACGGCGCCTGCGGCATGCTCCCCGTATCCCATGAAGTTTCCGACTCGCCGAATTCCGATCACGGGCCGGTTGGCACCGGGGCGGGTCGGCGGTGCGGCATGGCTGGGCCGTCCCGGAGTCACTCCATGAGGCGAGTCGCGCTCATCATCGGCAACGACCGCTACGAGGATCCGGAGATCCGTCCGCTGGACTTCGCGGTGGCGGATGCCACGGAGCTCGGCGGATTTCTCCGGCACAAGGCGGGCTACGAACGGGTCACTCCGTTGTTCAATGCCGACGACCGGGCGATCCTGCTTGCCGCGGAGGAACTCCTGTCCGACCTCGCCCCCGGCGATCTGTTTCTCTTCTTCTTCGCCGGCCACGCCACGACCGCCCGGAATCAGCACCTGCTGCTCTGCGCCCAAAGCCGCCTCGCCTGGGTCCAGAAGGGCCACGAGCACGGCACCCTGCCCTTCACCCTGCTGCGCGACACCACCGCCGTGCCCGGCGTCGAGCGCGTGTTCATCCTCGATGCCTGCCGCGGCGAGGTCCGGCGCGCGCGCGACGGTGCCAGCGCCCAATTCCGCGGCGAGAACCAGCTCCGTGACCTTGCGGCGTCGCCCATCCGCGAGGGCCTCGGCGCCCGCCTGCCCAAGCTCCTTTGTTCGTGTGGCGAGGGGGAGCACGCCCTCGAATCCCCCAAGCTCCGGCACGGCCTCTTCACCATGGCCCTGCTCGAGGAGTTCGAAACCGCGCGCACCAAGGGCGGCGCCCGGCTCAGCCAGACGTTCCTCGGCCGGCTCCAGCGCCGCATGAACCAGCTGGCGCAACAGCACCAACTCGAGGGCAACCAGCGGCCCTGGCTCAATCGCTTCGACGAGGAACCAGTCGTGCTCGTGCCTTCCGGGGACGAACTTCCGGGGCGCGAACGCCCCGCCCGCGGCCCCCGCTCGGGCCTGACCTCCGTGCCCTCCCTGCCGGCCTGTCCGGGCTGCGGCGCGACCCATGCCCGGGAGACTTTCCGCTGCGAACGGTGCGGACGCCCCCATCTCTGCCAGGACCATTTCTCCGCCGCGGACCGCTGCTGCGAATGGTGCGCCGCCGAGTTCGAACTCCGCCCCGCCACGTTCCTTCCGCTCCAGACCGAGACGGAGCCCGACTCTGCCCCGAACCTGTCGATCTCGTCCGACCCCGCCCACCGCGAGGAGGCCCGCCGACGCGAGTGCGAGACGCGGGTCGGGCAGCTGGAGGCCACCATCGCCGACCTGGAGTCCGGACGACACCCCGCCCTGCAAGCCGGCCAGGAGGAACTGCGCCGCCTCGAACAACTCGCCAACCGCTGCCATGCCGAGGCCGACGCCCGCGCCGCCCGACTCCCCGCCGAATTGGTCGCCGCCGTGGATCGCGAAATCGAATCAGGGCTGCCCTCGGATCCCCATCTCGCCCATCGCCTCGCCCCCGAAACCCCGGCCCACGTCGCCGCCCTCCATCGCCGCTGGCACGATCACCGGCGCAAGGTCACGCTCCTGCTCGATTCCGCCCGCGCCACCTGGGACGGCATCCGCGCCTCCGAATTGAGCCGGCTCCAGCGTCGTCGCGCCGAACTCCAGGCCGAACTCCTCCAGCTCCAGCAGTCCGATTTCGCCCAGGCCGTCCGCACCGCCTTCCTCCCCGGCTTCGATCCCGCCGGCGGGTTTCCGGAGGACAAATGGACGGCCCTGCTCCCGCGCCTCCGGGAACGGCGCTATCCCTGGACCCAGACCGAGGCCCGCCAGCGCGCCGTCCGGCTCTTTGACGGCTGGTGTCAGATCGAGAAGCAATGGGTCGCGGCCCGGCGCCGCGACGACCGCGAAACCGCCCTCCGGGAGTTCCTCGCGGCCCATCCCCAGTCCCACCGCGGCAGCGACGCCGCCCGCGACATCGCCGAGGAAACCGAATGGCGCGCCGCCCGCCTCGCCGCCCCGCGCGAGGCCGCTCTCCGTGCCGTGCTCGTCCGCCATCCCCTCGGTCATCGCCGCACCGAAATCGAGGCCGACCTCCTGGAGGAACGCCGCTGGACCGCCGCCCGCCAGGACCCCGGCGACCGCGCGACGTTGCTGCGCGAACTGCTCCTCGCCTTTCCCAAGGGCCACCGCCGCGCCGACGCGGAACGCGATCTCGACGAGGAACTCCAGTGGCTCGCCGCCCGCTCCGTGGCCGACCGCCAAACCGCCCTCGCCGCCGTCCAGCACCGGTTCCCCAGCGGCCACCGGAGGAACGACGCAGCCGCCGACCTCGACGAGGAAGCCCGCTGGCTCGCCGCCCGCCAGACCCTCGAACGCGAGAACGCCCTCCGCGAGATGCTTTCCTCCGAGCCCCCGCTGCGCCACCGCCGCGCCGACGTCGAACGCGATCTCCGGGAGGAACTCGACTGGCAGAACGCCTTCTGGGCCGGTGGCATGCCCGAGGTCGCGCGGTTCCTCACGACCTGGCCCGACGGACACCGCGCCGCCGAAGCCATCGCCCGTTCCCAGGCCTGGCGCCAGGAGGAGTTCGATTGGCAAAGCCTCCTCGCCCACCCCACTTCCGAGGCCGCCCTGGCCTATCTCGAACGCTATCCCGCCAGCGAACGCGCCGCCGCCGCCCGGCGACTCCTCAAATCCAGCCGCCGCCGCGAGGTCCTCGCCCGTCTGCTGGGCGCCCTCGGCCCCTTCGGCAAACCCGCCTTCCTGATCCCGGCCACCCTTCTGCTGGCGGTGGCCGCGGTCGGACTCGGCCTCCGCTACGCCCCGGAACTCGAGCTTTCGCTCACCCGCCTGGCCATCGCATGGGGCGTGAAATCCGGCAAACCCACGCCCGTCCCGCCTCGTCCTCCTCCCGACCCAACCGACGAGACTCCGGAGACAGGAACCGCCTCCTCCCAGCCGGAACCGGCAACCCAGGGCACCGGCACGACTCCCCCGATTGGCGGCCCCTCCAGCGACCCGACGAACACCCCCGCAGCCCCGCGCATCGCCGACAACGCGGGCGCGGAAGCCCACGACATCGCGTCGTCGGAAACCCATTCCGTCACCGACCCTGCCCCCGCGCCAACCCCGGAGCCGCCTCCCCCTCCTCCGCCGCCCTCGTGGTACACCGCCGCCCAGCCACGGCTCCCCGACCTCCTGACCGCCGTCCGCGCCGCGGGCGATTTGCAACTCGAGAGCGTCCTGACCGCCTTTCCCACCGAGCCATCCCGGGCCGAAGCCGGCGCCGCCGAATTCCAGAATCGCCTCGCCTCCTGGTGGGAGACGCTCCTGTTCGACTCCGAGACCCGCACCAAACTCCTGGAATGCGGTTTGCCCGAGTCGGTTCTTCCCTCGTCGTCCGTCGGCGCGCCCCCCGCGCTGGACGAGGACCTCATGCCGCGCATCCGGAACGAGTTCGAGCGACGCACCGACATCCGCCGCTCCCTCCGGCGACTCGTGGACATTTCCTCCGCCGTTCCGAATCTCATTCCCTCGGAACTCGAGCGTACCTGGGGGTACGTCGGCATGAAGCAGCAACTCCGGACCCTGGTCCAGGCGCTCTTCCGGAGGTTGAACGTGGAGGATGCGGAGAAGGACCCGGGCACCACCCTTGCGCAGTGGGGGGAACGGATCTTTGCCGAGAACACCAACGCCATCGGCGCCGGGCTCCGCGGTCCGAACGTGTACGAACTTCCCGCCGAACTGGGGTCCATGCCCGAGGCCCGGCGAAGAAGGGAATCCGAGCGCCTCGGCGAGTTCATTGCCGTTCAGGGCTACAAGGGTTTCGAACAATGGCGCGAGGAGATCCGCGCCGCCAACCGCGGTCGCCGCCGTCCCTGACCGTCTTCCCCTTCCCGTGTCTGCCGTCGTGCGACGGCGGGGCGCTTCGAGGTCCGCGGCACCGGCCCCACCTCCTCACGGTGGCTAACTCCACCCACCGGACGCGCTACGGTCCGCCTGCCCCGGCCATGCCCGTCGACGAACGGCGCGGGCGCCATCGGCGCAGCCTCAGCGCGTTCCCGATGACGACCAGATCCGACACCCCCATCGCCACCGCGCACAGGATCGGACCGAAGAACCCCAGCATCGCCAGCGGCACCGCGGCGGCGTTGTAGAAGAAGGCCCAGAACAGATTCTGGCGGATCGTGCGCAGCGTCGCCCGCGACAACCCCAGCGCCTCGCCGACCGCCGCCAGATCGCCCCGCAACAACACGATGTCCGCCGTCTCCCGCGCCACATCCGTCGCCCGGCTCACCGCGATTCCCAAATCGGCCCGGGCCAGCGCCGGGCCGTCGTTCAAGCCATCGCCCACGAACGCCACCCGTTGCCCCTCGCCCTGCATCCGCGCCAGGACCTCGGCCTTCCCCTCCGGCCGGGTCTCCGCCAGGACGCGGGATTCCGCGATGCCTGCCCGCCGGGCCATGGCCTCGCAGGCCGCCCGTCCATCGCCGCTCAGCAGGA
>CAZSOV010000037.1:9449-25225 GCA_964608505.1 uncultured Verrucomicrobiota bacterium
GGTAACCCGCCCGCTCCAGCGCCGCCACCGCCTCGGCCGCATCCGGTCGCAACACGTCGTCCAGGTCGAAGTAACCCAGCAGCCGCGACCCCGCGGCCAGGCCCAACCGCGTGGCACCCCGCGCCTCGTCCCCGGCGACGGCGTCCGTTCCGGCCACGCCGCATTCCCGGAGCCAGTTCAGGGAACCGAGGCGATGGATCGGGGCGCCGGCCCCGTCGCGCTCCCCCTCGATGCCCCGGCCCCGCCATTCCCGCCAGCGCGCCCAGGCCTCCGGGACGGTGGTCGTGCCCCCGGGGGAAACCCGCGGCGCCACGGGAAGCCCGGGAACCGCCGGGGTCAGGGGAATCCTCGTGCCCAGGGCGGTGATCCGTTTGGGAACGCCCGGTCCCGTCGGGCCTCCGAGCCCCCCGAGACGCGCAATCGCCTTCGGCTCCGGGGCGAGGGCGGCGACGGCGCGCGCGGCCGGGTGTCGCGAGCTCCGGGCCAGACTCGCCGCCAGCACCTCGAGCTTCCCGCCGTCGCGCCCGCCTTCCGTCCGCAGATCCGTGACGCCGCCGACGGTCAGTTGCCCCAGCGTGAGCGTCCCCGTCTTGTCGAACACCACGGCGTCAATGCGTCCGGCCTTCTCGAGCGCCACGCCGTCCCGGATCAGGAACCCGCGTGCCGCCGCGGCATTGGCGCCGGCCATGAGCGCGGCGGGCGTCGCCAGTCCCATGGCGCAGGGGCAGGCCACGATCAACACCGACGTCGCCTGGATCACCGCGGTCGCCCACCGTCCCTCCGGCAGCGCGGCGGGCCAGAGCCAGGGACCGAGCGCGCGGTGCAGGTCATTCATGAACTCGGGAGCCAGCCCCCATGCCAGCGCCGTGACCCCTGCCAGCACCACCACCACCGGCACGAACACGTTGCTGACCCGATCCGCCAGTCGCTGGATGCCGGCCCGGCTGTTCTGCGCCCGTTCCACCGCGGCGATGATGCCGGCCAGGGCGGTGTCCCCCCCCGCGGCGGTCACCCGCGCGACCAGGCGGCCATCGAGATTCGTCGTACCCGCGTAGATCTTCCCGCCCTTCCCCTTCTCCACCGGCCGCGCCTCGCCGGTGAGCATCGATTCGTCCAGCGCGGCCGAGCCCTCCAGCACCTCCGCGTCGGTCGGCACGCGATCTCCCGGTTGCACCACCACCCGTTCGCCCGCCAGCAATTCCGACGCGCGCACCTCCCGTTCCATCCCGGCCTCGTCGATCCGACGGGCCATGGCCGGCGTCAGGTCCAGCAGGGCCCGGATTGCGCCTGCCGCCCGCGCCGTGGCGCGCGCCTCGAGCCAGTGCCCCAGACTGATCAGCGTGAGGATCGAGACGGATTCCATGAAGAACACGTGCCCGCCCGCTCCGGCAAGCACCACCCACAGGCTGTAGCCGAACGCCGCGGAGGAACCCAGCGCCACCAGCGTGTCCATGCTCGACGCGCCCCGCCGCAACTGACTCCACGCCCCGCGGTAGAAACGCGCCCCGCCAATCACCTGGACCGGCAGCGCCAGGGCCAGTGCCAGCCACGGAAACCACGACCGGTGCATCCACCCCAGTCCCCATTCCGCGACCATCAGAAACCCCGTCACCGGCAGCCCCAGCCGCAGGTTCAACAACCAGCCCGCGCCCGGCGCCATCCGGGGCGCGTCGGTGCCGGCCTCGTCCGGCTCCAGCGGCGTCGCCTGGAAGCCGGCCCGCGACACCGCCTCCACCACGCCCCCGGCCCGCCGCTCCGCGTCCGGCGCCCAGCGCACCCGCAGCTTGCCCGAGTCCAGATCCACCGCCGCCGCCACCACCCCGGGAACCGACTGCGCCGCCTCCCGGACGTGGCGCGCGCAGTTCTGGCACGTCATGCCGGCCACCCGGTAACGGCTCGCCTCGTCGGGCGTCCCGCGCCCCTCCGCGTCCGGCTCTAGGTTCTTGTCCATCGGGTCTTGGCTCCAGGTTGCCCACCATCGGTCGTGCGTCCTCGAATCCCGGCGCCCTTCACCCCGGCCAGGACGTCTCCACGCCCTGCTCGCGGATCCAGCCCTGGAATTCCGCCAGCAGCGCCGCCTTCTCCCGGACCGCGCGCGCGGGTTCCCGCTTGCGGTTCGCGAATGCCACCAGCGCCCCCACCGATTCGCCGATGTTCCATTCGATGGGATGCAGGCGGTACCCGCCGTTCGTGACGTGCGTGGTCCCGATGTTCTTGTTCGCCGGCAGCAGGTTCTCCATCCGCACCGGCAGCAGCGCGCCCAGCGGAATCCGGAATGGCAACGACGCGAAATCCACGTAGTTGTCCCCCGCCGTCGTCGGATGCAGGTCGATGGCGTAGTGCCCGACCCCGACCGAATCGGGATAGGCCGCGGCCGTGACCTCGGACTCCTTCCGACCCAACTCTCTCGCGCGCGCCTCGACGCCGCAGTCCTGCTCCCGGATCGTGAACATCGCCCGGATGCGGCGCGATTCCCGCACGTAGGGCGCCTTCGCCAGCCCATCCTCGGTGCCCAGCACGTCGCCCCGCAGCCGCAACCCGGGCCAACCGGTCCCGCCGTCGGGTCGGGGCGCCTCGGTCTGCATCCAGTAGAGCAGCGAAAGACTCAACTGCCGGGCCTGATCGACATGGCGCCGGTAGGTCGCCTCGTCGACATCCACCAGGTTGCCGAGCATGAAATCGTTCTGCGGCCAGTTCACGAGCGAGAGGTCGCCCGCGTACGTCCCCGGCACGAAATTCCGCGCCGCCGCGATCCGGCGATAAATCCAGAGGTTCAACGCCGGCCCCGCATTCTCGGTCTCCGGGCTGAACGTCAGGGTGCGCGGTTGCAGGGTGCGCGGATGCGTCCCTTCCCAGCTCAACAACCGCCCCGTCCAGGCCGGAGTCAGGCGCGGCACGTGGTCGCGCCAGAAGGTCCAGTCCCGCGGACGCTCGATCACATGGTTCTCCCCGGCCACGTGGTCCACCGCGAAACACATCGTGAAGGCCTGCTGATTCGCCGGGTCCGGTTTCTCGGGCGCGTGCATCTCGCCCGTCACCGACCGCCCCTCGTTGCCCGTGACGTATTCCACCCCCGCCAGCGGCAGCAGATCGCCCAGTTCCGTCGCGTCGATGAACCACGGCGCCCGCAACACCCGCCCGTGCCCGGTGACGCGGCTGCGAACCGCGACCGAGCGCACGCGGTCCCTGTCCACTTCCGCCGCCACGGGCACGTGCTCGCGCAGGACCCGCAGCCGCCCCCCGCTTTCGTACGGGGCCAGCATCGACTCCAGCACCGCGAGCGCCACCCGGGGTTCGTGGCACAACCGCGACACCGCGCCGCTGCCCGGATTCAGGTTCCACCGCGCGCGCGCCGCCTCGGTCAGGGGATAGTGCCGGCGGTAATACTCGCGGATCCCCTCCCGCAACGCCCGGTAGGACCGCGTCGCGCCCCATTGCTCGATCCAGCCGTGCTCGTCCGGCGGCACGCCCTGCGACGTCAACTGCCCTCCAATCCAGTCCGTCTCCTCCGTCAGAATCACCCGGAGCCCGTTCCGGCACGCTGCCAGGGCGGCCGCAACCCCTCCCAACCCGGCCCCGCAGATCACGACGTCGGCCCCCCATTCCCGCCCCGCCGCCGCGGCGGCCTCCGCCGCCCGCGCCCCGCGAACCCCGGACGTCCCGCCCGTCACCCACACCGTCCCCGCTCCGGCCGCGACGGCGCCCCGTCCAAGGAAGCCGCGACGCGTGATGCCGACCCGCCGACCGCCGGAGGAGTGCAGGGAACTCATGACCGCGTCAGGATGATCCCCGGCCCGAACCGCGTCCATCCCCCGCTCTCGGGAACCCCGTGCCGACGGGATCCCCGAGGCGTGGCGGCGGTCTTCGCCCGCGGTTACTCGGGCAGTTCGGTCACCGTCAGGGTGGCCCGAAACTTGCCGCCCAGATACAGGTGCAGCTGGGCGCTGTCGGATTCCCGATCCACGCCGATTTCGATGGGCAGCTCCTGCTTTCGGTCGATCTTCGAGAGCGGAACGGCCAGCAGCGGCTCCTTGCCCTTCGCATAGACCACCAGCTCGAGCGCGTCGGAGACACCGCGTCGCACGCCCAGCAGGCACAACGGAACCCGGAGATCCTCGCCGTCGTGCCGGACGTCCACCATCCGCAGCCGTCCCGCCCCGACCGGGTCGCCGTTCACGACCGGGGTCAGCTTCTTCAGCCACAGATGCCCGATGGGCACGGGCTGTTTCCCCGCGGCCTGGATCGCGTCGGACGTCAGCTTCGTCTCGGGCAGCAGCAACGCCCCGTATTCGCCGTCGTACCCCGCGAGGCCGCGTTTGAGATCCGTGTCCACGACGAGGGGCGCATCGGCCGTCGACGGCGTCTGCAGCGTGACCGCCGCCGCGAGCTTCAGGGTGTCCTCCCGCGAGAGGAGATCCTGCGCGCCCGCGGGCAGGAGCGCGGCGGCCAGCAGCGTCGCGGCGAGGAGTCCCGTACGAAGGTTGGTTTTCATGGTCGAAGGTTTCTTCATGCACCGGGATTAACGCCGTGCCCCGCGCCTCCGTTACAGCCGGCGCGCGGACGGTTCATTTCTCGGTCTCGAGCACTTCCAGGCCGAGCTCGCCCGGACGCGGCTTCAACCGCTCGAACGCGGCCTTCTGCTCCGGCGTCAGTTCCGCCTCGATCCGCGCGACCAACCGGTCGATCACCGCCGAACTGCGCGTGATCGTGTCGTGCCGAATGGCGCGCAGTTCGCCCAGCGCCTGCTGGAGATGCGCGTGCAGGCGCCTGCCTTGTTCCTCCGTCGGACGCACCACGCGTTCGAAGCGGCGGCTGGCCTCCTCGTGCCACGTCTCGGGATTTGCCTGGTCCCGGGCCGCCTGGCGCCCGGCGCGATAGCCCAGCAACCCGCCGGACAGTCCGGACACCAGGGCCAGTCCCGCGAGGGTCAGCGCGATGAGACTCCGTTGATAGCGCTTCATGGAATCATGGAATCCAGAACGCCTGGGCCATCGAGGTTTCAATGCGCGGACGCAGCGTCTCCGGCTCGTGCGGCCCGACCAGCAGGAGCCCGGCGCACGCGGCCAGGACCAGCGCCCCGGTGACCAAACCCCGCCGGCCATAGGCCCACCACAATTCGAGACACGTGTCCGCGCCGCGCGTTGGGCCACGCCCCGCCGCCAGCCATTCCCTCACCCGATGCACCGGTGCCGACGGCATCGCCGCCGCCGCCGCCTCGGCGCGCCACGCCCGACGCGCCCGGCGCGCGCACTCCTTCCAGCGTTCGTTGAATCCGTTCATGGCTCTGCTCCCAAATCCCGCGCGACCCGCCGCAACCGGGCCCGCGCCCGGAACGCCCGGACGCGCACCCCGACCCCCGACCATCCGGTCATCGCCGCGACTTCCGCCGAGGACCGCTCCTCGAGGTCGAGCCACCGCAACACCAGCCGATCCTCGGGGGGCAACCGTTCCAGCAACCGATCCACCAACTCGCGCGCCGCCCCGGCCGCGTCCTCGCCCGGGGGTGGCGTCGGACTCGCCCCGCCCTCGGCCAGCAGATAGTCCAGCCAGTCCCCCGCGCGCTCCGACACGTCGGCCCGCCGCAGTTCCGGACGTCGTCGCTCGGCCCGGAGCGCATCGAGACAGAGGCGCACGGCAAGTCGCGAGACCCAGTGCTCGAAGGGGATGCCATCCCGCGCCTCGTAGCGGTCCAACCGCTCGAACACACGCGCGAAAACCTCCTGTTCGAGGTCTTCCTCGCTCGTCCGGCGCGGGAGATGGGCTCGCACAATCTTCATGACCAGCGGATGCAGGCGCGACACGAGTTCCCGGGCCGCGTCCTCGTCCCCCCCCCGTACCCGGGCGAGAATGGCTTCCAGTTCAGGGAGTTGGTCTTCCATGCCCGCGGCACCGGCTCTTCGTCACTTCATCGTAACGCCTCCGGACCCCCGGGCGTTACACGGGGCACGCCCCAATCGCCCATCCCACGTTCCAGGCATTCGCCGCGGGCGCGGCCGCGGCTTCCGCCTACTTCCGGGGCGGCCACGAAACCTTGCGCCCGTTCGTGTCCAGAATCTGGAAGTGGTGGATGCCGTGCGTCGACCGGTCCGAATACCGCCAGATGACCTCCTTTGCCGGATTGACCTCGAACATCCGCGCCTCGCCCGGACGGGTCCGGTAACTGGTGAGGACTGTGTTCCCTTCCGGCAGGCGCTGCACCCCGCAGGCGTCGCTGATCAGCCGGTCCGGCAGATCGTCGTTGGTCAATTGCCAGACCGTCCGCCCCGCCCGGTCCACCTCGATCACCAGGTTGCCCACCGTGCACCCGATCACCGTGTTCCCGTTCGCCAACCGGATGGCCGTGAACGGCCAGTTCGGGGTCCGCACCTCCCACACGATCCTCCCTTCCCGGTCGTACTCCCGCACCACCTGATCCAGCAACTGCGGCACCAGGTAGTTCCCGTTCCCCAGCTTGCGCGTCATCCGCGTCTCCATGTGGTGGTTCGTCGTCTGGCACCGGATCGGCACCTCCACCAACACTCGCCCCGACCGGTTCAACTCGACGATCCGGGGTCGATCCCCCGCCTCCGTCGCCAGAATCCGCCCCCCGGACAGCGGTTGCACGGTGTTCACTTCGGATTGAGTGCCCTTCCACTCGAACACCACCTCGCCCTTCCGCGTCACCTCCACCACCGCGCCCCCGGGATACCGGTCGCCCCGGGACACCGCCATAAGCACGTGCCCGTTGCGCAACACGTACCCGTCACGCGTCGACGCCGGATGACTCCACAGCGTCGTGCCGTCCGCTCCGACGATCCGCGTGTCCCCCCCGCACGCGAGAAACGAGTGACTACGCCCCGCACCGGGCGCCGAAAGCGCCCCGACGGCCCCGAGGAGAATTCCGCCACCCGCCACCCAGGCGGCCAACCACCGGAGAATCGAAAACCACCACGAGGGAATCATGGCCGCGGAACCTGCCGGGTGCCCCGGCTCGCCGCGACCAAATTCCGCACGTCGCAACCCCACCACACCCCCCGCGAGCACCTTGTGCCTTGCCCCCCCGCCGGCGAGCGAACCCGGGGCTATCCGAAGACCGCCTTCTTCAAGTCCCTCAAGACGTATGCCTCCGTCCCCTCCAGCCCCCGCACCCGCCGCGCCCCGCTTCGCCGCTTCTTGCCGAACCGCTCCCGATACGCCCCGAAAATCCCCTCCACGTACTCCCGACTCCCGAACGCCGCCCCCGCCGTGAAGTACCGCACCCGACACCGCAAATACTGCCCCAGCGGCAACCGTCCGTTCCCCTCCAACACCTCCACCACCGCCTCCCGCGACATCGAACCGCGCAGCGGCCGTCCGTCCTCGCCGATCCCCGCCCTCCGTTCGTCCCCCTCCCGGAAGACCCACACCCGGTACACCTCCAACGACTTGCCCGGCGACTCCTCCCGCCCGCGCTGCAATGCCGTCACCAACGAACGAACCCCCTCCTTCGCCCGCTTCCGTCCCGCCACGGCTTCCCCGTACCCGCTCCACCGGTAGTCCTTCGGATCCTTCGCCAACCCCGCTCGCACCGGATTCAGGTCGATGTACGCCGCCATCGTCACCAGCGCCTGGCCCTGACCCTCCACCAGCACGCTCTTGAAGCGATCCTCCCACAACGTCCCCGTCCGACCCGCACGCAGGTTGTACCAGAGGGTGAAGCGTTGCTTTACCAGCTTCATGAACTGACTCAGGTCCCACAGCCGGGCATGGAACGTGGCCAGATACGCCGCCAACCCCTGTTCATCCCTGGACTCGCGATACATCTCGAAGCGCTGACGGACCAATCCCACATTCTGGTGGCCCGAGAGCTTTGCGAGCTTCGCCAGCACCCGTTCCGGCGACGGACGGAGCTCCAATTCGGGCGGCTTCGGCACCTCGACCAGTACATGAAAGTGATTGGACATCAGGCAGTAGGTGAGGATGCGCACCTCGCAGAACTCCTCGGCCTCGCGAAGGAGTTCGACGAAGTGCTCCTTCTCCGCGGCGTTGAAGATAAAGCGCCGATCCACGACGCGGGACACGCAATGATACACGGCGGAGGGATGATCGGGCGGAGCGAGCAATCGACCGGTCGGCATGCCCCCACCGTGCCCGTCCCCTCCATCCCCGGCAACTCAAAAATCCCGGATGATCAGACAAGAAGTCCGATTTAATAATCCCGGTTTATCGTCGATGAACTTCGGTGCGGCGTGATTGATCGCCTCTGATAAAAGTCCCGCTTTATATGCCTTAGATGCCACGACCGGCTCCAGGCGTTTGTCCCGGCTTTGGGAAGTCGCGTTCCCAAGAACAGGATGGGAGGGCTGGGGCGGCCCGGGATTGGCCCGGGCTTCGCGTCCTCCGCGCCTCTGGCGCGGAGCCTGCTAACGTCGGCGCGGGCGGGTTGTCCGTCCGCCCGTCCGAGCCACCTCACCCGACCCGCCATGCTTCACGACCTGCACCTCGCCCTGCGCCAGGCCCTGCGTCATCCCGGGTTTGCGGCCGTCGTGGCCCTGACGCTGGCCCTCGGCATCGGCGCCAACACCGCGGTCTTCACGGTGGTCCACGCGCTGCTGCTGCGTCCGCTTCCCTGGCCAGACTCGCATCGCGTCGTGAACCTGTGGGAGAGCCACGCGGGCAAGGGGCATGCCCAGACCCCCCTTGCGGCGGCCCAGTTCGTGGACCTGCGCCGCGATTGCCAATCCTTCGCGGCGCTGGCGGCGTGGAATCCGGCCAGCGTAAACCTGGTCGAGGAAGGCTCCCCGCCCGAACGCTACGCCGGCGCTCTGGTCACGGAGGATTTCTTCGGGGTCGTGGGCACCCAGCCGGTCCAAGGCCCGGGTTTTGCCCCTGACCACTTCCAACCCGGGCAGGACGGGGTGGTCATGATCGCGCACGGGATTTGGAGGCAGCGGTTCGGCGGGGATCCCGCGGTTCTGGGCCGGGAACTGACGATCAACGGGCGTTCCCGCAGCGTCGTAGGGGTCCTGCCCCCGGGCTTCGACTCGCCGGCGCGCGCGCAGTTCTGGGTGCCCAAGGTGTTCCGTCCGCAGGATCTGCTGGACCGTGATTTCAAGGCCCAGCGCGTGCTGGGGCGGCTGGCCGACGGGGTGACGCTGGAGCAGGCCCGGAGCGAAGTGGCCACCCGGTTCGCCCAACTGCGCGCCAGTCATCCGGACTTCCTGGATGGCTGGAGCATCGTAATGCGTCCGGCGCTGGAGGATGTGGTGCAGTCGATCCGCCCGGCCCTGTGGCTGCTCATGGGGGCGGTGGCGACGGTACTGCTGATGGCGTGCATCAACGTCGCCAACCTGTTGCTCTCCCGGGGCGTGGCGCGGGCCGCCGAGATGAGCCTGCGCGCCGCCCTGGGTTCGGGACGGGTCCGGCTTGTCCGCCAACTTCTGCTCGAGAGCCTCCTGCTCGCCATTCCCGGGGGAGCGCTGGGACTGCTGCTCGCCTACGGATTGCTCGGCGGCCTCCTTGCGCTCGCCCCGGCGTCGATGCCCCGCATGGACCAGGTCCGGCTCGATGGAACCGCCTTGCTCTTCACCGCGGGCGCCTGCGTGCTGACCGGGCTGTTGTTCGGTTTCCTGCCGGCCTGGCAACTTTCGCGTGCGGACCCCATGGACGCCCTGCGCGGCGGCCTGGGCGGACGGTCGGCGCCGGCTCACGGACGCCAGCGACGGCGTCTGGTGATCGTCCAGATCGCTGCCGCCGTCGTGGTTCTCGTGCTGACCGGGTTGCTCCTCCGCAGCTTCGCCCGGGTCGTGAACCAGGATCTGGGTTTCCAACCCGAATCGCTCCTGACCGTCCGGCTCGAACTGCCTCCGGTCCGCTACGGCCCCGCGGGCAAGCGCGACCAGTTTGCCGACGACGTCCTGGCCCGGCTGGCCGCGACCCCGGGCGTACGGTCGGCCGCGGCAACGACTCTGCTGCCGTTCCAAGGTTGGCCCGAATGGATCCTCCGCCTGGAAGAACAGGCCGGGGTGCGCGTCAGCGAAGCGCCGTCGACAGGTTACGCCGCCGTGTCGCCCGGGTACTTCGCCACGCTGGGCATGCACCTCCGGCAGGGCCGCGACCTGAGCGCGGAGGATCGGGAGGACCGCGAACCGGTGTGCGTGGTCAGTCACTCGTTCGCGCGGCGGCATTTCGGGGACCGCGATCCGCTCGGGCGCAGGCTGGAAGTGGGCTTCAGCGATCCGCCGCGCTGGCTGACGGTGGTGGGCGTGGTCGGGGACGCGCGCAACGCCGACCTCGAGACGCTGCCGCGGGACCAGGTGTTCGTACCGCTCCGCCAGCAACCGGCCTTCCTGGCCTCGAACCCCGCCTTGAACCTCGTGATCCGGACGGAGGGAAATCCCGTCGCTCTCGGGGACGCGCTGCGGAAGGCGGTCTGGGCCGTCGATCCGAGCCAACCGCTGCATCTGCTCCAGCCCATGACCCGGATCCTGGACCAGGCGCTGGCATCGCGCCGCTTTACGCTGCTGGTGCTCGGGGTGTTTGCCGGCATCGCCCTGTTTCTCGCCACCCTCGGCCTGTATGGCGTCATGAGCGCCGCCGTGGCGTCCCGGACGCGCGAGTTCGGCATCCGGGCCGCGCTCGGCGCGGGCCGTCTGGAGCTGGGCCGACTCGTCTTCTCCTTCGGCGCGTCGACCCTGGCCTGCGGGCTGTCCGCGGGCCTTCTGCTTGCGTCCGCCGCCGGGCGAATCCTGAACTCGATGCTGTACCAGACGGCGCCCTGGGACCTTCCGGCGTTCGGGTTTGCCGCCGGCGCGTTGACTCTCGCCGCGCTGCCGGCCTGCGCCCGCCCGGCCTGGACTGCCGCGCGCCTGGATCCTGCCGAAACCCTGCGTTCCCCATGAAGTCCCTCCGATCCCTCGTTCCCCTGGCGCTCGCCGCCGTCGTTCCCGTTCTGTCCGTCGTCGCCGATGACTGGCCACAGTGGCGCGGCCCGAATCGGGACGGCATCTGGCGCGAGACCGGCATCGTGGACCGCCTGCCCGCCGGGGGTCCGACGGTCGAATGGAAGGTCCCGGTGAATCCGGGCTACTGCGGGCCCGCGGTGGCGGGCGGTCGGGTCTACCTGATGGACCGGGTCGCCGGGACGCTGCCGGAACGAACCAAGGGCGACCGCTCGCTGCCGCGGATTCCCGGTCATGAACGCACGTTCTGCCTGGAGGCTTCGACGGGGCGCCTGGTCTGGGAAGCCACGAACGATTGTCCGTACACCATCTCCTATCCCGCCGGCCCGCGGGCCACGCCGATTGTCGCCGGCCCGCGGGTCTTCACCCTGGGCGCGATGGGCGACCTGCGTTGCCACGACACCGCCGACGGGCGCCTGGTCTGGGAACGCCGCTTCGGGGCGGAGTTCGGCGCCGAACCGCCCGCGTGGGGCTGGGCCGGGCATCCCCTGTTGGAACGGGACCACCTCATCTGCACCGTCGGCGGGCCCGGCTCGGCCGTCGTCGCCTTCGACGCCACGACGGGACGGGAGCGGTGGCGCGCCCTGACCGCACCGGAAATCGGTTACGCGCCGCCCACCGTGCATGAGATCGACGGGCGCCGGCAGCTGCTGATTTGGCACGGTGACGGCATCGCGGCGCTCGAGCCGGAATCGGGCAAGGTGCTGTGGACGAATGCCTATCCCGTCGGCGGGCGCCCGCAACGCCCCGAAGTCACGATCGCCGCCCCGGTCCTGGCGGAGCGCCGGCTGTTTTTCACTTCGTTCTACCAGGGCTCGCTGCTGCTGGAACCGCCGACGGCGGGCGCCGCGCCCAACGTACTCTGGAACCGGCGCAGCCGGAGGCAATCGGAGTTCGACCAGGGCCTGCATACGGTGCTGGGCACGCCGGTCATCCGGGACGGGTACATCTACGGGTTCTGCGGTTTCGGGGAACTGCGGTGCCTCGACCTGAAGAGCGGGGATCGGCGGTGGGAAACGTACGCCGCGACGGGTGGCGAGAAGGCCTTCTTCGGCAACGCGTTCCTTGTCGAGAACGCCGGCCGCTGGTTCATCTTCAACGACCAGGGGGAACTCATCCTGGCCCGGCTGCACCCGGATCGATTCGAGGAACTCGGGCGGGCGCGGCTCCTTGAGCCCCTCGAGAACACCCGGGGCCGCACGGTGACGTGGTGTCATCCGGCCTTTGCCGACCGTTCCATCTTCGTGCACAACGGTCGCCATTTGATTCGCGCCAGCCTCGCATCGTCGTAGCCGTCCGCCGCACCCGCTCGCCAACGCCATGACCTCCCTCCGCTTCGCCCTCCGCCAACTCTGGCGCCACCGCGGGAACACCGTGGTCGCGATCCTCACCCTCGGACTGGGCATCGGGCTGGTCACCACCCAGTTCAGCCTGATCGACGGCCTGCTCCTGCGTCCGCTGCCGTTCCCGAACGCGGACCGCCTGTTCCATGTGGCCCGGGTCCGGCCCGACGGCGGGGCCGAGGCGTGGCAGCCCATCTCCCAGGCGGAGTTCCAGGCCCTCCGCGCGCAGCAGACGACGTTTTCGGAGCTGGCCGGCTTCCGGGACGCCAACTTCAACCTCACCCACGACGCCGGCTCGCCCCGCCGCATCCGGGGACTGGCCTGCACCGCGAACCTCCTGACCGTGCTCGGCACCGCGCCCCTGCTGGGTCGCGCCTTCCGTCCCGAGGACGACCTGCCCGGCCAGCCGCGCGTCGTGCTCCTCGGTCACCAGGCCTGGCACGAGGTCTTCGGCGCCGATCCCGGAATCGTGGGGCGCGCCGTCCAGATCAACGGCGAACCCACCACCGTCCTCGGAATCATGCCGCCCGGATTCCGGTTTCCGGGACAGGAGGAATGCTGGGTCAATCTCCGGCTCCAACCGGCGGAAGGGGATGGCGATGGGGTTGAAGGCTCGCTCCAGGCGCTGGGCTTGCTGGCCCCGGGCAGGACCCGGCCCGAAGCCGTCGCGGATCTGGAGGTGATCGCGCGGCGGCACCAGCAGGCGACGGATCCCGCCGCGTCGCGCCCGCCGCGAATCAACGTGCAACGGATTCAGACGGCCCATCACGGCGGAGGCACCATCCCGTTGCTGCAGGCGATGCTGGGCATGACCGGATTCGTTCTCCTCCTCGCCTGTGGCAACGTGGCCAACCTCCAGCTCAACCGCGCCGCGGCCCGCGCCCGCGAACTCGCCCTGCGCACCGCCCTCGGGGCCGGCCGCGGTCGGCTCGCCCGCCAGATCCTGGCCGAGAGCCTGATCCTCGCCGCCCTCGCCGCCCTCGCCGGCCTCGGCCTCGCCGCCCTCGGCGTCCACCTCCTCCGCACCGAGATTCCACCCCGGGTGGACCTCGCCTCCTGGACGCGCTTCGATCTCAATCCCCGCGTGCTCGGCGTCATCGCGGTCGTCTCGCTGCTCTCGGGCCTGGTCGCGGGCCTCCTGCCCGCCTGGCGCGTCGCGCGCGTCAACCTCAACGAGGCCCTCAAGGACGACACCCGTGGCTGCACCGGACTCCACCTCGGAGGCCTCAGCCGCTGGCTGGCCGCCGGCCAGGTCGCCTTCGCCTGCGCCCTCACCATCGCCGCCGGCCTGCTCGCCCTCAGCGCCGTCCGGTCCAGCCGGCTCAACCTGCCCTTCCAGCCCGACACGCTCCTGCTCGGGCGCATCGAGCTCCAGGGGCCCCGCTTCGAATCCCCGTCCAGCCGCGTGCAATTCTACAATCGCCTGCTCGACGAGGTGGCCGCCACCCCCGGCGTCGCCGCCGTCGCCGTCAGCAGCCGCGACCTCGTCGACAACGCCGTCTACAGCCGGTTCGAACTCGACGGCCAGACCCACGCACGACGCGAGGACCGTCCGGGCGCGTGGCTCGAGGTCGTTTCCCGGGACTACTTCCGGATCGTCCAGCGGGGCGCGCTCCAGGGACGCGTCTTTGCCTCCGCCGACGGCGCCACAACGGAGCCCGTTGCCGTCGTGAATGCCAGCTTTGCCCGGCGCCACTGGCCCGGCGCGGATCCCGTCGGACGCCGGATCCGGCGCGACGAGGCCGACGCCCGCTGGGCCACCGTCGTGGGCGTCGTGCCTGATCTCAACATGGAGGGCGTCGGCAACAAGGACCCCGCGGCGGGCTGGTACCTGCTCCAGGACCAGCAGGCCTGGGGCTGGCTGGACCTGCTCGTCCGGGGCCATTCGGATCCCCGGCCCCTGGTGCCGGCCGTGCGGGCGGCCGTGGCGCGGGTCGATGCGCAGCAGCCCATCCACACCGTCGTCACGCTCGCCGAACACACCCGCCGCCGCGTCGCCGGACTGGAGATTGTCGGGTCGCTGGCCACCCTCTTCGCGGTGGCCGCCCTGGTCCTCGCCGGCGTCGGCATCTATGGCATCATGTCGTCCGTCGTGCGCCGGCGCACCCGCGAGTTCGGCATCCGCCTTGCCCTGGGCTCCACGGCCCGGGGCATCCTGTCCCTGCTCCTCCGCCAGAATTCCGTGCACACGGTGGCGGGCATCGTCGCGGGCCTGGTCCTGGGAGTCCTGCTGGCCCGTCCCTTTTCGCCCTACCTGCCGCAGGTGTCCGGCTCGGATCCCTCCGTGTTCGTGGCCGTCCCCCTGATCCTGGCCTTCGTGGCCGCACTCGCCATCGGCCTGCCCGCCCGCCGCGCCGCCCGCGTCGATCCCGCCGTTGCCCTGCGTTCCGACGAATGACCAGGCCCGCACCCGCCGTCCTTTCCACCCGCGCCATGCACGACCTGAAATCCGCGCTTCGCCAACTGCTCAAGGCCCCGGGATTCTCGCTGGTGGCCATCCTGACGCTCGCCCTCGGAATCGCGGCCTGCACGGTCGTCTTCAGTTGGATCCAGGGCATCCTCGTGGACACCGTGCCCGGGGCCCGACGCGTCGACCGGCTGGTCGTCCTGGCCGAGCGCGGCACCGGCGGCACCGTCCGCGATACCCTCTCCTATCCCGACGGGCGGGATCTCGCCGCCGAGACCAACGCGTTCGCCGCCGTCATTGCGTCGCAGATCGAAGCCGTGACCCTGCGCGTCGACCGTGACCTCGAATGGGTCTGGGCCCAGGCCACCACCGCCAATTTCTTCGAGGTCCTCGGCGTCACCCCCGTCATCGGACGGACGTTCCTGCCGGATGAAGACCGCGCCCCGCGCGGCAATCCGGTCGCGGTGCTGAGTCACGGCCTGTGGCAACGCCGCTTTGGCGGACGTCCCGACGCGGTGGGACGGACCGTGGAGATCGGACGACGACCGTTCACGATCATCGGTGTCGCGCCCGCGGGGTTCCGCGGCACCATGGGGGGGCTGGGCTTCGACCTCTGGGTTCCGATCACGATGTCGAACGAGCATCCCGACATCGGTCGGGCCCTCGAATCCCGGGGTTGGCGCTGGCTCCACACCATGGCCCGGCTTCGCGACGGCACGAACCGGCGACAGGCGCAGGCCGCCGCCGACACGGTGATGCGGCGCATGGAAGCCGCGTATCCCAACAGCAACCGCAACGTCGGCGTCGCCGTGCTGCCCCTCTGGCAATCGCCCTGGGGAGCCCAGGGCCGGATGCTCCCGCTGCTCGCCGCCCTCGCGGGCGTCGCGTTGCTGCTCCTCCTGCTCGTCATCGCGAACGTGGCCAACCTCCTGCTCGCCCGCGCGTCGACCCGCGACGCCGAAATGGCCATCCGCCTCGCCCTGGGGGCCCGCCGCCCCAGGCTCATCCGCCTCGTCCTCGTCGAATGCCTGGTCCTGGCCGCGCTCGGCGCCGTGGTCGGCACGATCATCGCCTCGGGGGCCGGGAAGGCGCTGGTGTGGCTGCTGC
>CAZSOV010000037.1:25235-37342 GCA_964608505.1 uncultured Verrucomicrobiota bacterium
CCCCCGACCTACCTGCCCCTCCACTTCGCCTTCCCCATGGACCTGCGGGTCCTTGCGTTCACGATCCTCGTGACGGTCGGCGCCGGACTGCTCGCCGGCGGTTTTCCCGCCTGGCGAGCCACCCGGACCGGCCTTGCCGAGACCCTCAAGGCCGGCGGCCGCGACGGGGCCGGCAGCCGCGGTGGTCAACGCCTGCGGCAGACGCTCGTCATCGCCGAGATCGCCGTCGCCCTCGTGCTCCTGGTCGGCATGACCCTCTGTCATCGCAGCTTCGAGCGCGCCCGCCGCATCGATGTCGGCTTCGATCCGCACGGGGTCTGGATCGCCGGCTTCCGCCTGCCCCCCGGCGCCTATTCCATCGCCGAGGCCACGGCCTTCTACCGGCGCCTCCGCGAGGAACTCGCCCGTCTGCCCGGCGTCTCGAGCGTCGCCCTGGCCGACTGGCTGCCGCTCGGCTTCGAGGGCGGTTCCTCGACCCGCTTTTCCGTCCCCGGCTACCTCCCGGCCCCCGGCGAGAACGTCGACGCGGGCGTCAGCGTCGTCACCGCCGGTTACCACGGCACCCTCCGGATTCCCCTCCTGCGCGGACGGGAATTCGACGCCCGCGACGGTCCCGATGCGCCGAAGGTCGTCATCATCAACCAGCGGCTCGCGGATCGCTTCTTCGCGGGGCGCGATCCCGTGGGCCTGAAACTGGATCTCTGGGGCGAAGCCCGAACCATCATCGGCGTGACACCCACCGGGAAGTACCGCTTCCTGAACGAATCGCCCCGACCCTACCTGTATCTGCCGCTCGAACAAACCGGCGACCACACCCTGGCCGCGGTGATCCGGACCACGGTCGCGCCCCGCAGCCTGGCCGTGCCGGTGGAACAAACCGCCCTTCGGCTCGATGCCAACGTCAAGCCGATGGCCGCCATGCCGCTCGTCGACTACATGGCCGCCGCGTATCTCATCCCCCGGATCGCGTCCATCCTCCTCGCCGTCCTCGGCGGCGTCGCCCTGCTCCTCTCGGGACTGGGCATCTACGGCGTCGTGGCGTGGTCGGTGAGCCGGCGGACACGCGAGATCGGCGTGCGGATCGCCCTCGGGGCACCCCGCCACGGGGTGGCCTGGATGTTCGTCCGCCAAGGGCTCCGGCTCGCGCTGATCGGCGGCGGCATCGGGATCGTCGCCGCCCTCGCCGGCGCGCGATTGATCGGCAGCCTGCTCGTCGACACCTCCTTCGCGGATCCGCTGGCCTATCTGGCCGCGGTGCCGGTCCTCGCCGGCCTGGCCGCCGTGGCCTGCTGGATTCCCGCCCGCCGCGCCGCGCGCGTCGAGCCGATCATCGCCCTGCGCGCCGACTGACGCCGGCCCCTGCGGCTCAGGCCGGTCGGACGAGGATCAATTCCGCCTCGTGGCGCCGCAGGGTGAGGTGGTAACCCCGCACCTTGATCTCCAGCGGATCGCCCAGCGGCGCGAACCGCACGACCTCGACCGGCGTTCCCACCAGCAGGCCCATTTCCATCAGCCGCGGTTTGTCCGCGGCGGGCAGCCGGATCTCGGTCACCCGCCCCTTCCCTCCGACGGCCAGCGAGGCCAGGGCCACGGGTTCTCCCGTCGTCGATGCTGCATTCACCGGGGACGCTCCTTTCCGTTCGGCCCCGGACGCGCACCCGGCGTCGGCGCCGCTTCCACCATGATCATGCCCGCGAGGTCCCGACTGATCCCCAGCCGCACGTTGCAGACCTGGCAGATGACGTTCGTATGCTTGCTCAGCAGCCGGATGCGCTGCTGCTCGCAGAAACCCAGCTCCCGCAACCGGACGGCAACATCCGCGGGCGCGTTCAAGGCCCGCACCCGGAGGGAGGCCCCCGCCGCCGCCTGGGCCAGCGAGCAGGTCCCCGGTTCCCGGGCGGCGCCGGGGAGGGGTGCCGGCTCGGGATGGGTGGGGTCGGACGGATCCGTCATGCGCGTTCAAACTGGCGCTTGCGGAGGCAAGGTTCAACGGGGAATCCGGGTCCATCCAGTCATAAGAATAACTTGACGATTTACGATTCCCTCCGATCATGAGCTTATGCAAATCGAGACGCTCAAGGTGTTCTGCGACTTATCGGAGACCGAGAGCTTCACCAAGGCCGCCCAGATCAACGACATTACCCAGTCGGCGGTCAGCCAGCAGATCCGGTCGCTGGAAACGCAGTTCAAGGCGACCCTCATCGAGCGCAGCAAGAAGAAGTTCCGGCTCACCCGCGAAGGCCAGATCCTGTACGAGCACAGCAAGCAGATCATCCAGACGTACGACACCCTCCGCGCCCAGCTCCAGGAGCTGCGCGACGTCGTCTCCGGCACCCTGCGCGTGGCCACCATTTACAGCATCGGCCTCTACGATCTGCCTCCGTTCCTCAAGCGCTTCCTCAAGAGCCACCGCACCGTCAACGTCCACGTCGAGTATCACCGTGCCAACCGGGTCTACGAGGACGTCCTCAGCAACGTCTGCGACGTCGGGCTCGTCGCCTTCCCCGTCAAGGAAAGCCGCCTCGAGGTCGTCCCGCTCTGGCGCGACAAGCTGGTGCTCGTCTGTTCCCCGAAACACCCGCTCACCGGGCGGGGCGCCATTCCCCTCTCCGCGCTCCGCGGCGAGCGGTTCATCAGTTTCGAACCCGACATCCCGACCCGCCGCGCCATCGACAAGGCCTTCCGCACGGAATCCGTCGAGGTCCAGCACATCATGGAGGTCGACAACATCGAGACCGTGAAGCGCGCGGTCGAGATCGAGCTCGGCGTCTCCATCATTCCCCAGTCCACCGTCGCCCAGGAAGTCCGCAACGGAACCCTGGCCGAGATCGAGATCCTCGGCGCCGATTTCTGGCGTCCGGTGGCGGCCATCCTCAAGAAGAGCAAGGTGCTCTCCCCCGCGATGAAGCAGTTCCTCAGCATCCTGAAGGAACCGAAGCCCGTCGCCGACGGCACCGTGCCCGACGTCGTCGAACCGGTCGTGCCCCCGCCGGCTCCGGCCCCCAAACCCGCCCCCGCGCCGCGGGCCGCCGGGTCCCGACGCCAGGCCGTCCCGGCAGCTTGACGATCCGGATTCCCGCCGTAGCCTGCGCCCATGCCGAAGCAACCGGCGGACAAGAAGATCCGGAAGGCGCTCCTGCTCGGGGTCGGACTCGACTCGGACGGCCACAAGCGCGTCACGCAGGGCAAGAACTTCGCCCTCGTCGGTGGCACCGAAGGCACCCACGAGTCCATGGTCGAGACCGCCATCAAAATCAACGAGCACCTCAAACGCCGCGGCAAGGAACTCGAACAGGTGAGCCGCGAGGAATTCGACGAGATCGCCGACAAGGTCGGCCTCCGCCGCCCGCCGCCGCCGCAGAACTGACGCCCGCCCCCTTCCCTTCGATGGTCAGCCGCCGGACGGTCACGCCGTGCATGCGCTTCCGACGGTTCCGGACGCGCGAACAGGAGATCCAACGCTCCCCCCGGGTCGGGTCCCGGCCCCCGTCGCTCCCGGATCCGCTTTAATTCCAGCCTCGGGAACGCCCGCATGGGACCCTCTTGTCGCACCACGATGTTCGCTCTCCTGGCCTGGGTCCTGGCGCAAGCGTCCCCCGCCTCCGCGCCGAACGACTCGAGCGAACGCCCCATCGCGGTCGGAGGGTCGGGGTTCACGCTGGTGGCGGACCTGAACGGGGCGACGCGCGAACCGTTCGAGCCCGCCGACGACGCCCTGCACGGACGCACGCTCTGGTGGCAATGGACCGCGGCCACGAACGGCGTCGTGGGCTGGTCCACGTCCGAGTCACCGCTTCCGGTCCACGTCGCCATCCTCGAACGCGACGCCCTTCGCGCCTGGGAGGTCGTTGCCTCGACCTACCTGCGTCCCCTGCCCCCGGAAGGTGTGTTTGCGTGGGGTCCCCGACTCGCGCCCGATGCCGAGGGCTGGTTCCAGGCCCGGGCGGGAACGACCTACTGGATCCGGCTCGACGGGGTGCAGCGCACGGACGGCCTGCTGGTCTACCCGGGACCGGATCCACGCGAGCCTTATCCCGTGACCGTACGCTTCGGGCGCCGGACGGAACCGCCGCCGGTCATGGACGACTTCGCGCAAGCGGCGGAAATCTCGCTCGAGAAGGGCGAGTTCGGCGCCCTGCTGGCGACGGCAACCCTGGAAGAAAACGAGCCCCGGGCACACCCCGAAGCGGTGGGCGCGACGGCCTGGTGGCGTTGGACGGCGCCGGGCCCGGGCACGGCCCACATCGAGGTGGCCTGGCCGGAGCGTGCGCCCCTCATGGGCGTCTTCGAGCGCGCGACGTGGAACCGGCTCGACCTCCTTGTGTCCTCCGCCACCGAGTACGGCAACGCGTGCAGCCGCTTCCGGCGCGCCCGTCCGCGCCTCGAATGGGACACCCGGAAGGGCGCGACCTACTTCATCCAAGCCGACGCCTTCCCGGACTTCGACCGGTCCGGCGCGTTCCTGGCCCGGATGCACTTCGTGCCGGCGCCCGAGAACGACCTGCTGGGATCGGCCACGCTGCTCTCGGGCACCGACTGGTCCCGCGAACTCTCCAACGACGGCGCAACCCGCACTCCGGAGGAGCCGTCCGGTTGGGATTGGCACGAGACGAGCACGGTCTGGTTGCGCTGGACGCTGCCGGATCGGGGCCTGGTCCAGGTCACCACAAACGAACCCGTGCGCTTCGCCGAGCCCGGCGTCGAGGTCCTCCCCCCGGGCCCCGGCACGATCGGGAGCATCTTCACCCAGACCACCGGGCCGTGTGCCGGGCCGTTCGAGGATCTGCACCCGGTACCGGCGTTCGCTCCGGTCCTGGCGCTGTTTCGTCGCGAAGGAACCGCGGGCGAGCTCCCGATGCTCGGGTACCGCGGCCACGGCACCAACGAGGTCTGGGCCGACGTCGACGGAACGGAACTCTGGATCGGGCTGGACGGTCCCGGTGGAACGTCCGGGACGGCGCGGTTGAACGGGCGGCTCACCCCGCCGCCGCCCAACGACGCACGCGCGGATCGCATCCTTCTCCCCTCGGCCCCGGTGCGCGTGACCGGGCGGACCGCCGGGGCCACCGTCGGACCCGACGACGTCATCGGGTTGGGCGTCGATTGGCCGCCCGGCATGGTCCGCGGGCCCCAGCGCTCCGTGTGGTGGGAGTGGCCGGCGCCGTCCGCCGGGACGTGGCGGTTCGAGGTGGCGGACGGCACTTACGACAACACCTACGTGGTCTATCGGGGCGAGCCGTCGGTCGACCGGTCCGTGGCGGTCGGAGCGTTTACGGGTTCGGGGTATTTCACGGCCGCCGCCGGCGAATCGTTCCAGATCGGCGTGTTCAACGTCGCGGGGTGGGGTTCGAACGTGGAATTCCGCATCGCGCCCGGCGCGGTCCCCCGGTTGGTGCCGCCGAGCCTGGTCTACGACGATCAGGGCCGCCCGAATTGGGTGTTCACCGGGCTGGCGGGATGGCGGCACCCGTTCGTCGTCGAGACCTCGACGGATCTCCGGCAGTGGATCGTGGCCGAAGCCGAGTGGTTTCCGGGCACCGACACCCTCCGGCTCCGCAGCGACTCCGAGCAACCCGCGGGCTTCGTTCGTTTTCGGGCCGGCCCGTGAGGCGGACCCCGCAGCGCCACGCCGTCGGACGACCGCAGCTACCAGGACGGTCTCGGGGCCACCGAGGTGACGAGGCGGGCCCGGGCCGTGCTCGGAGCGGTCCGCAGCGCGTCCGTCCGCGCACGCCGGCCCCGTTTGCGGACCCGGTTCGCCCCGCCGTCTCACGACGGCTACGGGGGGAATCCCACGGCCCTGCCCGGGATCCGGGCCGGCGCGGTTTGCCAGATCGGTGGAATCACCTTCCCACCCGGATCAGCACCACCGAGCGTCGTGGAACCTCCGTCGTGTAGTCGTCGGCGAAGCGTCCGAGATCCCGCTGGCGCCAGACGTCGCGCACCGGCTGACGACCGCGCAGCCCGAGTTCGCGCCACGGCACGGAGATCCGCGCGGCCACCTCGCCCAGGTTTCCCAGGCCCACCGCCACGGCCCCGCCCTCGAGTTCCTTGACCATCAGGAAGGTCTCCTCGCCGAGCTTCACCACCCGGCCCGCGCGCCCGAGGGGATCCTGATCGATCTCGATGACCTCCGGGGCGGTGAGAATCCCGATCGTGAACGGGTCCAGACGTCGCATGTCGCCGCTGTAGAACAACGGCGCCGCGCTCAGACACCACAAAGTCATGAACGCGTACTGTTCCGAGGGCAGCAGATCGCTCGGCTTCGGTTCGCCCATGCCATGGGCCGCCCCGATCCACCCGATCTGGAGGTAATCCGGATCGTTCCACGCGCCCGGCTTCGACCACGCGCGGTACTCCGCGTTCTTCAACGCCACCTCGAAGATGCGGTCGAGCTCGAAACCCAGGTCCCCGGCGGTGCGCCAGCAATGCCCCCCGACCTCGGCGCCCCACTCCCACACGTTGCCCATCCCGTACTGGCACAGGTTGAACACGATGTCCCGCGACTGCGCCTTCAGAAGATCGCCCATCCGCTGATAGGGCCGACGCAGCTTCACCGGCTCGGGGTCGGTCTCCTTGTTCGCGATCTCGCCGTACGAACACCAGTCGTACTTGAGGAAGTCATAACCCCACGACGCGAACAACCGCGCGTCCTGCGCCTCGTGCTGCCAGGCTCCCGCGAATCCGCCGCAGGTCAACGGTCCCGGCGACGTGTACAACCCCGCCTTCAACCCCCGCGCGTGGATGTAGTCCGCGAGCCCCTTCATGTCGGGAAAATGCCGGTTCGGCAGCAGCTGCCCTTCCGCGTCCCGCACCGGACCGACCCGCATCGGGTCCGCATGCTTGGGCGCGAACATCCAGCAATCGTCGAGGTTCACATACGCGTAGCCGACGTCCGCCATGCCGCTGGACACCATCACGTCCGCCGCCTCGCGCATCATGGCGTCGGTGATCCGGTCGTAGTGCGCGTACCAATGGTTGTAACCCATGGGCGGCGTCAGGGAGAGCGTGTCGCCCGACACGATCCGGAAGCGGCGCGTCGCGCTGCCCCGTCCGTTCCGGGCCTTGAACACCACCTCGTATTCGCCGCGTTCCGGCGCGGTTCCCGTCACGATCCCGGTGGCGGGATCCAGCCGCAGCGTCGACGGCAAGGCCCGGGCCGAGAACTCCAGCGGGCGCTCGCCCTGGGTGGGGATGCGGTAAATGAAGGGCCGCCCCGGACGACACCCGTACACCCGCGGCCCCCAGATGCTCGGGGCCGGTCCCGGGGGCGGAGTCAGGATGACCTTCTCCTCCGCACTCACCGGACGGGGCATGGTGCGCGGTCGAGTACCCGTCACCATGTCGAACCGGGCCTCCGCCCAGTTCGCGTGGTCGTAACCCACCCCGTCGCCCCCGTCCCGAACCTCCAGCAGCAGCGTGCGCACTCCGGCCAGATCCACCCCGACCTCCACCGCCGGCATGCCCTGACGCAGGACCTCGGATCGGAACAACGTCCGCCCGTCCGCCACCACGCGGAACTGCACTGAACCGGGCCCGTTGGCGGCGTCATCGAGGCCGATCCAGGCGGAGAACCGCCCGGCATTGCCGCCCAGGTCGAGCCAGAGCGTGCTGTGGGCGTGGGTGCCGACGCCCCGCGCGAAGCGCCGGCCCGCCACCGACAACGCCTGACCCCGGATGGACAGGTTGGTCTGGGGCCGGCCCCAGCCTTGCCGCATCGGGCTCAGATCGAGTTCCTCGAGCCACACCGCGTCCGTGGCGCCCGACACCAGCCCGGAGGCGAGCGTCGCCAGCAGTTGCAGCAGGGGGCGAATCCCCGTTCGCACGGGGCTCGATCCCGATTTCAGCGTCGGATGCGGTGTCTTCATGGCAGGGTCTCCGGTCCGGGTCCACGCGTCCCCGGAATGCATGGTCGATGGAACCCGGGCAATGTGCGGTCGGCCCGCCGTGGACTCTCTCCATTCCTTGGCCAAACCTCGCTGGGGATCCACGCGAGGCGGGGTGTGGCCGAACGGGGGGCGAAGGAAGTCCGGCATGGCAGCCGGCGCACGTCGATGCGACTCTCAGCGCACGGAACCCCGCGCGTTTGCTTCCCGGGGATTCCGGACTGCCATGACCTCGCTTCCCTCGAAATCCGCCCGTCCCGGCGGCATCGCCCCGTATTCCCGGTCCGCCGCGCTGGCGGTCCTGCTCGCGCTCGGAGGGTACGCCACGGCCCGTGGCGAGGGGGCCGCCGACGATGGGTGGCAACCGCTCTTCGACGGGCGTTCCCTCTCCGGCTGGACCGTCTTCGACGCGCGTTATTGGTCGGTCGAGGACGGAGCCATCGTGGGCCGCATCACCCGCGAGGTGCCCTGCACCCGGAATCAGTACCTCGTGTGGGGCGGCGGGGACCTGGCGGACTTCGAGTTGAAGCTGCGGGTGCGGCTGCGGGGCGAAGGCGGGATCAACAACGGCTTCCAGTTCCGCTCCCGGCTGCTGCCGGACCACGACGTGTGCGGGTACCAGGTCGACAACAACCTGCAGACCCCGTGGCTGGTCCGGCTGTACGACGAATATGGCCGGCACACGCTGGCCATGCGCGGGGAACGCACCGTCTTCGACGCCCAGGCTCGCAAATCCACCACACCCCTGGAAGAGGCGGTCGGCGACGCCTGGTTCCGCCTCGAGGATTGGCACGAATATCACCTCGCCTGTGTCGGGCCACGACTCACGTTGCGCGTCGACGGTCGACTGGCCGCGGAGGTGTTCGATCACGACCCGCAGCGCCGGGATTCCCAGGGCGTGCTCGCGCTCCAGTTGCACAGCGGTCCACCCACCGTCGTCGAATTCCGCGATATCCGCCTGCGCCTCCTCGCGCCCGCCGAACCGCGCCCTGCTCCGGCGCCCGCGCCCGCCCCTGCCCTCCGGGACGCGCTGCGCCGGTCCGCGCTCGCCTGGTGGCCGCTCGATGAAGGCGGGCACGGCGCCGTGCCGGCGTTGCGGCATCATCCCGATTGGGACCGATTCGAGCTGAACACCGCCGCCGTCGGACCCGGAGCGCGTCCCGATGCCCGGGTCCTCCTGCTCGACGGCGCCCATCTCGACGCCGGGGACGGCGTGAGGACCGAGGGCGGGTCGTTCACGGTCTACCTCCGCGCGCGGGCCGGGGACGCCGGTTGGAGGGGCGGGCTCCTCGGGCGGGGCGCCACCCGTAAGCCCACTCCCTTCCTGCTCCGCGCGGAGAGCGGCGGGGACGGACGAGAATCCGTGATTCTCCTGGAGGCCGCCACGGATCAAGGCACCGCGCAGGCGGCACATTCCCTCCGCGGGGCCGAAGCCGAGGCCTGGACCGACCTGGTGGGGCGCTACGACGGCGCCACGCTCACGTTGTTTCTCGATGGAACACCGAAGGCCAGTACCCCGCTGGCCGGCAAACCGGTCCAGCACGCCGGCCCGTTCCTCGTCGGCGCCACCAGCAGCCCAGGCGGCAAGGCGACCGACCTTTTCGCCGGAGCACTCGAAACGGCGGCGGTCTGGGCTCGCGCCCTGGGCGACGACGAGATCCGGGCGCTTTCCGGCCTTACCCCCGGGGTCCGCAGGCCGTAACGAAGCCGGGACGCCTTCGGAGCCGATCAGGGAACGCGGGTCAGCCTCCCGAGCAGGCCCGGTTCCTGACGCAGGACCCGGCTGCCGGGCGCGAGTTCGAACAGGGTCGAACCCGATGGAATGGAGACCAACCGGTCCAGCACGGACGCGGACGGGGCATCGTAGGTTCCATCCGCACCCACGACGACGGCGTCCGCACCGACCCGATACCCGCGACCGATCTCGCGGGGTTCCCGTTCCGGATCGAGGGCGATGAGTCCCACGCCGTGGTCCTCGCGCACGACGGCGACCAGGGACGTGCCGGCGAGGCAGTCCAGGCGAACCGCCGTCCGGAACAGGTCGCTGCGCAACCGGCGGGTGTTCCGGGCCTCGGGCACGGCCCAGAACCCGAGTTCATCCCCCGCGATCCAGAGCAGCCAGAGCCCGTCCGGGCTGAAACCGAGCGCCGAGGCTTTGGCCGGCAGCACGGTGGCGTGGCGGGACGCCGCGAGATTCACGATGACGGTGCGTTCCCAGCATGCGATCGCCACTCGCCGATTGTCGGGGGATGCCACCAGGCCGCCCGGCTCAAAGCGATCCGCTTCCAGGTCGTCGGTATTCCGATAGAGAAGACGTCCGGACGCGACGTCGTAGGCGCGCAAGCCGACATGGACATCGCCCCAGACGACGACCTTGGAACCATCGGGGGTGAACAGGCACTCGGCGATGCCGCGCAGTCCCATGCTTCCTCCGCCCTGGAGGCTCCACCACAGCTCCTGTTCCTCCGCCGGACCCAGTCGATGGAGCAACCGGCCCTGGCCATCCGCGAGAAACAGCACCTCCCCCCGACTGACCAGCAGTCGGCTGCCATCGCGGGACCACGCCCGGAGCTCGGGTTGTGCGAGTCGATTGTCCTCCTCGGAAGCAAGACGACACGCCGACAGCAGGCGCTCCATGTCGACCGAGGCCGGTGGACGTCCCGGAGCACGGACCTCGTCGTCCGTCGCCAACCGTGCGCCCGCCGCGTCCCGAATCAGGCGCGCGCTCTTCGTGGCGACCCCGGCCAGCGGGCGCGTCCCACCGGAAGCCGGGTACAGGACCGGGTGCATTTCGTCGTCGTTCGACGAACCGCAGACCATCCACTCGCCCCGTCGGGAAAAGCGCAGCACGTCGAGGTGCTCGTCGACATCCTCGAAGGCGTCCGGAGAAGAGGCATCCGCCAGGAGCCCGGCACGGCGGGAAAGGAGGCGCGGGCGCGCGAAGGATCGGGCCGGGGCGAATTCGTTTTCGGCGGCGCGGGTCAGGTCCGGGGAGAGCACCACCGACTTCATCCGCTCGCGGGCGGCGCCCTCGACCGGGTACTCCATGTCCCCGACGACCGATTCGAGTTCGGGATCGAAAACGACCACGCGGCGCCGGATTTCCGCGGGGTCACGACCGCCGGAGGACGCGCGGCGGCCGGCGTCCGCGCCGTCCGGCGGGGGCTGATCCAGGACGGCCAGGATCCGCGGACCGGGCGCGTCCGGTTGCAGGACGTGTTCCCCGGGGAGGTGGGGGGCGCGCACGGAGCGGAACTGCCCGGAGGGCACCTCGAGACACCCGGGCATCGGCTGCCCGTCGAAGTACACGCGGCTTCCGGCGGCGTTGAGGACCAGCGTGTCCGGCAAGGGAGGCGCGGGCTGCTGCCAGCGGAACCCGACGACGTTGCTGCGGGACGCGAGGTCGAAGACATGCAACTCCCAGGGTTCCCACTCCATGGCGCCGAGGGCGCGGGGAACGCCGGCGACGACGGCCAGCCTCCCGTCATCGCCGGAGACGGCCAGTCGCTGGACCGGCGGGCCGTCGAGGAGCCACTCGACGCGCACGGAACCCGAGGGGAACTCGCGCAGTTGGATGCGGCGCCCCGCGGCGATCGCGAGAAGGCGGCCACTGGGGGAGAACCCGGCCCGATCCGCCGGAAACGCCGCGACGCACCGACCATCGTGGGTCGTGAACAGGCGCCAGAATCCATCCCGGGCGCCGGCGAGCAGGAATCGGGCATCGGGCGAGAAATTCGGGGAATGCAGGCGGGGCCAGGCCTGGTAAAGCAGGGACGGAGCGGTCGTGGGGGGCGGGAGGATCCGTTGGTGACGCCGGGTCACGCGCGCAATCCGCGGCGCGACCTCCGGACCGGGCGCCGGCAGCCCATCGACACCGACCAGGGCCAGGACGCAGCCGAGGATCAACCGGAGTGACCGTCCTTGAATCGCGGGAGGGAACCATGAACCGGAGGGAGGGCTGCCCTCACCCCGGCCCTCTCCCATCGGACCTGTCCTGCCGTAGCCAGGCGAAGGCGGATGGGAGAGGGAGTCCACGCCACGCCGGTCTGGTCGATGGGGCAAGGGGCGGTTCATGGGAAGTCGCAACGAGGTGTCCGACCGTGGCTTCCTGGTCGCGGAGCGACGTCCGAAGCCTCCGACGTCCACGCCCGACCCGGGCGCCCCCAGTCGAACGTCGCTCCGCGACGGGGAAGGGAGAGAGGGCGAGACCGGGGCCTGAAG
>CAZSOV010000038.1:0-14122 GCA_964608505.1 uncultured Verrucomicrobiota bacterium
CGCGCCATCCCCGCCGCGGAAAGGGCCCCGAAGCGAGGCCGTGCCTCGGTCGTCCGGCCCCCCAACGCCGGCCCGGGCACCGGACCGCCCCTGACGGTTCGGCGCACCACCTCCGGCACCCCGCTCAGCGCGACCCCCACCACCACTGCGGCCAGCAACGCCGCCCAAACCGTGCCCCCCCGCCCTCGGCTCCCGCCGGAACCCGCCGCGGCGCCCCTGCGAAGCCCAACTTCGGGCCCTGCCTCGCGGCACTCGTGTCCGTGCGTGTTCATTCGAGATTCGGGGTTGGCCGGTCGCCCCGCCCACCGTCCATGCCCGCGACTCCGCCGATTCCCGCCGCGGTCGTCAAGGCTCCGTCGAAAATATCGGGTGCCCGACGGCGGGGTCGCCGGACCGCGCCGTTCCGGCGGCTGCGGGGTCCCGCTCGACCGGAGGGGACGCTCCACTCCCCCCGCCGGTCCGGCGCGTCCCATCCGACCCGACCGGTGTTCGGTCCGGGCCAAGGCCGGGCCGCGCCCGCGAAACGGTGGGGCCTCCAAAAATATTTCGAGAAAAGGATTGAACTTCCCGTTCGCCCTGCCACCCTGACGTCGCTTGTCCGGTCGCTATTCGCTTCCTCGGTCTGGTAAATCCTCAGGTGAACGTTGTTCAGTGATGATTCGAAACCCGGTAGTCGGGAACAGCGCGGAATTTGGAACGGTGAGATCCCGGGACTGCAAGTCATCGATATGAACAACAAACTCTACGTGGGCAATTTGTCCTTTAACGCCACCGAGAATGACCTCCACGACGCGTTCGCCGCACACGGCACCGTGGTCGAGGCCAATCTCATGGTCGACCGCGAAAGCGGCCGCCCCCGCGGCTTCGGTTTCGTCACCATGAGCACCGACGAGGAAGCCCAGAAGGCCATCGAAGCCCTCAACGGCGCCTCCCTCGACGGTCGCCCCCTCACGGTCAATGTCGCTCGCCCGCGTGAAAGCCGGCCCGGCGGCGGCGGCGGTGGTGGCGGCGGCGGCGGACGCGGTTACGGTGGTGGTGGCGGCGGCGGCGGCGGCCGTGGCTACGGCGGTGGCGGCGGCGGCGGCGGTGGACGCGGCCGTTACTAGGACGCATCGGATGCCTCACGGCGTCCGTATCCCCCCGTCCCCCTACACTTAAGATCAAGTTTACGATCCGTCCGCCCGTCCGGGAATGGGTCCTACCCTCCTGGACGGGCGGATTTCCTTTCGCCCGCCCCCTTTTTCCGTCCCGTCCCCGTCCCTGTCCCCGTCCCCGCATCCGTCGTATCTGCATGCAAGAGCACATCGAAGTCGAAGGCAGTATCACCAGCGTCCTCCCCGGGACCATGTTCCGGGTGAAACTCGACAACAACGATCACGAGGTCCTCGCCGTCATCTCCGGCAAGATCCGCAAACGCTGGATCCGTCTCTCCATCGGCGACCGCGTGAAAATGGAGATGTCCCCCTACGATCTCAACAAGGCCCGTATCGTCTGGCGACTGCGATAGCACAGGGATAGGGGCCCCAGGAACGCCCCGCGGAAGCAACTCCACCCCCGGCAGAACAGCACAAGGCCCCAAGGCCCCAAGGCCCCCACCGGGACTCCTGCGCCTGCCCGGCGTCCGGTGCTCGAAACAACCGGCTTTCCTGCCTCCTCCCGTCGCCTCCCCCAAACGTCCGTGGGGCTTTGCGAACCGGCGGACGCCGCCCCTCCCGCGTCCGCGTCCCTCCGTCCCCTTCCCTCTCCTTCTTTCTCCTTCTTCCTCCCCTCTCCACCTTTCTCTCCGCCCGCGGAACGACGTCCGCAACCCTAGGATACCCCGCCCCCCGGGGCGGCTGTGGCCCCGGTCGACCCGGACTTTCCGCCGGTCCCCCCCTCCAGAGTCCGGATCCGGGCCTCGAGCTGATCGATCTGACGACGCAAATCGGGAAGGTGCTGGATGGCGATGTACTGACGCTTGGCCTGGCGTTCGGGAACTGCCGGCGAACCCAGCCACTTCTCGCCATCGGGGATGTTGGACATGACCCCGGATTGAGCGCCGACGGTCACGCGGCTGCCGATCTTAAGATGCCCCGCGATTCCCATCTGGCCGGCGAGGGTGACATAGCTGCCGAGACGCGTGCTGCCCGCGATCCCCACCTGCGCGACGATCAGGCAATGCTCGCCCGTGACCACGTTGTGGGCGATCTGCACCAGGTTGTCGAGCTTGGTGCCCCGACCAATGACCGTGGCCCCCAGGGCCCCGCGATCAATCGTCGTGTTGGCCCCGATCTCGACATCATCCTGAATCACCACCGTGCCCACCTGGGGGATCTTCCGATGGGCTCCCTGGTCGAAGACATAGCCGTAACCGTCCGAGCCGATGACACATCCCGCGTGCAACCGCACCCGGGCACCAATCTGAGCACGGGAGTAGATGACCACGTTGGGGTACAGGACGGTATCCTCGGCGATCTGGCATTCCTCCCCGACATGGTTGCCGCCGTGCAGGGCGCAACGCGGCCCGATCCGGGCGTGGGCCCCGATCACGCAATGCGGTCCGACATGCGCCGTCGGATCCACCACCGCGCCCGGTGCGACGACGGAGGAGGGATGAATCCCGGCGGAAAGCTGCGGCTCGGGAAAGAAGAGGGGGAGCACGCGCGCGAAGGCCACGCGGGGATGGGCCACGCGGATCAACGTCTTCGCGGAGGCCGGCAGGTCCAGTCCCACCAGGATCGCGGCGGCCGCGCTGCTTTCCGCCGCCGAAAAATACGCGGCGTTCTCGGCAAACGTCAGATCACCGGGGCGGGCGGTATGGGCCGGCGCGAATCCGAGCAGTTCGAGCTGCGGGTCGCCGTCGACCCGGCCCCCGAGAATCTCGGCGATTTGAGCGGTAGTCATGAAGAGGAGGTTTTTCCGAATTTCGGACACGCGTTGGGACCCTGAACGGCGGACGGCACGTCGCCGCGTGGGGACACGCGGCCAGCCGCGGCCAGGCCCGGCACCCTCACCTTCACCGGGCGGCGCGGTTGTCGTGGGCGGTTCGGGTTCATGGCGAGGATTCAGATGCCGCGTTCGTTGATGACCCGGTTGTCGGGGCCCAGCACGACGACGCGCGGCTGCCAGCCCACGGCCTCCGCGGCGTCGACTTCGGTAAAGGCCATGATCGTCAGGCGATCCCCCAGCTTGCCCCGATGGGCCACGGCCCCGTTGAGCTGGATCGTGCCGGAACCCCGTGGCCCGGGGATGGCATACGTTTCCCAACGCGCCCCGTTGGCAAGGTTGCCGCAGAGAATCCGTTCGTACGGCAGCAGTCCCACCGCGGTCATCAGGTCCTCGTCAATCGTGAGGCTCCCCTCATATTCCAGACTGGACGACGTGACCGCGGCGCGATGGATCTTCGACTTGAGCAAATGGACGAGCATGTGGCGACGGAGACGGAACCGGACCGGCCCGAACGGCGGGACGTCACCGGACACCCATCCGGTGACGTCCGCGTCCCGGATTTGGACCGCGAACCGAAAGCATAGTTGCGGACGCGCTGCCGGAACAACCCCGATTTCGGTGCCCGATTTCGGTGCCCCCGGTGCCCGGGCAGGGCAATTGACAAAGTCCGGTACGCAACGTTGCTGTGGGGCGTGCGACTGCCAAGTCGCCGGATTCTCGCCTCGTTCGGCCTGCGTCGATCACCCCGCGACCCGACGCGCCGACGCCGGGCACCGGGGAGCGGGAGCGAAGCCCGGTTCCCTCGCTGGGAGTGGGAGTATGGGGTATACACCCCATTGCCGGCGACGGCGTTCCCGGGATGATCATCCCACGGCTGGGTATCCTCCTCCTCATCATCATGATCATCCTCGCGACGGAGCGTCGATGCATGGATACCCGCGGGTGTCGAATTTCGATCCAAGCAAGGCAGACCATGAGCATGAAACGCAAACTCCTGACCCTCGTGACGCTGGCGGCGTCCGCCGGAGGGACCGCGTGGGCGGCCGATTACGACCAATCCATGTGGTTTGGAACGATTCGCCCCCCGCTCGCGCCGCCCACCGGCGAGGTGGTGGACCGGATCTTCGTCGGTGACAATTTCAAGGGACTGACCTACGCGGATCAGGACCTGTTCGGGCTGGGGACGACGCCAACGCTGTTCTACTCGATCCGGCATGATGCGATCAGCGGGTTGTCCCATCTGGACACGATCGCGACCCCCGTCGCTCCGCACACGCTGCCGCCGTTCGTGCAGGACCGGTTCGAGATGGGCGGGTTGGATTACAACGCGCTGACGTTCGCGTCTCCCGATCTGACGTATGGACCAACGATCCTGTACACCCTCCGGGAGGATCTCGCGGCGCCGCAATTCGGGACCGTCACGCCCGCGGGGGCCTTTCAGGATCAGTTCGCCGTCGGGCAGGGATTCGGTTCGCTGACCTTCACCGCGACGGACGTGAGTTTCGGGGCCAACCTCTTCTATTACCTCCGCGAGGATGTCGCCGGGACGTACTTCGGAACCATCGATCCGCACCAGCCCGGCACGATCACGGATCGGTGGCTGCTGAACGAGGACGATTTCGACGGGCTCGTATTCACGGATACCGATGTCGGTTACGGGCCCAACCAGTTCTATTACATCCGGCACGACATCCTGACCGGCCAGCACGAGTTCGGCACCATCGATCCCCTGACCGGCGTCGCGGTGGATCGATTCGACATCGGGACGGTGACGGACGTGTTCTCCGAGCTGACCTTCACGACGACCGACGTGGGATACGGGCCGAACCTCTTCTACTACCTCCGCAGCGAGGCGATCGACACTGGCGGGGGCGACAACGGGGGCGGCGGAAGCGGGGTCATTCCGGAGCCGGGGTTCCTCTGGTCGATGGCGCTTTTCGTGCCGCTCGCGGGAGCCTGGCGGCTCCGGGTGGCGAGGAGGCGTGCGAACGCTCCGTCGGGAAGGTAGACCGGGGCGCGGACATCGCCGTCGACGCCACCGCGCGGTCCAAGGTGACCGACCGTCGCACGGCCTCATGGAAGTCGGGATCGGAGGCCCGGGATCCTCCCTTTCTCCTCACTCGCCTTGCGGCGATTCCCGGGCATGCTCACGGCATGCTGACACTGGCCGATCTCGCCGAACTGGCGGAGCGCCATCGCGACGACCTCCGTCTGCGGGTGGCGGAGTTCGACCTCGGCGGACGGATGTTCCGCTTCAACGAACGGCCGGCCCTGATGGGGGTCGTGAACCTGTCCCCGGACTCCTGGTACCGCGAGAGCGTCGTCCTGTCCGCGGAGAGCGCCATCCGACGCGGGACCGTCCTGGCCGCGCAGGGAGCCGATATTGTGGATCTCGGGGCCGAGTCCTCGGTGCTGACGGCGGCGCGCGCGGAGGCGGACCTGCAGAACAGCCGATTGCTGCCGGTCCTGGGTGGTCTGCTCGAACACGGCCTGCTCGTCTCGGTCGAGACGTATCAGCCCGCCGTGACCCGGGCCTGCCTGCGCGCCGGCGCGCAGGTCCTCAACCTGACGGGAACGGACCCGACGGAGGAGATGCTCCGACTGGCGGGAGAGCACGGCGCCGGGGTCATCCTGTGCCATGTCCAGGGCGAGCACGTGCGGGCCGTGGGGGATTTCGATCTCCGGGGCGACCCTGTGCCTGCGCTGTACGAGTATTTCGCGCGGCAGTCGGAACGGGCCCTGGCCTGCGGCGTCCGACGCATCCTGATCGATCCCGGATTGGGCTTCTACTACCGGAACCTTTCGGACAGCGCGACGCGGGTGCGGCACCAGCTGAAGGTGTTCCTCAACACGTTCCGGCTGCGTCGGTTGGGCTGGCCCGTATGCCATGCGTTACCCCACGCGTTCGAGTACTTCGGCGACGAGGTGCGTTCCGCGGAGCCGTTTTTCGGAGTCCTGGCCGCCCTCGGGGGCACGCACCTCTTTCGCACCCACGAGGTGCCCCGCCTCCGGGCGGTTCTGGAGACGCTGCGGGTCTGGGGGGGCTGAATGGCCCGTTGACTTGGCGGCGGGCCGGATCAAACTGGCCGGGAGGATGCGGAACGACCTGACCACCTTTCTGCGCAAGTGGGATTATCAGCCCGGGGAGTTGCGCGTGCGCCGCTTCAAGGGGCGCGACGGGCGGCAGAAGATCCAGCTGCGGGTGGATCTGGGCGTGCTTCAGATGGAGGTCGATGGTCGGCCCGACGGCAAGCGGCCCATGGGCCATGATTCCTGGCTCCAATTCTACCAGTCGCGACTCGGGGAGCATATCGCCGAGCACGGCGACGACGATGGGTTCGGCCTGAAAGGGGAGGATTGCCAGCGGCTCCAACAGGAGGCGATCCAGTACTACCACCGGTACATCTGCCTTTTTCAATTGGGCGATCACATCGGGGTGCTGCGCGACACCGAGCGGAATCTGGAGGTCTTCAATCTGCTGGAGCGCTTCGCCGAGGCCCCGGAGGTGGGGGCGTCCCTGGCCGTCTTTCGTCCCCAGGTGCTCCTGATGCGCACCCGCGCCCAGGGCGCCCTGGCCCTCGAAGCGGACGATCCGCGGGGTGCCATCCGCGCCATCGAGGCCGGCGTCGAGGCCCTGCGCGGCCTGTTCCGGGATCAGGATCAGACCGAGGGCGCCGACCAAGCCTCCGAGGTGCGCATGCTCGAATCGTGGTTGCAGGAACTGCGTCCCCACCTGCCCATGTCCGCCCGCGAACAACTGGAATCCGACCTGAACCAGGCCATCGCCCGCGAGGACTACGAAAAGGCCGCCGAACTGCGGGATGCCCTCAAGCGGCTTCGGGAGTAAGAATATCCTGTTGCGGACCGGGGCAATCGTGATAGAAGCCCCGCCCGCTTCGAACAGGTCGGGGCGGCCAAACCGATTTTTCCACGTCTATGTCCCAGCATAACAGCCTGCGCGCCTCCTCCACGGCGGGAATCAAACGCAACGTCATGAAGCGCTTCGAACGCATCGAGGTCCTCAAGAAACGCGGTCAGTGGAAGGAAGGCGATCGCGTCACCGGCCTCCGCAAGACCAAACAGGCCGAATAGCCGGGAGCACCGTACGGTCGCGCTCGCGGACCTTTCCTCCACGATTCCGCTTTGCACCCGCGCGCCGGCGGCTCCCCCCGCCCGGCGCGCGCGTGTTTTTGCCTGACCCATTCCTCCTCCCCGCACCCCCCGCCCAGGCCACCCGCCAACGCCCCCGCCGGCCCCGCATCCATCCATCCCCCGTTCCACGGCACGCGCGCTTCCTCCTCCGCCCCGTTCCCGTCCCTGCCCCCATCACCTCATGTCCGCCGTCCGCCTCCAAAAAGTCCTCGCCGATGCCGGCGTCGCGTCGCGTCGCGCTTCCGAACAAGTCATCCTGGAAGGCCGGGTGACCGTGAACGGCAAACCGGCCCGCGAACTGGGCACCAAGGTGGACCCGGCCCACGACCAGGTCGCCGTCGACGGCAAACCCGTGCGCCCGGTCAAAAAGCTCTACATCGCGCTCCACAAACCCGCCGGCTTCACCTGCACCCGCAAGGACCCGCACGCGGCCCGGGTCGTGGCGGGACTGTTGCCCGCCGAATGGACCAGCCTCTATCCGGTCGGACGTCTCGACCGGGAAACCGAAGGACTGTTGTTCCTCACCAACGACGGCGAGTTCTGCCTGCACGTCACCCATCCCCGGTTCGGCATCCGCAAGCGGTACCTCGCCACCGTGCTCGGGCGCCTGCCGCCCGGCATGCTGGAACGTTTCCGGCAGGGCGTGCTCTCCGAAGGCGAACGCCTGCGCATCGAGGACGGCCGGATCGTGTCCACCGGCAAGGGCGTCGCCCTGGTGGAACTGGTCCTGGCCGAGGGGCGGTACCGCGAAATCCGGCGCCTGTTCGCCTCCGAGGGCCTCGAAATCGAACGCCTTGTCCGGACCCAGATCGGCCCCATCAAGCTCGGTGAACTCAAGTCCGGGCGGTGGCGGGCGTTGACACCCGCCGAACTGAAAACTCTACTGGCGCCGGTATGACTCCTCCCGCATGGCGCCCCGCCTGGGCGGTCCCGCTCCTGCTCTTCCTCGTCCTCGTCATCTTTCCCGGCCTCCCGATCCGGGCCGCGGAAACCCAGGCTCGAGTCAACGCGGATCGCGTCAACGTCCGGTCCCGCCCCGGTTTCGTCGGCGAGGTCTTCGCCCGACTCAACCTGAACCAGGAAGTCCGCGTCCTCGGTCAGGTCGTCCTCCCGAAACCCGCCCCGGGCGAACCCGCGCGCTGGGCCCGCATCGCCCTGCCGCCCGGCACCCGTGTCTGGGCCAGTGCCGAATTCGTCGATGCCGCCTCGAAATCCACCACCGCCGACGTCCTGAACCTCCGCGCGGGTCCCTCCTATGACCACGGCTACGTCGGGCGCGTCGTCAAAGGCACCCGCGTCGAACCCGTCGGGGAACCCAAAGACGGCTGGCTGCCCATCGCCTCCCCGCCCGGCTGCCACGGCTTCGTCCCCGAAATGTACCTGTTGATGCCGTCCGCCGCGCCCGCGCCCGCGCCCGCGCCCACCCCCACGCCGGCATCGCCGCCCCCGTCCCCGGCCTCCGCATCGACGCCTTCCCCGGCCAAGCCACCGACCGCGGCGGCCACCCCCGCGCCGACGACTTCGGCCCCCGCCCCTTCCCAGCCCTTTCCGCAAGCGCCCGCTCCGCCGCCGCCCTCGACCACCTCCGCTCCTCCCCCTGCGCCGGCCACCCAGGAGGTGACCCCGCACGTCATGCCCACCCCGCCTCCCGACCCGGCACCCGCGACGACGCCCCCGCCGCCCCCGGATGCCGCCCCGTCCCCGGAACCTGCTCCCACCGCCCCGACCGACACCGGCAGCCTCGATGATTTTCGGGGGCGCAAGGTCCGCCGCGAAGGCATCGTCGTCCGTCCCACCAACATCCAGGCCCCGTCCCACTACGCGCTCCAGGCCCGGGATTCCCGCCGGAAAATCAACTTCCTCCTGACCACCCGGGAGGAGCCCATCCCCTGGCAGGAATACCGCGGCAAGGTCGTCATCGTCACCGGACGCGAATATCTCGATCAACGCCCGCTCTGGAGCGACGTCCCCCTCCTCGACGTCGAAACCATCGAGGCCGTCCGCTGAACCGCCCCTCATGGACAACCTCATCGACGGACGCGCCATCGCTGCGGGCATTCATCACGAAACCCGGGCCCGCGTCGCCGCCCTCGTCGCCGCCGGACGGGCCCAGCCCCAGATCGTTTTTATCCGCGTCGGCGAGGACCCCGCCTCCCGCGTCTACGTGGGCATGAAGGAGAAGACCAGCGCCGAACTGGGCCTGCGCTCGACCACCCGGGTCCTCCCCGAATCCACGCCCCAGTCCGAGCTGCTCGCCCTGATCGCCGGCCTCAACGCCGATCCGGCCGTCCACGGCATCCTCGTCCAGGCCCCGCTTCCCCCGCACATCGACGCGCCCACCATCTTCGCCGCCGTCGATCCCGCCAAGGACGTCGATGGATTCCACCCGGTCAACGTCGGCAAACTCATGCTCGGCGATCCCACCGGCTTCGTCCCCTGCACCCCCGGCGGCGTGCACGAACTGCTCATCCGCTCCGGCGTGAAGATCGCCGGTGCCGAGGTCGTCGTGCTCGGACGCGGCAACATCGTCGGCAAACCGATGTTCGCCATCCTCGTCCAGAAGGCCCGCCACGCCGACGCCACCGTCACCCTCTGCCACTCCCGGACCGCCGACGTCGCCGCGCACTGCCGTCGCGCCGACATCCTCGTCGCGGCCATGGGGGTCCCCCGTTTCGTGAAATCCGACATGGTCAAGCCCGGCGCGGTCGTCATCGACGTCGGGGTCAACCGCATCCCCGATCCCGCCGCCAAGGGCGGCACGCGCCTTGTCGGGGACGTCGATTTCGCCGCCGTCCAACCCATCGCCGGGCGAATCACCCCGAACCCCGGCGGCGTGGGTCCCATGACCATCGCCATGCTCATGCGGAACACCGTCGAAGCCGCCAGCCGGGCCTCCGGAACGGCCTGACTCCGTCCGCGGTCGCCCGGAAGTCCTCGTCGCGGTCCTCGTCGCGGTCCTCGTCCCACGTCCGGACGAACACGGTCCGCTCTTCCGTGCCGCCCGCGACAAGGACCGGTTTCGCGTCGGAGCCAGCCACGGCAGGGAGCGTTTCGCGGGCCCCGATGGACCTTGGCGATGGCCCTGCCCCCGCCTGCCCCTACCGCACCCGGTGGAGGGTGCCGTACATCTCCCCCGCCGCCGGCTTTCCGTCCGCCGTGTCGAGGTTGAACTTCAACCCGAACTGCATCGCTGGCCCGAGTTCCGGGACTTCCAGCACCACGGTCCGCCCGTCCGATTCCAGCCGCGCCGAACGCACCGTCCAGACGTCGCGCCCTTCCCGCTCGGGCTCCTTCACCGACCAATCCTTCGACCCATACTGGCGGGAATACCGGTAGTTCCAGGCCTCGAGCGCGTAGCTGCCCGGGTCCAGGACGGTCTCCCGGTCCAGGCTTTCGCTGAAGGTCACCTGCAACGCGCCGCGCCGTGCCTGCCACCCCACCGGCACCGCCAGCCGTTTCCCCGTCCACCGCACCCGTTGGAAGCTCCCGTCCCGCGCCGCCGCCGTCTGCCACCCCTGGCAGCCGACCACGTACAACTGGCCGTCGCGCGGATTCATCGTGCCGCGCATCGGTCCGGAGAGGAACCGGCCCTTCAACGGCACGACGGCCCCCTGCGCCTGTCCGTCCACCACGTCCCGCAGGGTCAGCAACATCGTGCACCGCCCCCACGAGAGATGCAGCAGGCGGTCCGACAACGGCCCGAACCGGTCGCTCATCGTCCAAACCTGGCTGCCGCTCGAGTTGTCCACCCGATGCGGAATCCAGCACAACGGGAGGTCATATCCGTCGGGCCGTCCCTCCCCGGCCCGGGGCCCGCCATATCCATACCAGCCCCCGGCCTTGATCTCGTGGATCACCGACGACGGCGTCCATTCCCCCTGCTGCGGCGCCACCGTCAGGATCCGGCCATCCGGACTCACCCCCAACCCGTTCGGGTTCCGAAATCCCGTGGCCAACGTCTCGTAACGCCGCCCATCCGCCGAAATGCGATGCACGCCCTTGGGATCGACGTAGTAGAAGTTGCCCGCCGCGTCCCGTTCGAGGCTCGTGACGTAATCGTGTCCGCCGCCGCTCGTCTCGATGGCGCCGCTCCACGATTCGTAATAGTCCGTGAACCCATCGCCGTTTCGATCCTGCAACCGGGTCAGGTGATCCCGGCACAGCACGATCACCCGATTGTCCGCCATGGTCAGTCCCAGCGGTTGGTACAATCCCGTCGCGATCCGCCGCCACTCCACCCGTTCCAGCCGCGCGTCCAACCCGCTCACCCGCCAGACATCGCCGTGGATCGTCGCCACCGCGGCGTCGCCGTTCTCGAAGAACCCCACGCCCGACGCGAACATCAGGGCCTTCCACGGATTCTCGTAGGGCACCGGGATGGTGTCGATCGCGTAGGCATCCGCACCCGCCCCCAACTGCCCCTTCACCACCAGCGGCTCGCTCATCGGTGCCTTCGCCGCCGCGGCCATGGCCCCCAACTCCGGGACCTTCCCCGCCTCCGTCACCAGGCGCGCCACCGTGACCGCCGCCTCCGGGCGGGACGACTCCCCGAAGACGTACCCCAACCGCAGCCGCACCGGCCCGGCACGCGGCTCCACGGCCAGGGAAATCCCCCGGTCCGCCGCGCGCGCGAGGGACACTCCCGGCGTCGGTTGAAACCAGACCGCCCGCCGCCCCGCCCCGCCGTCGCCGAAACCCAGAAACGACCATTCCCCGGCCCCGCCTTCCACCGGTACCCCGTGCGCCTCGCCCAGCAGATTCAAGGTCGGTTTCGCCGTAAAGGCAGGACCGAATTCGAAGTCCCGGAGGAAGACCGTCACCCCGTCCCGCGACACCGCCCACGGCGATTCCCGGACCTCGAGATCCCCAAGCGCGTATTCGAGGACCAACCGATCCCCGGCCACCGCGAACCCGCGCCACCGGAACGGTGCTCCCTTCCAGCCCGCCGACTCCGGCAGGGAAAACCGGACGTCGCCCGCCATCTGCGGCGCGCCCAGGAGACCGAACCGCGCCGGATCGAACCGCAGGAACCCTCCGGTCCACGCCGACCGCCATTGTCCGGTCCCGGTGTCGTAGCACACCGTGGCGTCCGCCGACTCCCCCAGGCGCACGGCCAGGCCTTTGCGCACCACGCCCGTCGGGGTAGGCAGATAGTAGGCCTGCCAGCGCCCGGGCACGGTCAGGTTCCAGCGGTCGTCCACCCAGTCGCCCTCCCCCTGCTTCCAAGGTTCGTCCCGGTTGATGCTGCGCGCCGCCGCCGCCGCCACGGCGCTCGGGGTCGGGGTTGCGGCCCCCGTGGCGCGCGTCGCCCCGACGGGCGGTACGGTCGACGCCAACGCGGCCCAACCGTCCAGATCGTTCAACGAGGCGAAACCCCAATACCCCAGCGTCGTGGCATCGGCGAACAACGCGCCCTTCGCCGCCTCCCCCGGAAGCCTCGTCCCCCGGCTGATCCGCACCGACTCGATCCAGCCGTCGCATCCCAAGCCGCCCTCCACCAATTGGCCCACGGCGAGTTGGGCCGCGCCGCCCTCCGCGACGACCCGCCGCCGCACTTCCTGGTTCGCAACCTCCCGCCCGTCCACGTACAACCGCACCCGCCCCGGCTCGTTGCACGCGGCGACGTGATGCCAGGCGCCGTCCGCGAGGCCCATCCCGGAGCGGACCTCCGCCGGCTCGGCACCGGGCTGATAGAAGCTCAGTTCGCCACCGCCCGCGTACGTGTAGAGTTCCCAGTGCGATTCCGAGGCCTTGGCCTCGCTGGCCACGAGGATGTTGAAGTTCGCCTTCGACCCGATCCGCACCCGGGCTTCCACCCAGAACGGCGCCTGGCGCACCTCGGCCTTCCCCGCCGTGACCAGACCTCGCACGCGGGCGTCCAGCGCCTTCCCGAACTGCCCGTCCACGATGGGCTCCCCGGCGGCACCCAAACGGGACGGAGCATCCGCGTTCCCGGACGCACCTGCCCGGGGACGCGGCTTCCGGGGCCCCGGTGGCTGACTGAGCTGCGGGACCAGCCGGACCAGGCCCTCGAGCTCCTTGGTCAACTTCAGCTCCGCGTCCTCCTCCGTATGGCCGAGAATTCCCACCGGCCCCTTCCAACCACTCGCCCACAGCGCCCGCAGCAGGTCCAATTCCTCGTCGCCCGTTCCCAGGGGAATGATCTTCTTTCCGATCCGATCCCCGTCCCACACCATCCCGTTCAGATTGATGGCCAGCAGGTGCGGCTTCATCAGCTCCAGCAACCGCGGGAATTGATCGATGTGCGCGTGCCCGTGGTGGAAGTTGTACACGATCCCTGCGTTCGTGTGTCCTCCGGCCCGCAGACGCGCCAGCAGCGCCACCTGGTTCTCCGGTTCGCCGAACCAGCCCAGATGGTTGTACAGGCCCACCGTGCACCCGAGTTTTGCCGCCTCCGCACAGATCGGACCCAGCGTCCCCACCGCACCCGCCAGCTTCTGCTCCAATCGAACCGGGTCGAGTTCGGTCTCCGTTCCCATCGTCACCCACAGCTGCGGACGCAGGCGATTCCGACCGAGGCAGTCCAGGATGGCGCGCGCTTCCGCCCCCAGATTCGCGGGAAACCACCACGCCGTCAGTTCGATGCCCCGCCGACGCATCGCCGCCACCTCCGCGTCGAACGTCGGGATATGCTCGTTCCGCCAGTCATACGCCAACCGCCGGATGCCCAACCGCTCGAGCATGGCCCCCCGCTCCTCGGGTCCCCGCTTCCGCGTGTCGAAGGGCACGATGCACCACGCCACCAGGTTCGTCCGCGAAAACAGCCCCGCCTCCGGCAACGCCGCCGCACCCGCACCCGCACCCGCGGCACCTCTGATCGCCAGCATCCACACACCAACCAGGACAAAAAAAAGGGCCTTCATGGGTCCCCCGCACCATGCCGGGTCCACTCCCTCCCGAAAAGCCCGGAGACCCACGAGACACCCGACAAAAAGGGGCCTGAACCGCGCCGAACGCCGGGATGCGTCCGCCTCGTTATCTCGGCGGCTACGAGATGCCGGTTCGCGAGCCGCGGATTCGT
>CAZSOV010000038.1:14222-16584 GCA_964608505.1 uncultured Verrucomicrobiota bacterium
AGCCGCCGACATGAGGAGGCGGAGCGTGTGAGGTGAACCAAAAGCGTCCGCCTCGATATCTCCGCGGCCACGAGATGACGGTTCGCGAACCGCGGATTCGTAGCCGCCGACATGAGGAGGCGGAGCGTGTGAGGTGAACCAAAAGCGTCCGCCTCGTGCCCTCGGGCGCCAACTTCGCTCGCCCCGGGCGCGCCTCGCCACTCGCCGATCCTCCCCGCTTCGTGACGTGCTCCGGCGTTGCTACTGGAACTGGTACCTCAACCCCAACGAGACCAGGTGCCGGTCGAACTCCCGCCCTTCCGTGTGCGGAACCTTGGAGATTGCCGACTCAAAGCCATACGACACCTCGGCCCCCAACGCCTTCGTGACCGTGCAGTTCAACCATCCGTTGCCGGACAGAATCCAGTCGTTCCGAACCACCGGCGCCAGAAAATCGGTGTGGTACGCCCGGCTTCCCGCACCGACCGTCCAACGGGACGAAAACCGGTGGCGCCAACCGAGGTCCAGGGTGGCGTCCAGGAAGGCACTCGGCCCTCCGAACCCGGGCAACTCGAACTGTTTGAAGGAAAGCGTGATCGTGTCCGCCTTCGTCACGGTTGCGGTCAGGGTGGCGTCCACGAAGAGGTAAAGCACGTCGCGGTCCCCGAAGGCCGCCGGCACCTTCTCCCCGTACCTCCGTACCTCCGGCCCAAGGCTCACGTTCGCCTTGAGCCCGTCCGCCACCGCGCCCTCGAACCCAAGCAGCACCCGGTGGAATCGGCTGTCGTACTCGTTGGGCTGGTTCAGCAGCGCCGATTGACCCTGGCTCCCGTACCGATATCCCACCCAGGCCGACGCGGCCTCGCCCACCGCGCGCCCCACGTCCAACCCGCCCACGTACTCGTTCCGATCCACGTAATTCTGGTAGCCCGCCAACCCCGACTGCCGGGTCTGGAAGTCATGCACGTACGCCGTCACCACCGGACGTACCCGCCAGACCCCGAACCCCTGGACCACCTTCAACTGTCCCCGGTAAATCGCCGCATCCCGCCGATCCCGGATCGGAATTCCCCCCGCTGCCGGCGCCCCCCCGGGCCCCATCCAGGTCGGTCCCACGTCGCTGCCATCAATCACCGACAGGACCTGCGTCAGGTCGTAGGTGAGGTCCGACTCCCTTCCAGAGAGGCCCAGGTTCAGGCGGTGCAGGGCGAAATCCTCCTCCGAATCGGCCTCGAAAAACGTGAACTCGGGAACATAGGACGCGTTGGCCTGGAACCGCGGGGACGGCGCCCAGCCCACCCCGAGGACCGGCAAACAGGTGGTGACCAGGGAAGCCTGGTTGGCCCACGGCGTCACCGATTGGAGGTGGATGTTGCTGTCGTAGGTCTCCTTCACCGACAACGACGCGGACCCTTTCCACGCCGGAGGCCGCTCCGGCGGGGTCCCTGGTCCATTCCCGACGACCTCCACGCCCGCGGTCGGCAGGCTCGCCGCCACTGCCCACCCCAGCCCGGCCACCGCCCGAACCCAGCGACTTCCGTGCGGCCATCGCCGTCCCCGACCCCACCGTCGCCGGGGATCCGGGTGGTTACCGACCTCACCCCCGGACGGTACGGAAACGCGGCACGCAAGAGAATCTACTTGCCCCGATTCCCGAACCAAATACGTTCCCGCAGCACCGCATGCATTTCGGACACTCCCGTATTTCATGGGCTTTGGGGCGTGGGTTGACGGCTTGGGGCCTCCTGCTCCTGGCGTCCCTCCTCGCGGCTGGCTGCGCCTGCAAGGGTCCCGCCCACGCCGCCGTCGGCGGGGTTCCAGGACGGATCGAGGTCGTACCGGACGCCACCACCGCCGGGTTGGACCCGAAGGCAGGTTGGACGGTCACGCGGCCCGGCGAAATCCACTAGCCTGCCCCCGATTCGCGGGCGCGCAGACAAACGGGTGGGAACCGACGGCGGACTCCCTTCTTCCCCGATCGCCCGAAACCGTGTGGGACGGCCTCCCGGTTTGCCTTCATTCCGCCCCCTGCCGAGTTCCATACGTCTTTTTCTCCCAAGCTCTTGCAAAGCGGCCCCGCGAGGTACCCGCCCCTTGAACAGGGCCCGGGCATCCCTCCGCCACGCCCCCGATTTCACCGGCGCCGCCCCCCGCGCGCGCCGACAACGTCATAAGTCTTATTGCACAGAATCGCAATGTTGATTTAGCAAACCTCATCGGAGACACCCCGACCGCATCGCGCCGCGTGGAGGCACGCGGCCTACACCCTGCGCTGGCGCATTGTAGGCCGGGTCCCCCGACCCGGCGCGGGTCCGCCACCGCATCGCGCCGCGTGAGGGCACGCGGCCTACACCCTGCGCTGGCGCATTGTAGCCCGGTCCCC
>CAZSOV010000038.1:16684-35899 GCA_964608505.1 uncultured Verrucomicrobiota bacterium
CGACCCGGCGCGCGTCCGCCACCGCATCGCGCCGCGTGAGGGCACGCGGCCTACAACCTGGGCTGGCGCATTGTAGGCCGGGTCCCCCGACCCGGCGCGCGTCCGCCACCGCATCGCGCCGCGTGAGGGCACGCGGCCTACAGCCCGGGCTGGCTGTAGGCCGGGTCCCCCTGACCCGGCGCGGGGGTCCCGGCAAATGTGCGTTTAATGGCACGGCAAACAACGAACTTGCTGAAGGACCCGGAACCGGGGCATACCCTCCCGCGTTACCCAACGGTCGCCCCGCGGCCGGTCCATAACTCGAAGGAACCTATGCGTCAAAACCCCACCACTCCCCGCCTCCTGCGCGGCTTCCTGCGCGGCTTCACGCTCATCGAGCTGCTCGTGGTGATCGCGATCATCGCGATCCTCGCGAGCATGCTTCTCCCCGCCCTCGCCAAGGCCAAGGCCAAGGCCCACGGCATCCTGTGCCTCAGCAACGGCAAGCAGCTCATGCTCGCCTGGACGCTGTACTCCGGCGACAACGACGAAAAACTGGCCGGCAACCTGGACGGCGGCGACGCCCAGAACTGGGCCAACACCAACCGCACCTGGGCCGTGGGCTGGCTCGACAACGCGGCTTTCCGGGCCGACAACACCAACTGGCTCATCCTGCTGCGCTCCCAGATCGGGAAGTACAGCTCCGCCGCCGGCGTCTACAAGTGCCCCGCCGACCGCTCCATGAGCCGCGGCAAGACCGGCCAACCCCGCGTTCGCTCCGTCTCGATGAACGCCTATGTCGGAGATCGCGCGGGCCCCTACACCAGCGGCTACAAGCAGTTCCGCAAGGCCACCGACATGCCGACCCCGGCCAAAACCTGGGTCACCATCGACGAACGCGAGGACTCCATCAACGACGGCTGGTTCGCCGTGAACATGGAATCCTACGATCCCCAGCGCTCCGCCGCCCATATCATCGTGGACTACCCGGCGACCTACCATAATCGCGCCGGCGGTCTCTCCTTCGCCGATGGTCACGCCGAGATCCGCAAATGGGTCGATGGCCGGACCGCCCCCGTTCTCAAGGCCGGCGTCGCGCTCGCCCTCGGTGTCGCCTCGCCCAACAATCGCGACATCGACTGGCTCCAGGAACGGTCGAGCATCAAGGAAGTCAACGCGACCCGCTTCTAGGCCGGCCCGGAGCGCCGCAGCGCGGCGCCGCCCGTTCCAGGCCCGTTCACGCAGAATGGTTCGCGTCCGCGCGAACCATTTTTGCTTTTCCGGATGCCGCTTTCCGCCGCCAACACGCCCCTGCCCCACCGTGATCCTGCCCGAAACCTCGACCCCCACCTCCGCCGCCAACGCCCATGCGTCCTCCGCCGGGAGGCGCCGATTCCTGCGCATCGGCCTCGGCATTCTCCTGCCCGTTCTGCTCCTGCTGGCCTGGCTCTTCCAGGCCCGTCGGCCGGCTCCGCTCCCGATCCCGGTTCCCCCGAACCTCGCCCAACTCGATCCGCAGGTCCGCGACCATCTCACCCGCGTGGCCCGCTTCGTGGCCGGACAACCCCACGAGCCCCAGCGCCGCGCTGAACTCGGCCTCGCCTTCGCCGCCAACAACCTCTGGGCCCAGGCCCGTCAGTGCTTCCTCGACGCCCTCCAACTCGGCGATTCCAGCCCCCTGCCCTCCCTCTACGCCGCAGCCGCCTTGATCGAGTCCGGTCAAACCGAACCCGCCCGCGCCGAATTGCTCGACGTCGTCCGCCGTTTCCCCGAGTTCGCCCCCGCCTGGCAGCGGCTCGGGACCGTCCAGATCAACCTCGGCGATTTTCCCGGGGCCGCGTCCTCCTTCTCCAACGTCACCCGCATCGTGCCCGGGGAGTGGCGGGGCTGGGCCGGACTCGGCGAGGTGCACATCCGCGCCGGAACACCCAGCGACGCGCTGGCCCCGCTCCAGCGCGCGGCGGCCCTTGCGCCGTCCGAGCGTCCCATCCGTCACCTGCTCGGACTCGCCTACCGGGCCACCGGCCAAACGGCCGAAGCCGAACGCGAAGCCGCGGCCGGCCAGTCCCAAAGCCTCGGCCCGATGGAGGACGCCTGGTCCGGGAAAGCACTCGACCACATGATGTCCGTCTCCGATCAACTCACCCGCGCCGATCTGCTCCTCGCCCAGGGCGACCCTGAATCCGCCCTCCGCCGCCTCGAGGACACCCTGCGCCATCACCCCACCAACCTGCTCGTGGTCAGTCGCGTCGCCGCCGCGTTCGATGCCGCGGAACAATCCCCCGTCGCCTGGCGCCTGCTCGAACCCCTGCTCGCGATCCACACCAACGACGCCACCCTCCTGATTGCCGCCACGCACACCGCCGCGGCTCTGGGCCGGACCAACGAGGCCCTCGCCCTCGCCCGTCAGGCCCTCCGCGCCGCCCCCGCCTTCGCCGAATCCCACGTCGCGGAAGCCGATGCCCTCGTCGCCGCCGGTCGCGACGCCGACGCCGTGCAGGCCCTCCGACGCGCCCTCCAGTTCGCGCCGCGCAACCCCCATCTCCTCCTTCAACTTGGCGACCTCCAGTGGCGCAACCTCGCTCTCCCCGCCGACGCCCTGGCCTCGTACCTCCAGGCCCGCCAGGCCGACCCCCTCCACCCCGTCCCCTGCGAACGCCTCGCCGCCCTCCAGATCGAACGCCAGGACTTTCTCGAAGCGGACCGCGCCATCGCCGACCTCCGCCGCCTCGGCGCCCGCGCCGAACTCGTCGACTCCCTCGAAGCCGACCTGCGCGCCGCCCGCGCCGCGCGCTAGTCCACCCCCTTGCCTCCCGACTCCGCCGGGCCTAGTTTGAGGCACCGACATGGACAAGCCGCGCATCCTCATCATCGAGGACGAAGATCTGCAGGCGGAAATCTACGAAGACGCGCTTGCCGACTTCCAGCTGAGTCGCGCCCGTTCGGGAGCCGAGGCCCTGGCGAAGCTTCCGAAGATCGCGCCGCACCTCATCCTCCTCGATCACATCCTCGACGACGGCGACCTGGGCCTCGAATACCTGCCGGAACTCAAGGAGGCGATGCCCCACGTCCCCATCGTCGTCATCAGTGGCGCGATGGACGTGCAGGAGCAGATCGACGCCCTCCAGGGCCCGCGCCGCGCCCACTACTGCCTCGCCAAGCCCGTGGACCTCGACGTCCTGCGCCGCACCGTCGAGTCCGCGCTGCACGAGTGCGGCGAACTCGAGATCGTCCGATCCTTCGAATCCCTGGAACGTTCCCGGCGCGCCGACATCCAGGACCTGCTCAGCCGTTCCACCGACCGGTTGAGCCGCCAGAACGAGATCCTCCGGACGACCAAGGATTCCACCGCGCGCCCGAACATCTCCGCGCTCGCGCGCCGGTTCAACGTGGCCCGGCGCACCATCATCCGCGACCTGCACGAACTGATCCGACGCGGCCAGTTGCCCGCCGAGGTCTACCCGCCCTGGGCGTCCGAAGGCCTCGACGAGGGCGAGGACCCGGGCAAGCCGTGACCTTGCGGCCACCGCGCGGCGCGCTCAGGCTCCGCGCATGTCCCGCTGGTTCCCGCTGCTCGCCGGCTTGGTCGTTCTCGCCGGAGCCCTTCTCCCGGCCCCGGGCCGGGCCGCCTCCGATCCCGGCCTCCGCCCGAACATCGTCCTGATCCTCGCCGACGACCTCGGGTGGGGCGACCCGCGCTGTTACAACCCCGGCTCGAAAATCCCCACGCCCCACCTGGATCGCCTGGCCGCCGAGGGCATCCGGTTCACCGACGCGCATTCGCCCTCCGCGGTGTGCACGCCGACGCGCTACGGACTTCTGACGGGCCGCTACGCCTGGCGTTCCCGCCTGAAGAACGGCGTCCTGTTCGGATACTCGCCGCCCCTGCTCGCTCCCGATCAGGCGACCCTGGCGTCATTCCTGCGCGGGGCCGGTTACGAGACGGCTTGCGTCGGCAAATGGCACCTGGGCCTCGAGTTCGTCACCCGCGAACCGGCGGCGTTCGGCGACGGGGGCGAACCCAGGGCGGACCCGGCACTCATCGATTGGAGCCGTCCGCTGCGCGCGGGGCCGCACACGGCGGGCTTCGGATACTCGTACGTGATCCCGGCGTCGCTCGACATGGTGCCCTACGTCTACCTGGAGAACGGCAAGGCCGTGGAACCGCCGTCGAGCCGAACCCCGGGGGACAAGTCGCAACGCCAGGGGGGCGGCGGGTTTTATCGGGGCGGACCCATCGCGCCGGACTTCAGCATCGAAGGATGCCAACCGCGGTTGCTGGATCGAGCCGAGACGTTCCTGCGCCGTCAGGCCACGAACCGTCCGTTCTTCCTCTACTTCCCGCTGACCTCGCCTCATGACCCCTGGGTCCCCACGCCCGAGTTTCGGGGCCGCAGCGGCTGCGGGCCCCGGGGCGATTTCGTGGTCCAGGTCGACGACACGGTGGGGCGGATCATGGCAGTCCTCGAGGAACGCGGCCTGTCCCGGAACACGCTCCTGATCTTCACCAGCGACAACGGCGCCCATTGGCTGCCCAAAGAGGTGCAGACCACCGGTCATGCCGCCAATGGCCCGTGGCGCGGCATGAAATCCGACGCCTGGGAAGGCGGGCACCGCGTTCCGTTCCTCGCCCGCTGGCCCGGGCACGTCGCCCCCGGCACCACCTCCGACGCCACTCTCGGCCTTCAGGACGCCTTCGCGACGGTCGCGGATCTGCTCGGACGCCCCCTTCCCAAGGACGCCGCGCCCGACAGCTCGAGCTTCCGCCGCGCCCTGCTTGGGAAGACCGCCAGCCCCCGACCTCCGCTGGTCCAACATTCCATCCGCGGCACCTTCGTCCTGCGGGACGGTCCCTGGAAACTGATCGACGGCGCCGACGGCGGCGGCTGGACCGCCGGCAAGGTCCCGGAGTCGGCCCAACTGTATCACCTGGGACTCGACCCCGCCGAATCGACGAATCTGGCCCCGACGGAACCGCGTCGTCTCCGGCGGATGCAGGAACGACTCGCCGAAATCCGGGGTCGGCGCGGCGACCAGGCCGCGCGGGAACACCCGAACATCATCTTCATCATGACCGACGACCAGGGTTACGGCGAGATGAGCTGCCACGGGAACCCGATCCTGAAGACGCCGCATCTGGACCGGTTGCACGCCGAGAGCGCCCGGTTCACGGACTACAGCGTCAGCCCGACCTGCGCGCCGACCCGCGCGGCGTTGCTGACCGGACGCCACGAGTTCCGGTCGGGCGTGACCCACACGATTCTCGAACGCGAACGCCTCGCCGTGCAGGCCGTCACCCTGCCGCAGCTGCTGAAGCGGGCCGGCTATCGGACCGGGATCTTCGGCAAATGGCATCTCGGCGACGAAGCCCCCTACCTTCCCGACCGTCGCGGGTTCGACCGGGTGTTGATCCATGGCGGCGGCGGCATCGGGCAAACCTACCCCGGGAGCTGCGGCGACGTGCCCGGCAACGACTACCATGATCCCGTCCTGCTCGACGACGGTCGGCTCGTCGCCACCCGCGGCTATTGCACGGACGTCTTTTTTGACGGGGCCCTGAAGTGGATCGACGAACGCCGCCGCGCCGACGGCCCGTTCTTCGCCTGGATCACCCCCAACACGCCGCACATGCCACACATCAGTCCCGGCCCCGAATACGATCGCCTGTTCCAGGGCCGCGGATTGTCGACGAACGAGATCCGGTACTACGCCATGATCCGCAACATCGACGACAACGTCGGGCGCCTGCTGGATCGGTTGCAGGAGTGGGATCTGGACCGCGACACGCTCGTGATCTTCCAGACCGACAACGGGCATTCCGTCCCGAGCCTGTTCAATGCCGGCATGCGCGGGGCCAAGGGCGGGCCGTACCAAGGGGGCGTCCGCGTGCCCTTCTTCTGGCGTTGGAAGGGCCGCATCGCGCCCGGCGACCGCCCCCAGACCGCGGCCCACGTCGATCTGCTGCCTACTCTCGTCGAACTGGGCGGCGGACGAATTCCCCGCCGGCTCGAACCCCGGCTCGAAGGCCGGAGCCTCGTGTCGGCCCTCGATGATCCCGCCGCGCCCTGGTCGAACCGGGTGCTGGTCACCCATCTTGGACGCTGGGAACACGGGCGCGCCGCCGACGCCAAATTCCGCGGCGTCGCGATTCGCAAGGGCCGCCTGAAACTGGTGAACAACGCCGAACTCTTCGATCTCGTCGCCGACCCCGCCGAGTCCCGGAACCGGATCGCGGAGTTCCCGGACGAGGTGGCCGAACTGCGGGCGCTCTATGACCGTTGGTGGGACGAGGTGCTGCCGGCGACCGTGGCCAACGAGCAGCAACGCGGCCCCGCGGTCAACCCGTTCAAGGTCCGGTACTGGGCGCGGTTTGGAGGCGGCCCCACTCCCGCGCTGCTTTCCGAGATGAATCCCGAGCGGAAATTCCGGCCTCGATGAGGTGACGCGTCCACGTTGACGCGCCGGACCCTGTCGGCACGACTGTGAGCGTCCGCCTCGTTACCTGGATTAGGCAACACGCGGCGCGGTGTGCCTCCGCGCGGACCAACTGAGGCGCGGGGCGCGTGCCTCGGGGAGCTGAACTTGCTTTCGACCCGTCGAGACTGAAAGCTCTTCACCATGTCATCCGACGCCAACCCCTCTCCCGGCGGTGCGCCGCTCTACGAGATACTGGTGATCGAGGCCGGGGGACGGACTCGGGCTCGGAAACTCACCGAGTCGCTGCGCGAGGCTCTCGCGGTGTTCGGACTCGACGAGCGCTGGGTCGCGATCTCCGAGCCTGCCGGCGTTCCCACCCCGGCGGGTCCGGGCCATCCGGTCCACCGGTGCGCCGTCCTGCTCGCCGCGCCGGACACGCAGCCGGCCCCGGACCGGATCGTCCAACTCGACGCCTTGGTCGCTGCCGATGTTCCCGTGCTTCCCGTGGTGCACGATCTGAAGCGTTGTGGCGAGGTTCTGCCGGAGTTCCTGGGCAAGTTCAATGCCCTCGAATGGCCCGAACCCGCCCCCGGCACCCCGAAGCCAACTCGACCGCCGCCGGCCCAGGCCGTGCTTCGATTTGCCGGTTTGTCCGAGTCGGATCGCCGCGTCTTCATCAGCTATCGGCGCACCGAATCCACGGCGGTCGCCGAGCAACTGTTCAGCGCTCTCACCCGACGCGGATTCAACGTCTTCCTGGATCGCTACTCCATCGACGCGGGCCTGGAGTTCCAGGCCGAACTCAAGGCCGAACTCGCCTCCCGCGCCATGATCGTCCTGCTTGAGACCGCGGGCCTCCAGGATTCCGAGTGGGTCATGGAGGAGATTCACTATGTCCGCCGACATCGCCTCGGCTTGCTCGCGGTCACCTGGCCCGCGAGTCGATTGCCGGCCAACCGCCGCATCCTCGAGCTGCCGACCGATTATCGCTTCCCCCTCGACGACGCCGATTTCCCGCTCGCTGGAACCGATCAACCCCTCGCTGAATCCGCTCTGGCGCGTGTCGTCGAGGAAATCGAGCGCGCCCACGCCGCCGCCATGGCGCTGCGTCGTCGGGAACTGATCGGCAGCCTGACCCAGGCCCTGCGCCAGCATGGCGTAGGCTTTCATCACACCGACGCGTGGAGCGTGCTGGCCTCGCCGAACGTGGCCGGAACCTCCATACACATCGCCGTCGTTCCCCGCCCGGCGACCGCCGACAGCCTCTACGATTGCGACGTGCAACGGTCCACCCAGGGCGCCTCGTCCGCCTGCCTGATCCAACCCGTCACCGGCCTGCAAGGCCGTCAGTCCGAGATGATCCGCTGGCTGACCCAGAACCGCCCGGTCGAATGCGCGTTCGAGACCGAGATCGCCGCCATCGCCGAAGACCTCGCCACCCGCTGATCCGCCGTCATGAACTCCTATCTCGACGACCTGCGCGCACGAATCAGGAACCGACCCGACCTGCATGGCCGCGTGATCTTCCTCTCGGCCAGTTTTCCCAGCTTCAAACGGCACCCGGAGTATCGGGAAACCACCGACATCGCGGAGATCTCCAGCGCCGTCGTGTCGCTGGCCCGGGCCGCTTTTCACGCCGACGGCACGCTGGTGTTCGGGGGTCACCCGACCATCACGCCCCTCCTGCTGTCGGTCGCGAAGGAAATGATCGCCCAGGCAGGGGCGGTGGCCCTGCCTTCCGGGCCCCGCGTCATCGCCTATCAGTCCAGCGTCTTCGACCAGGATGCCCCGTCCGAGGTCCGGGAACTCTCGGAGCTCGAAGGGGGACTGGGCCGGGTGGTGAAGATCCCCGCCGCGCCGGGCGAACGACCGCGTAACCACGCCGACGGCTCCCTGGACCCGGCGTCCGTAGAACGCTCTTTGAAGGCCATGCGCGACGAGATGCTGGGCCAAAGCGGCGCGGTTGCCGCGATCTACGTCGGCGGGATGATTGGCATCGACCGCGAGCACGCACTGGCTCGGGAACTGGGCATCCCCCGACACTACGTCATCGCGGCTCCCGGAGGTGCGGCGCGGCAGTTGCGACCGCTGGGACCGGACGACGCCCCGCCGGCCCTCCTCCGCGAGCTCGAAACCTCCCGTCACTACCCGCTCCTCGCCGCCCGAATCGTCGCGGACATCGTGCGCGCCCGGTAGGAACCGGGCTGCCCCCTCCAACGCACGAGCAGGACGGAATCCGGGCATGCCCCCCACGCGCTCCCAGCTGCCCCCGGTTTTCCTCTCCTACGCGGAAGAGGACTTCCGGGACGCCAGGGCGTTTGCCGCAGTTCTGGAAGATCTGGCCCGGAAGCACCCCGGCGCGAAGCCGCCGAAAGACTGGTGCTATCTCGCACAACGCAACAATCAAGGCGGTGAGGGCTGGGAGGAAAAGGCCTACGAGGAGGCTCGTCGTCGTCGCGTCTTCGTGCTGCTCGTCTCGCCCGCCTCCCTCAACTCCGAATGGTGCCTGCGTCGCGAAGCGTGGATCGCCTGGCAGGAGGACCACCTCATCGTCCCGGTCGTCCTCGACGGAAGGCGGCGTCGCGTTTGGTGGAACCCGACGACCTGGCGACCTCATCCCAAAGACTGGGAACGAGCGGTCATCGAGTGTTCGGACGCCCCTCGTTTCAAGGAATACTGCGACCGTGAGGGATTGCCCCATTCCCCGGGATCCCGACGCAGGCTCAGCGAATGCCACGGACTGCCCATCGGCGATCAGGGTCCGGAGCTCATTGTCCCCATTCGCGACGACCCCGAACCCCGCCGGGGTCGAGCCGCCGAACAACTACTCGAAACGATCCTGGCCGAAGGCATGTTGGAACCCGCCGCGGTCTTTCGATGCGATCAGCACACGATCCGAACCAAGCTCAAGACCGCCTGGGAGGAGGCCCAGGGGCGTGCGTTGGTCCTCTTCCTCTTCGGGGCGGCGAACCACTGCCCCGGCGAGTTCTGGCGGGTCGCGCTTCAAGAAATCGCCGTCCAAGGCCTGACCGGCGACGGTTCCAACGATGAACCTCTCCCGGTCGAGCTCGGACGCCTCACACCCGCCGACGCCCGCGAGGTCGAGTCGCGTTTCCGGACCGAGCTCGAGAGTCGACTGGGCCGGGCCACGCCGCCCGCCCCCCCAACGGCACGCTGCTTCCGGTGGCACGTCGGCAGCTGCGACAGCCAGATCGATATGGACTGGCTCGAGGTTGGCATTCGTGGGCTGGGACAGGCCTTGGGCGAGGTCATGAAGGAGCGGTTCCCCGCCCCGCCCGACCCTTCCTCGCCGCCTCTCGTGCTCGCGGTCATCGTGGAATCCAACTTCCGCGCCGGCCGGCTCGTCCAGGAGCTCGCCCACTGCCACTCCCGCGTGCACGCCGTGGCCTTGCCTGCCTTCGACCCGATGAACCACGAGCATGTCAAAGCCTGGGCCACCCCCCGGGTCGGGATAGCCGAACCCGGTTCCTCCGGGAGGTTCGGAGAGCGCGCCAGGAGACTTGTCTCGAAACTCAAGAGGGACCGAAGCACCCTGGATTACGAGCAATTGAAGAAACTCTGCGTCCAACACCACCTCATCCATGCCGAGCCCTGAATCCATTTCTCACCGGTACCGGGTCACCGCGGACGACCCGGGGGCCGCTCACCGGTGGCAGGAGCCCTACGTTTTATCCAAGCCCCTCGCGGATGCGGTCAACCTGGCCCTCGCCCTCGGCAAGCCCCTGTTGGTCTCCGGCGACCCGGGCACGGGCAAGACTACCCTCGCCGCGCGCGTGGCCGAGGAGTTGGGGCTCGGACCGGTGCTGCCCTTCAATACCAAGTCCAGCTCCCAAGCCACCGACCTCTTCTACCAGTACGACACGGTGCGGCGGTTCGGGGAAACTCAGCTCAAGGCGCTGACGCAGGAGGCTCTGCCTGCCCCCGAAGCGTTCCTGCGGCTCGACGCCCTGGGAAAGGCCATCGCGTACTCGCTCGGCCCCGACGCCTTCCAATCCACGTTCGGCGTCGAACCGCCCCAGGGAATCACGTTGCCCAGGAAATCCGTGGTCCTCATCGATGAAGTCGACAAGGCGCCGCGCGATTTTCCCAACGACCTGCTCAACGAACTCGAGCGCCACGAGTTCGCCATCCCGGAGATCCAACGGTCCGAGCCCATCCGCGTCCCGCGTGCCGCCAATGGACGGCATCCCGATCCGGCATGGGTGCCGTTGGTCTTGATCACGACCAATCGCGAAACCCAACTTCCGGAGGCGTTCCTCCGCCGCTGCCTCTATCTCCACCTCGAATTGCCATCGTCCGACGACTTACACCGGATCGTGGCGTTGCACCTGCAGGACCGATCGGCGCCTCCGACCGGTGGGGGTACCCGAGGAGGCGGAGCATCAGATGCCTTGCGGAAGTGGATCGAGGGAGTCGTGGCCTTGCGCGACAACGGCAACCTCGAGAAGGCTCCATCCACCGCGGAATTCATTGACGGCGCCCGGGCTCTTCGATGGCTCGGCTGGGATGGGGTGAGCGACGTTTCCAGGGAGCTGGGACGGGCCGTGGCTTCGACGCTGTTCAAGACCCAGGCCGACCTCGCCTGCGCCTACGGAAAAGGGTAACGCGCGACCGCCGACCATCTCATCGATGGCCCCCCGGACGCGGTGAAACCACGCATGGATACGCACGAACACGAACGAGGCCCGGGGGCAATGAGGCCCCGATCCGTGGGCCGCGTGCGCTCGCGCGGCCTTGGTTCAGGGTCCATCCGCGGGTCCTGAAGCGGACGGACGTTCTTCATGCCCGACGCTCCCTCCAGCACCACCGCCCAGCACACCCCTCCACCCCGGGTGCTCGCGTGGCTGGACTGGCTCAAGGCCCAGCGGATCGAGGGCATCCGCGTCGGCATCGATCATCGCGTCGAGGCCCTGGATGCGTACCGCCGCCTCGACGAAGCTGGATTGCTTCCCGCCGATGAACCCGGGCAATGGGCGGTCCTGGCGCCCATCGTCTGCACGCATGCCGAGGCGCAACGCCGGTACCGGGAGGCCATCGAGACGTTCCGGAGTCAGCCGTCGCCCACCGGCGAGGGAGCGAAATCGACGGGGCGCGGCGGATCCACTCCTGCTTCCAAGCCCTTTCCGTGGGATTGGACGTTCGGCTTCGGGGTCTTTCTGGTTTTGGCATCCCTGGTGCTTTGGATGTCAGGACGTCGCAGTTCAACCGGTATCACCACGGTCGTCACCCCCTCCACGAACCGGGTTCCGATCCTGAACCTCGCCCCCAACGCCACGTTCACTTATTTCACCAACGTCGTTGACACGACGAACGCCGCCCCGACTTCCGTTTCTCCCACCCCGCGCTGGCTCGCCTTTCGCATGGGGTCCCGGCTTCTGGCCGCGGCCTGTGCCGTCGCTCTCCTGCTCTGGGCCTGGGACCGCCTCCGCCGCCGGTTGTACCTCGAACAGGGCCCGACCCTGGAACAGATCGAACACCGCCTGGCCGATCCCCGGGAGCAGCCAGGCACCGCGTTTCGCTCCGCCCTGAACGGGGCCGCGGCCGCCCTGCAACGGCGGATCTCGGGCCATCGCGAGATTCTCGACCTCGCGGCCTCCGTCGTGGCCTCCATTCGTGCCGGCGGCGCGTTCGTCCCGCGCCACCGCCGGATCGCCTCCACCCCCGCGTATCTCGTCCTGCTCGAACGCCTGCATCCCCGCGACCATCTCGCCGTCTATTTTCGGGAATGCCTCGCCCTGCTGGCCCGCGCCGGGGTGGTCGTCGACCTGTACGTCTTCCGCGGTTCGCCCGCGCACGGTTGTGCGCGCTGGGACCCGCTCTGTTCCCGGGAGCCTTCGTCGCGTCAGGTTTCGCTCGATGCGCTGCTCGCGACATTTCCGACGCATCGCGTGCTCGTCGTCGCGCATCCGGAGACCGGCGTCCACCTCGTGACCGGCCTGGCCCGGCCCTGGGTGGCGCGACTCGCGGAACACCCCGACAAGGGCTGGATCTGTCCGCTGCCGCGCGCGTCCTGGAGTCGCAGGGAGGCGACGCTTGCCGCTCACGGTTTTCGCCTTCTGCCCGCCACGCCGGAGGCGTTCCTGGATCTCGCCGCCCGGTTCTCCGGGAGGGAGGGGCTGCCGACCGCCGACGCCGACTCGCATCGACGCTTTCCCCGATTTCTCGAACAGGACCCCGTCGGTTGCCTCGCCCGTAGCCATCCGCCCGACCGCCCGACGCTCGAACTCTGGATCGCCCAATTGCGCGCGTATCTCGGGGAGACCCGATTTCAATGGCTTTGTGCGACCTGCATCTTCCCCGCGCTCACGCCGTCGATCACGCGTTCCCTCGGCGCCAAGGTCGATGCCTTCGCTTCCAGGAGCATGGATGGCCCCTCCGGTGCACCGGGGAAGGAAGTGCCCCGGGGACGGGCCGCCCCACCTTTGGGGCCACCGCGTCCCATGTCTCTGGTGCAGGGCGGACTCAGGCTCGCAACCCTCCCGTTCCACCGACATGCGGTCGTGCCCAGCTGGCTTCGCCGTCGGCTCGTGCGCGAGATTCGCCCCTCCTCCGCCCGGGCACTGCGCGCCCATCTGACCGGGCATCTCGTTCGGATGGCGTCCGGTACAGCCAGCGAGGGCATCCCGGTGGCCCAGGGTGCGCGATTCAGGTCCTTGGCGGAAATGTGGGATTGGCTGAAGTCCGGTCGTGGGCTGGCGGGCGACTCGATCCTGGTTTCCTTCCTCAACCCCGGCCATTTGGGGCCGCTGGCACAACGTCTGCCGGAGGCGCTACGGCAACGCCTCTTTCCCGATGGCGTCGCGGCGTATGGCTTGCGCCCGTGGGCGTCCGTCGCCCTGGCCGTGCTCGGCGTTGCCGCGTGGGCAGCGCCCATCGTGTTTCCACCCAAACCCAATCCGGAGGGCCCTTCGTTTCGGCTGACCCCGACGGGTTTCGTCACCACCCCGGCCTTCACCAACGACCTCGGGATGGTCTTCGTACCCATCGCCCGGGCGGGCGTATGGTTCAGCGCCTGGGAAACGCGGGTGCAGGACTACGCCGAGTATGCCGCCAGCAACTCCGCCGTGGATGGATCGTGGCGGAATCCGGTTCATATGGGAGAACCGGTAACGCCCGGACCGACGCATCCGGTGGTGAACGTCTCATGGACCGACGCCACGAACTTCTGCCATTGGCTGACGCTCCGGGAACGTCAAGCAGGCCGTTTGCCTGTCGGCTATCGGTATCGCCTGCCCACGGATCTGGAGTGGAGCGCCGCTGTTGGCCTGACCAATGAAACCGGTCGGACGCCGGAGGAGCGGGACGAGATGGATTCTGAGGTCTACCCGTGGGGTACCCAATGGCCGCCGCCAAACGGCATCGGGAACTTCGTAGATGAGTCGTACAAGGAAGGATTCGGCGAGGACGGAAACCACTTCGTGGGCTACCGAGACGGGTTCTCGACAACGTCTCCAGTGGGGTCGCTCGTGGCATCAGCACTAGGCGCGCATGACTTATCCGGAAACGTGTGGGAATGGAATCAAGACTACTACAGTCCTCGGCACCAAGCCCGGGTTTTACGGGGCGGCTCGTGGACCACGAATGAAAGGCGCTTCCTGCAATCGGGGTTTCGCAGCTACGAAGGCCCTACCACATTCGCTATGAATCGCGGTTTTCGCACGATCTTGACTCAAGACGAAGCTACGCGATGAGCGCCCACGCGGTGAAACATATCGGACGCGGGATCGGCCTATAAAGTAGGTTCTTCGCGAAGGCCGTGACACAGTTCCTCGGCGCCCTCGGCGAGACCACGGGATTCTGGCCAAGGCGCTCCGCAGGTTTGTATCGTGTCCCGGAGTGTCACGTATCGTCGACCTCATCCTTGGCAGTCTTGTCTCCGGCCCTGAACTGCCGCCTGGTACGCATTCAGCCGAGAAGGCAACACCGCTGGGTTGCGGAAGGCCTACGCGCGCCCGCCCAAAAAGGTGCGCACTGAAACCGGCCCTTCCTGACTTGCCCGTCCTGGCGGGAAAAGGCTCCCCGCTTCGCGGGGAGGTCAAAGGGAAAGAGGGACAAAGCAGAAAGCGTAATCGCGGAGGCTCCTAACGAGCAGACCCATCCGCTCCCAACACCAAACGAAACCCGCAGGAGTCGTTACGAGCGCCGGGACCGACTAGGATACGAAGCGGCGAATGCAGAGCGCGCGGATCATTGAGATTCCACGAACCGCCCCGCAGAACCCGTTTTTCGCCCTTTCCATCATATCGGTTCTCGCACCATTCCCAGACGTTGCCGACGAGGTCGAAGAGACCGGTGGAGGAGGGTGTGAAGCTTCCCACCGGCGACGTCGTGGCGAAGCCGTCGTCGTAGCCCTCGATGTGGCTCCATCCCTCTCCGAAGCACTTCCTGAATGTCTCATCGGCGAAGTTCCCCGCGCCCTTGGGCGGGGGCCATTGAGTGCCCCACGGGTAAACGCCGGCGGTCTTTTCCTCCCGATCCTGCCGCGTCTCACCGAGTGTCTCGTCCAGACCGACCGCCCGGCTCCATTCCTGGTCCGTTGGCAGGCGGTACGCCCGGCCTTCCGGAAGCCGGCCTTCGCGCCGCTCCTTGTCGGTGAGCCATGCACAGAACGCGAAAGCTTCGTGCCAATTGACCATCACGACAGGATGGGTGGGACCTGGGGTGACGGGTTCGCCCTCCCGACGCGGGTCCTTCCACGAATCGTCGACGTCCGGATTCGCCTCCGCGAAGGCTCGATAGTCCTGCACCCGGGTCGGCCAGATGCAGAACCAGGAGTCGATTCCGGGAATCGGGACGAACCGCATGCCGAGCGAATTGTCCCAGGGATGTTTCAGGCGAACCGGAATGACTCGGGTCGGAGCTGGGAGCGGGGGCGGGACGTCCTGCGTCGGGACCGCCAGGGAGATGGCGGATTCCGAGGCCTTCACCAGACTCCAAGCATGGCGGATGACCTCCTGGGCGGCCAGTTTGAGGATTTGGTCCTGCTTTCCCCGCCCAAGATCGGCGAGAGCCTCCAAATTTCGCCCGGCCAGTTGAATCTCCGAGATCCGAATCCGGCCCGGCCCGGATTTCGCGTCTGGGTAGCGGTACGTCACGTCGTCGAGCAGGCATTCGGACAGCAGCAGAGGCACGAGCAGGATTTCGCCGGCCTTCCATCGCCGGAGCAGCACGGGCATCTCGCGATTTCGGATGTATTTGGAGGCCAGGAAAGCGGGCGAACAGAGCAAAACCGCGACCGAACACTCGGCCACTTGCCTCATGATGAGCTCGTCCCACTCCTTGCCGACCGGGATGTCGTCGTCGTGAAACACCTCGATCTCGTCGTTCTGCTCGAACGGGCTGAGGAACTGCCGGACGCGGTCCAGCCAGCGGACGGGGGACTTGGCGGGATCGTTGTCCTCGCGCGCGTAGCAGATGAAGACCTTGGGCCGTTCCATTCGGATCGGGGCGAGGCTAGGCAAGTCAGGCGTGGCGGGTCCATGCCGGACCGGGCGGGGGATGAGCCGAGGTGCGGCACCGTGAATCCGGCGACTCGGCCCGCCGTCGCGCGGACGCTTTGGCGGGGAGCCAGTCGCCGGCCCGAGGGGGTTGGCGGACTTCCCGGGCGACCAGGTGGGCCGAGCAGGCGGACTTCGCAATGCCCCGCCTCCGCACGGCGGCTACGACTCAGCACTTCGCGCAACCGCATCGCGTAGCCGAGGTGACGAGGCGGACCTTTTTCGTTCACCCCACTCGCTTCGCCTCCGCACGTCAGTACTTCGGCACGGAATGGTCGATCTCGTCGGCCCAGGCGTGGATGCCGCCCTTCACGCTCTTGACGTACTTGAACCCCTGTTCCCGGAGGAAACGCAGGGCTTTGAGCGACCGGACGCCGCTCTTGCAGTGGATGTAGATCTGCTGGTTGGGGTCGAGTTCCGTGAACCGCTGGGGGAGCACGCTCAACGGGAACAGCGGCACGCCGGCCACTCGCGAGATCTGGTACTCGTCGGGTTCGCGCACGTCGATCACCCGGATGCCGAGCTTCGGGTCGTCCATGGCGCGCTTCATGTCCTGGACGCTCACCTCGTCGGGATTCCCGGTGGGCACGGCCGGTTCGGGGACGACGCCGCAGAACTGCTCGTAGTCGATGAGCTTGGTGATCGTCGGCTTCTCGCCGCACAGGGGGCATTGCGGGTCGCGGCGGAGGCGCAGTTCCTTGAACTTCATGTCCAGGGCGTTGAACAGGAGCAGGCGTCCGGTGAGCGAGCTGCCCTTGCCCAGGGCGAGCTTGAGGATCTCGGTGGCCTGGATGCAGCCGATGATGCCGGGCAGCACGCCGAGCACCCCGCCCTCGGCACAACTGGGCACCATGCCGGGCGGCGGCGGCTCGGGATAGAGACAGCGGTAGCAGGGGCCGCCCAGGTGCGGCGCGAACACGCTGGCCTGCCCGTCGAACCGGAAGATCGACCCGTACACGTTCGGCTTCTTCAGCAGCACGCAGGCGTCGTTGGTCAGGTAGCGCGTCGGGAAATTGTCCGTCCCATCCACGACGATGTCGTACTGGGAGATGATCTCGAGGGCGTTCTCGCTCGACAGACGGGTGTTGTGGATGACGACGTCGACGCCCGGATTCAGTTCCTGGATCGTCTCGCGGGCCGACTCGGCCTTGGGTCGACCCACGTCGCTCGTCCCGTGCAGGAGCTGGCGCTGGAGATTGGAGAAATCGACGGTATCGAAGTCGACCAAACCCAGTTTCCCGATGCCCGCGGCGGCGAGGTACATCGCGATGGGGGAGCCCAGGCCTCCGGCCCCGATGCACAGGACGCTGGTGGAACAAATCTTCTTCTGCCCCGCCATGCCGACCTCCGGCAGGATGAGGTGGCGGGAATAGCGGCGGATCTCGTCGTTCGACAGTTGCATAACCGATTCAGGAGCGGCGAGCCTACGGCCCGAAACTCCCGTGGGAAGCCCAAACCTGACGTCCCCTCCCCCCCTCGCCGAGGCCCTCGCCGTCGTTGGCGCCCGCTCCTCCCTGGTCCCCCGCCTCGGTCTGGTGCTCGGCAGCGGCTTCGGCGCCGCGGCGTCCGCCGTTCAGGACGCCACGATCCTGCCCTACGCCGAACTCCCGGGCTTCGCCGACAGCACCGTCCCGGGCCATGCCGGGCGCCTGATCCTCGGCCACCTGGCGGGCGTCCCGGTGGCGGTCCTGGCCGGGCGCGCCCATTTCTACGAGGGACACGATCCGGGCGTGGTCACTTTCCCGATCCGGCTGCTTCACGCCCTGGGCGTCGAGTCCCTGCTGCTGACCAACGCCGCCGGCGGCATCCGCGCCGATCTGGCCCCCGGCGATTTCGTGGCTTTGACGGATCACCTGAATTTCATGGGGATGAACCCGCTGCGCGGCGCGCCGCCGGAGAGCCGGTTCGTCGATCTTTCGGAGGTGTACGATCCCGGCCTGCGGTCGCTGCTGCGGCGCGCCGGGGATGAAACCGGACAGGTCGTGAAGGAAGGGGTCTACCTCGCCGTGGCCGGTCCGAGCTACGAAACGCCCGCGGAAATCCGGGCGTTCGGCGCGTGGGGAGCGGACCTGGTCGGGATGAGCACGGTTCCGGAGGCCATCGTGGCCCGGCACTGCGGGCTGCGGGTGGCGGGATTGTCGTGTGTCACGAACCGGGCGGCCGGCTTGGGCGGACGCATCTGCCACCAGGAAGTCCTGGACATGGGGCGGCGCGTTTCGGACCGGGCCACCCGGCTGCTGACCCGCTTCGCGAGGGAAATGAGCTCGCCGGAGGCCGGACCGGCGCTTCCTTCCTGACCGACCCGCCGGGGTCAGCGCTGGTCAGCGCCCGGGCGGCACCGGCGGCAGACCGCTGTCGTTCATGGCCGGCGGGCCGGACGGCGCCGGGGCGTTGCTGGCCTGGGGGAAGTACCGGGCCATGCGCCGGGCGAACTCGGCATTGGTTTGCGAGAAGGTCAGCAGGGCCCTCTCGAAGTTCACCGCCTGCGTCAGGACGTTGACATTGTAGTGGTTCGCGGCCTGCACGGCGGTGCGTCCCGCCGTCTCCACCTGCCGGCGCAGCAGTGTCACCTGCCGGAACAGGTAGATGCTCACGCTGCCCGCCAGGAGCACCATGGACACCAGTGCGATGTTCAACGCGAAGCGCAGGGAGCGCAGCGTTCGCTGCAATTCCTCCACGGTCGGCGTTCCCTCGGCGGCCCGGCTCGAATTCGGAAAGTCCATGGTTCGGGAAAGCGGTTCGTGCGGCGACCGATGGGGGCTAGCGCGGCTGCGCGAGGCGCGGTTCGGGAACGGCGGCCGCGGGGGTCGCCCGGAGGCCGGCCCCCTGCAGAATCGGGTGGATCGCGGAATTCTGTTGCGCGAATTCGGACGCCTCGTTGACGAGCAACCGCAACCGGGCCTGCCGCGACTCGACCAACGCGATGGTCGACTGCGCCTGGTTGAGCGACCGCGTCAGCTGGACCCACCGATACGACAGCAGCGTGATCCCCACCGACAAGGCCGCGAGCAGGAATGCCAGCCCGAACAAGACCGAGTTGCCCTTCACCCCGCCAATCTATCGGCGCGCCATTTCAAGCCAAGGCGTTATTTCGACAGCACGACCGTATCCAGGTATTTCGCCCCGCCCGGCACGAAGTCCGGGTGGTGAATCTCCCGCACCTGGGCGAACCGGAATCCCCCCACGTCGATGGGATCGTCCGTCACCGCGCCGGAGGCCACGGCCCGGGCGCACGCGGCCCAGTGACCCGCCCCGGCCTGCGCGACCAGGCGCACCCGGCCCCCCTCCTTGCCCCGCCCCG
>CAZSOV010000039.1:0-35826 GCA_964608505.1 uncultured Verrucomicrobiota bacterium
GAAGTGGAACGAGATCCCGTCCAGCGTCGGCAACGTCTACGAGTGGGACCGCCAGTCGACCTACATCCAGGAGCCGCCGTTCTTCGTGGACTTCTCCCTCCAGCCCGGGTCGCTGACTCCCATCCAGGGCGCCCGGGCTTTGGGCATCTTCGGCGATTCCGTAACCACCGACCACATCTCCCCCGCGGGCGCGATCAAGAAGTCCTCCCCCGCCGGTCGCTACCTGGGCGAGCACGGCGTCGAGTTCGCGGATTTCAACTCCTACGGCAGCCGGCGCGGCAATGACCGGGTCATGACCCGCGGCACGTTTGCCAACGTGCGGATCAAGAATCTCATGCTTGGCGGCGAGGAAGGCGGCAACACGCTGTACTTCGCCCCCGGCGGGGGCACCCCCGAGAAGCTCGCGATCTACGATGCCGCCGTGAAGTACCAGGCCGCCGGCGTCCCGCTCGTCATCCTCGCCGGGCAGGAATACGGCACGGGTTCCAGCCGCGACTGGGCCGCCAAGGGCACGAACCTCCTCGGCGTGAAGGCCGTCGTCGCCCAGAGCTTCGAGCGCATCCACCGCTCGAACCTCGTCGGCATGGGCGTGCTGCCGCTTCAGTTCAAGGAAGGCACCACCGCCCAGACGCTCGGCCTCGACGGCACCGAGACGTACGACGTCGTGGGCCTCACCGCCGCCCTCAAACCCCAGCAGGACCTCGTCCTCCGCATCACCCGCCGCGACGGCTCCGTCCGCGAAATCCCCGTCGCCTGCCGCATCGACACCCCCATCGAGATCGATTACTACCGTCACGGCGGCATCCTCCCGTACGTGCTGCGGCAGCTCGTGGCCTGACCACCGCGACCGCCACCGTTCCCGATGATTACCCGCCTCCACATCCGCGACCTTCGAGGGCTCGAGGACGCGGAGCTGCGGGACCTTCGGGAAATCACCGTCGTCCTGGGAACGAACGCCGTCGGGAAGAACTCGGTGCCGGAGGCCTTCGCGCAGGCAGCGGGCTTCCCGCCTTCCTGCAACCTGCCACCCCCGCCCTGATGCCGTCGCTCACGCATTCCTACGAAATCACCGGCGGCGAACCGGTTTCCGGTCGCATCCGCGTGCTGGGCGCGAAGAATTTCGCGACCAAGGCGATGGTCGCATCGGCCCTGTCCGCCGAGCCGTGCACGCTCACCAACGTGCCGGACATCGGCGACACGGCGCTCACGCTCGAGATGCTCCGGGCCGTGGGCGTCCGGACGTCCTGCCCCGATCCGGGTGTTCTGAGACTGGATGCCGGTTCCCTCGCGGGTTCCACCGTCCCGGTCCCAGATTCCGGTTCCAACCGCATTCCGATCCTGCTTCTCGGGGTGCTGCTCCATCGGACGGGCGAGGCGCACGTGCCGTTCGTCGCGGGCTGCAAGATCGGAGCGCGACCGGTGGATTTCCACCTGAAGGCCGCCGAGCTGTTTGGGGCGCGGGTGACCTCCGACGACTCCGGCTACCACGCCGCGGCCCCGAATCGTCTGAAGGCCTGCCATTACACGCTGCCGTATCCGAGCGTGGGCGCCACGGAATCCTGCCTGCTGCTCGGCGTCCTGGCCGAGGGCACCAGCGTCATCTCCAACGTTGCCACCGAACCGGAGATCACCGCCCTCATCACGATGCTCAACGCCATGGGCGCCCGCATCGCGGTCCAACCCAACCGCCAACTGGTCATCGAGGGCGTCGACGCCCTGAACGGCACCCGCTTCCCCGTGCTCGGTGACCGCATCGAGGCCGTCTCCTGGGCCTGCCTCGCTGCCGCCACCCACGGCCTGATCACCGTCGACGGCGTCGATCCCGCCACGCTTTCCAATTTCTTCGCGTTCTTCACCAAGGTGGGAGGAGGGGTCCGGATCGAGAACGACACCACGATCTCGTTCTACCGGCGGCATCCGCTCTGCGCGACGGTGCTCGAAACCGATGTCTACCCCGGGTTCGCCACCGACTGGCAGCAACCCTTCGCCGTCCTCCTGACGCAGGCCCGCGGCGTCTCCGTCCTGCACGAGACCGTCTACGAACGGCGCTTCGGCTATCTGCGCGATCTGGAGCGCCTCGGCGCCCGCGTCCAGGTCGAGACCGCCTGCCTTGGCTCGTGCATCTGCCGGTTCCGGGGCCACGACTTCCCCCACAGCGCGCTGATCCTCGGGCCGACGCCCCTGACCTCGAACGGCGCGTGCATCGAGGTTCCTGATCTCCGCGCGGGTCTGGCCTACCTCATCGCCGCCGCCATGGCGGAGGGTACCACCCGCCTCACCCGGGCGGAACGCATCGACCGCGGCTACGGTTCCCTGACCGCCCGTTGCGCCGGGCTCGACCTCCGGATCGCCCGCGCCGACTGACCGGGCGCACGGACGGCGCTCAGCGCGTCGGCGCCCCGATCAGGAGATAGGGGCGGATCAGTTCCTTCTCCTCCGGACGCAACTGGGCCAGCGGCACGCTCCCCGCAAGGCGCGAGGCCGTGTTGGTCTCGCCGGATCCCCCGACCACCGCCGTCAGAATCACCTGGTGCGGGGCGGGGAGCCTTTTTCCCGTCGCCGCCGCCGGGCCGAGGACGACTCGGGCCTGCGAGGGATTTCCCATTCGGAGAAAGCCGAGGGCCGCCACGTAGCGCGCCGTCATCTCGAGCTCGGGATCGGTCAACCGGCTCTCCGCCGTCTTGATCGCGGCCTCGACGTTCTCGCCCAACAGCAGGTCGTAATGGAGGAGCCGCAGTTCCGCCAGGTGGTCCGCGGGGTCTTCCTTGACGAGACGCCGGTACTGCTCCCGCGCCGCCCAGGTATCGCCCTCCGCGTCCGCGATTTCGGCCAGGGACCGCAACGCCCGGGCCCGTTCGAAGCGGTCCGAGAGCAATCGCTTCCACGCCTCGCCCCCCAGGTCCCGCATGCCTGCCTGTTGAGCCGTCTCGGCCACGCGCCGCAGCCGTCCGGAATCGTTCCCGGCCACCCGGAGCAGTTGCTGGCGATGACGCTCCGCCGCGGCATCGTCCTTCAGCCAGCGCGCGGCCCGGTACCGCCACAACTCCATGACCAGGGGGTCGGGACATTCCTTGACCGCGAGCAATTCACGATACGCCGACTCGCCCTTGCCGCCCTCGACCAGCGCGTCGATCCGCAACCCGAACAAGGTCATCTGCGTCCGCACCCGGTTGGGGCTCAACAGGGGCAGCGACAGCTCGTACAGGTCGTGCCGATGGAGCCAGGAGGTTACCTTGATCAGTTCGGCGTCGGTGAGATTCCCCAGGCGTTGCAGCGTCTCGTTCGCGATGGACCGCGCGCTGGACGGGTCCAGCTGCATCCGCGCCTCCGCCATCAGCACCCGCTCCGTCGCCGTCGGCAACCCGGCCCCGCCCAGCAACGCCAGCACGCGTTCCCGGTCCTCCCGATCCTCCCACGGCCCGACCAACAGGCGCTCGCAGGCCTCCCAGCGCAGTTCCTTCGCCTCCCCTTTGGCGACCCCCAAATAAAGGGTCCGCGCCTCCTCGCGATCCTTCGTGCCCGTCCGTGTCTCCAGCAGCCGAGCCAGGAAGAACGCATTCGTCGGGTTGCCCGGCTCCACCTCGACCGCCCGCCGCATCATGGCGAGGGCGTCCTTCGTGCGGTTCAAGGCGCCATAGTAGGCCGATGCCAGCCGGAACACCCGCGGCGGCGCGTTCGACCCGGCGAGCAGGTGACGGACATGCGGTTCCGCCACTTCCGGCAAGCCCTCCCGCACCGCCACGTCCACCAGGCTCGCCCGGTCGTCGTCGCTCGGCGTCGCGACCTTCAGATAGCGTTGCCAATGGTACAGGGCGCCCCGCGTCGAGGTCGTACGCCCCAATCCCAGCGCCATCAACCGCAACCCGGATGGATCATCGGGCACCAACCGCAGCGCCGCCCGGCTCCGATCCAGACTGGCCAGGACCTCGCCCGCGTCCAGGAGCTGGCGCGCCTGGGCGAGCATCGTCCCGGCGCGCCACGCCTTGAACATCCGCCATCCGGGTCGTGCTCCGAAGAATCCCAGCAACCCGAGAGCCAGCCCCAAGCCCAGGCTCCACCGCACCCACCGCCGCTCCCATAACGGCAGAAAGGCGTCGTCCATCCGCCCGCCGCGCTCTCCCGGCGGCTGATCGTCCTCGAACATCGCTTGCATGGCTCAGTCTCGCGGCCCGGAGCCCTTGCTTGACCTGGCTCCGGTCCGTCCGCCACCCATCCTAATCGAATTTCGTATCCCGGCACGAGCCCCATTGAACCTTTTCCCGTGCCCGGCATTCCACCCAGTGTCCATGACGTCCGTGGCCGACCTCCCCGAAACGCTCCCCGTAGCCGCCGCCCGGCACGGCGATCCCGATGCCTGGGACACCCTCTTCCGGCGCTACCAACTGCCCCTCTACTCCTACGTCACCGACCTCATCCGCGATCCCCAATCCGCCCTCGATCTCGTTCAGGAGGTGTTCCTCCGCGCCGTCCGCCACCTCGATTCCCTCCGCGAGGACGCCCGCTTCGGCTCCTGGCTCTTCGGCATCGCCCACCAGCAGGTGATCCAGTTCTGGCGCCGCCGCGGCCGGCAACCCCTCGCCACCGAGCCCGTTCCCGAGGATTCCGAGGCCTCCGATCCCGAACCCGGCCTCGACCTGATGCGGCGCGAGGACGGCTCGCGACTGCTCGCCGCCCTGGATGCCCTGCCCGAAGCCCACCGCGGCGTGCTCCTCCTCCATTACCTCGAGGACTTCCCCCTCGCCGAGATCGCCGTCATCACCGGCGTTCCCCTCGGGACCGTCAAATCCCGTCTCCACCACGCCCGCCGCGCCCTGCGCGAGGGGCTGGTTCAGCCCGATCCGAACGTTCCTCCCAACCCCGGACACGGAGCCTGGCGCGACGTGTGAACCGCCCGCCCGCGCCCTTTTGCCCTCCGGATCCCCTCCCCGACCGCCAACCCGACCTCATTTCCTCCTCCCATGAAATCGATTCGCGAAATCCTCCTGGCGCGACATGCCGCCGCCCTCCCGGACCTCGACGACCTGCGCCGCCGAACCCTTGCCAAGGCATTTCCGGAATCCCGGCCCATGTCTCCCGGCCCCGGCCTATGGTACGAAATCTTCGGGCGCGCGCGCGCTGCCTGGATCGGCATTGCCGCCACCGCCCTCGTCGCCCTCGGCCTGAACCTCGCCACCCCCACCTTCACGCCGGTTCCCGCATCGAACCGTCCCATCGACTGGACCACCGAGGCCCGGCGGGAACAAACCCATCTCCTGGCCGACCTGCTGGCCGCGCCCGCGCCGCACGCGGAACCCGCCAGCCCGCGCGTCTCCCCCGCGCCACCGCCGACCAAACACCGCTCGTCCCTGGATCACTCGCTCTCGTGTGCCTGACCCGCGCGTCGTTCCCGTTCCTACCCTTCCTCCCATGACCCCCACTCCTATGATTCCCACCCCTCGCCGCGCCCGATTCCTCCGCCGCATCAGCCTCCTCGCCGCCGCCGCGCTCGCCCTGGTCTTCCTCGCGTACGGCATCGAGAACGTGCGCGGCTGGCTTCCCTGGAAGAACCAGCGCGCCCGACTCCTGGCCCAGGGCGAGAAACTCGCCAACGCCGACTACTTCCCCCCGGCCATCCCGGACGCGGACAACTTCGCCCTGATCCCCGCCCTCCAGCCGCTCTTCGACTTCAATCCCGATCCCCACGCCACCAACCGCTGGCGCGATCCCGCGGCGTACCGGCGCGTCATGGAGATTTTCACCCTGCCCAAGGCCGGCCCGCACGGCCCCGAACCCTGGCCGAACCAGGGCCACGGAAACTGGCTCCAGGGGAAACGCTTCGACTTGGCCGCCTTCCAAACCGCGTTCCGCACTCCGCCGACCGCAAGGGACGGGCGGGCCATCCTGCGGGAGCGCTATGGTCTCGATGCAACCACCCCGCCACCGGCACCCACGCCCGAGCCCAAACCTGCCCCGCCCCACCCGAAGCCGCTCCTTCCCGTCCCCGAGGTCCCCGGCACGCCGGCGCGCGACGTGCTCGCCGGCCTGACCTACTTCGCCGCCGACTTCCAGGCCATCGAGGACGGACTGCGCCGCCCGCTGTCCCGGTTCCCCATCCAGTACGGCGACGGCTACGCCACCCTTCTTCCGCACCTGGCCCTCATGAAGAAGTTCACCCTCCGCTACCAACTGCGCTCCGTGGCCCGAATCGCCGCCGGGGAAACCGACGGCGCCGCCTCCGACGTCGAGGTCATGCTCCGCCTGGCGGACTCCGTCCAGGTGGAGCCGTTTCTCATCTCCCAACTGGTCCGCGGCGCCTGCTTTCATTACGCCATCCAGCCCGCCTGGGAAGGCGTCGTCCGGCACGCCTGGTCCGAACCCCAGCTGGCCCGACTCCAAGCCCGATTCGCCGCCATCGATTTCCTGACCGATGTCCGACGCAGCTTCCGCGCCGAACGCGCCGCCCTGGTCGAAATCACCGCCGGTCTTGTTGCGTCCTCGGCCCAACGCCGGGCCTTTCTCGACCTCTCCCAGGACCTGTCCCGCGGACAAGACGGCATGTCCTTGGCGTCCCTCGAGGCCTTCCTGCTCCTGGCGCCGCGGGGCTGGTTCTATGCCAGCCTCGACGCCAGTTCCCGCGCCCTCCAGACGCTCATCGATTTCCAGCCCGCCCGCGTCGCCTCCCTCCGGGCCGAATGGCAGGCCGCCCGCGATGCCGTGCCCTCCTCTATCCGGTACCTGCTGCCTCACCGCCATTTCCTGGACACCGGCATCGGCCAGGGACTCGACACCTCCCTGGTCAACACGATCCGCGCCCAAACCACCCTCAGACTGGCTGCCACAGCCCTGGGTCTCGAACGGCATCGTCTCGCCCACGGCTCCTACCCCGCCCAACTCGACGCCCTCGATCCCCGCTTCCGCCCCGCCTCCCCCGAAGGCCTGCCGCCCCTCCAACCGCTCCGCTACGAACGCGAGGACAACGACCGGTTCCGCCTCTGGACCGACGCCGACAACGGCACGGACGACGGCGGCGCATGGTCCCAAGCCTCCGCGTCCGGCGAGCACCTCCATCCCCGGCCTGCCTCCGGCGACTGGGTCTGGCGCTGGCCGTCCGAGCTTTGATCCATCCGGATCGATTCCACGCCCACCGATTCCGGCGGACGACTCCCCCCGAGATTCCGCCCGCCGCGCCGCCCGGGCACCGTTCCCCAAGGCCATGGACAACGTCCGGTGCGGAACCGCGACGGGGGGCAAGGGAGGACAGGGAACCGCCGAGTCGCCGGATTCTCCTCTCCCGCCCTCCGCCTGCTTCGATCCTCCCGCGACTCGGCGTTCGGGGGCCCCAACCAACGGGGTCCATCGCCCTGCACCGTCCCCCCCATTTCGCCACAAAATGAGCGCCATTCCGCCGAGGATCTGACAGAAGCGACCCAAGCCAAAGGAAGGGGTCGGCACCCGGCACCCTTGCAGCCGCGTCGCTGGGCCGCTTCGGGCATTGGAGCGGTCCGGGTTCGGTAGGATACCGCGCCCGGATTCTCGCACCGAACCTGGGCGGCCCGGCTCCTCCTTTCGCCCAGAACCACGTGCGCCCCGGTCCGAGCCGAACGGACACGACACCGGCTCGCCCGGACCGCCGCCCGTGGATCGCCCAAATCCCGCGACGCGCACACGCCATGAGTACCTGCCTCGTCCCGCTCGGAAGTACGTCCCCGAACCGCCACCGCCCGACCCCTCTCCGCTGGTTCGTTCCCGGCGCGCTTCTGGTTCTCCTGCTTTCCCCGTTCGTCGCCCGCGCGGAAAACGAGCCCAACGATCGCCTTGGCGACGCCAATCCCCTCTCCACCTCCACGGCGGTCTCCGGCGCCTTCGCGACTGCCGGCGACTACGACTGGTACCGGATCGACGTCGACGGCCCCGGGCGCCTGACCGTTTCGATCCAGGCCCCGCCCCCTCTGCTCCGGAGCGAGCTCGCGATCTACGGGCGGCACGCCGATTGGCTCGGGGTCTACGCCACCTCGCTCAACGACGGCGACGACCTGCACCTCGCTCATGATCTCGTCGAGGCGGGCACCTGGTTCGTGCGCGCCCGCGACGTCTCGGGACGTGTCATCCCGGGCAATTACTCCCTCCAGGCCCGGTTCGAACCGGCGCCCGATGCCTCCGAACCCAACGATCGCGTCGGCCTCGCCACCCTCCTGACCACCTCCTCCGTCCAAGGCCGCATCTTCCCGCGCGGCGAGGAGGACTGGTTCCGCATCCACGTGCCCGCCGGCGCCCGGCTCGCCTGCGAACTCGCGTCCCCCGCCGCCATGCGCGGCGAGGTCGCCCTGTACGATCCGGATTTCGCCTGGCTGGGCGCCTGGTCCACCGCCGTCAACCCGGGTGACACCGCCCTGCTCGACCACGCCGTCACGCGCGCCGGCTTCTATTACCTGAGAATCCGCGATGCCCTGAGCCTTTCCCACCTCGGCAACTACCGCCTCTCCGTCGCCGGTGGCAACCCGGGCTTCGTCCCCGTCCGGGTCCCTGTCACCTCGGAACAGGAACCCGACGACTCGCTCTCCCTGGCGACCCCCATCGCTCCCGGCACCACCGTCACCGGAACCGTCGCCCGCGATCTCGACCCCGACTGCTACTCCTTTTCCGTGGAGCAACCCGGCCAGCTGACCGTCACCCTGCTCGCCAGCCCCGCCAACCTCGCCCTCCGCCTCCAGCTCCTCGATGACTCCGGAAACCTCCTCGTCTCCGGCGAGGCCGGCCTCCCGGGCGACGTTTTCGCCCTGACCCATGACGTCCGCCAACCCGCGCGCTTCCACCTCCGCGCCTCCCCCCTCGCGGCCGGTTCCTCCGCCGATCCGTACCGCTTCGCCACCGCGCTCCTGCCCGTCACCGACCCGTTCGAACCCAACGACCGCTACGGCGACGCGGTCTCCCTGCACGACGTCAACCAGGTCCGGGCCTTCCTCTTTCCCGCCTCCGACCAGGACTGGTTCCGGATCCAGGTTCCCGGCCCCGGCGAGATCCGCGCCATCGTCGGCGACCTGCCCCCGAACCTGACCCCGCAAATCCACCTCTTCGACCTTTCCCTCAACCATCTCGCGTCCGCCGGCGGCACGCCCGGCACCGACCTCGCGCTGTCCTTCACCGCCCCGGCCCCTGGCACCTATCTGGTCCGGGTCATGGATGCCCGGGCCAACGCCGCCACCGCCCCCTACACGCTCACCCTCTTCGGCGCCGCCTTCGCCCGCTACGCGCCCGTCGCCCGCATCGACCGCATCGCCCCCGGCGCCGTGGTCGTCGGCGATGCCGTCGCCTTCGCCGGCTCCGGCTCCGACGCCGATGGTTCCGTCGCCGCCTACGCCTGGTCCTCCAGCCTCGATGGCGACCTCGGTTCGCAGGCCGCGTTCTCCACCCGCGGCCTCACCGCCGGCACCCACACCATCGCCTTCCGCGTGCGCGACAACGACGGCCTGTGGTCCACCCCGGTCCGCGAACTCGTCTACGTCGGCAGCACCGTGTCCACCGAGGTCGAACCGAACGGCTCCTTCTTCGCCGCCAATCAGGTCGCGCCGGACCGGCCCTTCACCGCGAAGATCGGGGAACGAAACGACGAGGATTACCTCAAGATCCACCTCCCCTCCGCGGGACGCCTCGTCGCCGAACTCTCCAACGTCCCCACCCACCTCCGGCTCGAACTCACCTTCTACAACGCGTACTGGGAATGGCTCGGCATCTACGACTCCGCCGCGTCCCCCGGCGACGACGTCTCCCTCGCCCGCGACCTCGTCGCACCCGGCCTGACCTACCTGCGCATCCGCGAGGTCACCGGCGCCGCCAACCCCGATTTCACCTACACCCTCCTCCTTCGGTTCACCCCGGCCCCCGACCCGTTCGAGCCCAACAACGAAATCCTCGATGCCACCCTCCTGACCGCCGCCACCGTCCAAGCCTACCATTATCCCGCCGGCGACGAGGACTGGTACCGCGTCTGGGTGCCCCAGGGCTCCCATCTCCAGGCCCGCCTCGATTCCGCCCCCGCGGACGTCCGCTCCGAAATCGCCCTTTACGGCCGCAACCGCGAGTGGCTCGGACGCTGGGAATCCGCCACCAACCCCGGCGATCGCGTCTCCGTCGACCTCGGCGCCCCGGCGCCCGTCGCCGGTTTCCACTACCTCCGCGTCCGCAACCTCTCCGGCCTTTCCTGGACGGACACCTACCAGCTCACCGTCACCGGCGCCCAGCCGGGCTTCATTCCCGAAGCCCTGCCCCGCCTCGTCGAACTCGAGCCCAACGACGCCATCGCGGATGCCACCCCCTTCGCCTTCGGTCCTCCGCTCGCCGCGACGTTCGGCGTGGCCCGCGACCAGGACTGGTTCACGCTCGCCATCCCCTCGCCCGGAATACTCCGGGTCGCCGTTTCCAACATCTCCCTGAAAGTCACCGCCTCCCTCCGGGTCACCCGCCACGATGGCCAGCAGGTCGCCTACCGCGCCGCCACCAACCCCGGTGATCCCCTCGTCCTCGAAGTCCGCGTCCTCGACGACGGCCCCTACTACCTCCAACTCCTCGGCGACGCCGGCTTCGCCCCCGACGAACGCTACTCGCTCCTCGCCGAGTTCCTCCCCGTCGTCGACCCCTTCGAACCCAATCAACGTCTCCAGGAACCCACCGTCCTGACCCAACAGAATCGCGTCCAGGCCCGGATCTTCGACGTCGGCGACCTCGACTGTTACCGCGTCCGCGCCCTCGCCGGCCAGACCCTCCGCGTCGTCGTCGCCGATGTTCCCGCCACCATCCGCCCCCAGATCGAGGTCTTCGATCACGACGCCCGCCTCGTCGCCCAAAAACTCGCCAGCAACGAGGGCCAGGAAATCTCCCTGTCCCTGCCCGTCGCCGCGTCCGCCGATTACACCCTTCGCATCCGCGACGTCGGGGACAACAGCTTCTCCCCCGATCCCTACACTCTCGTCGTCCAAGGCGCCCAGTTCGACTCCTTCGTGCCGCTCGCCGTCATCGATTCCGTCAGCCCCAACCCCTCCGCCTCCGGCCAGACCGTCACCTTCCGCGGTCACGGCGACGACGTCGACGGCACCCTCGTCGCCTACGAATGGCGTTCCTCCGTCGACGGCGTCTTCAGCGCCTCGCGCATCGCCGAAACCGCCGCCCTCACCCCCGGCACCCACGTCGTCTCCCTCCGCGTCATGGACGACGACCGCAATTGGTCGCCCGAAACCAGCACCCTCGTCTTCTTCGGCGTCCCGGCCCCCGCCGAGTCCGAACCCAACGACGTCGCCGGCGCCGCCTCGCCCATGCTGCTCGACCGCCAGTACACCGGCGCCATGGACCGACGCGATGACCACGACTGGTTCCAGCTCTCCCTCCCCGCTCCCGGACGACTCACCCTCCGCGCCGCCAACCCCGTCGGCTCCCCGATGCGCACCCGCCTGGAACTGTACTCGCCCGACATCGAATGGATCGGCGCCGCGACCGAGGCCAGCAACGACGGCGACCCCGTTACCCTGACCTGGGACATCGCCGAGGCCGGCCCCTGGTACCTCCGCGTCCGTGACAGCCAATCCCGCGAAGGCGGCGCCTATACCCTCTCCGCTTCCCTGGCCGTGCCGCCCGATCCCTTCGAACGAAATGCCGACTTCGCCCACGCCTCCCCGCTCGACCCCGGCGGACGCGCGGAAGCCTACGTCTTCCCGGTCGGCGACGAGGACTGGTACCGCGTGTCGCTCCCCGGCCCTGGCGCCCTTGCCCTGGCCCTCGACCGCGCCCCGTCCGACCTGCGCATGGAGATGGCCGTCTACGGGCCCAACCTCGCCTGGCTCGGCGCCTATCAGACCGCCAACAACGACGGCGATGCGATCTCGCTGGCGTACGACGCCCCCGCCGCCGGTTCCTACTTCCTCCGTGTCCGGGCCATCGACGGACAGGCCAATCCCTCCGAGCCCTACGCCCTCTCCACGAGCTTCGTCGCCGCACTCGATCCGTTCGAACCCAACCCCGACTTCGCCCGCGCCACCGACGTCCAGACCAGTCCGCTCCAGGCCCGGATCTTCCCCCCGGGTGACGAGGACTTGTTCCGCCTGCACATCGACACCGCCGGCCCGCTCCACATCGCCGCTGTCAACGTCCCGCCCGCCCTCCGTCTCGAACTCTCCCTCTACAACGCCAGCCTCCAATGGATCGGCGTCTACGCCACCGCACCCTCCAACGGCGCCCCCGTGTCCCTCGATCACGCCGCCACCCCCGGCATTCTCTACCTCCGCGTCCGTGCCGTGAATGGCGAGCGCGACGCCGGCCAACCGTACGAACTCTCCTTCCGTGGTGTCCGGCTCGACCCCGTCCAGCCGGTCTCCCCCGGCACCTCGGAGTCCGAGCCCAATCACGACTTCGCCTCCGCCGATCCCATCGCCATCGGCCCTGATCCCGTCACCGGCACCCTCGCCGGCGACGCCGACTGGTTCCGGTTCGATGTGGCCGAACCCGGCGAACTCGCCCTGGACCTCGCGGTATCCGCCGCCCACCGCTCCCGGCTCCAGCTCTACGATGCCAGCCTCAATGCCAGCGCGGACCGTGAAGCGGAGAACCGCGGTGATCGCAACGCCCTCACCCTTCCCATCGCCGTCCCCGGCTCCTATTACCTGCGCCTCTCCGACATCGATGGCATCTCCTCTCCCGACCCGTACCAACTCCGGCTCGGCTTCGTCGCCGCGCCCGACCCGTCCGAACCCAACGACGGCTACGAACGCGCCACCCCCATCCCCCTGGGCAGTCCCGTGCAGGGCCGCATTTTCCCCAGGGGCGACGACGACTGGTACGTCCTCCGTGTCCCCGAACGCGGCCACCTCGAGCTCGCCCTCGACTCCATCCCGCCCGAACTCCTCCTGGGCCTCCGGCTGCACGATCGCAATCTCCAGCAACTCGCGGAAGGCTTCGCCCTCAACCCCGGTGATCCGGTGTCCGCCCGCTTCGAAATCTCCGCCCCCGGCGACTACGTCGTCCGTGTCTGGGATCAACGCGACAACCGATACTCCACCCTCCCGTACACCTTCGGCACCGCGTTCGTTCCCGTCCCCGATCCCAACGAACCCAACAACCGCTTCCGCGACGCCACCCTGCTCGCCGAACGCAACCAGGCCACCGGGCGCATCCATCCCGTCGGCGACGTCGATTGGTTCCGGTTCTCCGTCCCCCAACCCGGCCCCCTCCGCATCCAGATCGCCCAGACCACCGGCTTCCAACCCGCCCTCTCCCTCCGCAACGACAGCGGCAACGCCCTCGTCGACGTGGCCGCCCGCAACCCCGGCGATGTCCTCGAACTGACCTACTCCGCCACCGCCGCGGACACCTTCCTCCTCCGCGTCTCCGATGCCGGCGGCAACCAGATGGGCTCCGAATCCTACGTCGTCTCCATCGTCGGCGGCGCCTTCCAGCAATCCCACCCGCTCGTCGACCGGTCCCCTGCCTTCGCCCCCAACCCCGCCCTCGCCGGTCAATCCGTCCGACTCGACGCCCCCGCGCTCGACCCGGATGGCTCCGTCGCCGCCTGGGAATGGACCTCCGATCTCGACGGTCCCCTGGGCACCACCTCGCCGCTTGCCGTGCCGAACCTCTCCACCGGCATCCACCGCCTCGCCGTCCGCGCCCGCGATGCGTCGGGCCTCTGGTCCGCCCGCGTCGACCGCACGCTCATCGTTGCCCCCTCCCTCCTCGCCGAAGCGGAATACAACAACTCCGTCGCGACCGCCTATCCCGTCCCCCTTGGCACCTGGATCGTCGGCCAGATCCTGCCCGCCACCGACGAGGACTATTTCAAGGTCTACGTCGACCGCCCCGGACGTCTCGAAATCCTTCTGAGTGCCGTCGCCCCTTCCGAACGTCTCCATCTCACCGCCTACGACGCCGAAGGCCGCTGGCTCGGCCACGACTCCGCCGCCGCCAACCCCGGCGAGTCCGTCGACCTCGCCTTCTTCGTCTCCCCCGGCTGGCACCACGTCCGCGTCCGCGACGCCGACAACCGTGCCGGCGCCGGCACCTACGCGCTCCGCGTCGCCCTGCGCGAGGGCGTCGACCTCAACGAACCCAACGCCTCGATCGGCCTCGCCACTCCCCTGCCCCTCGACGCCGTCGTCACCAACGCCACCGTCTCCCCCGCGGGCGACGAGGACTGGTACAGCGTTGAGGTCCCCGTCCCCGGTCGCCTCACCGTCACCCTCGACCCGGCCACCCCGACCCTGCGTGGCAGCATCGCGGTCTATGACCACAATCTCGCCTGGCTCGGCGTCTATCAAAACGCCGTGAACGACGGGGACCGCGTCCTGCTCGCCTACGATGTCCCGCAGGCCGGACGCGTCCACCTCCAGATCCGCAACAACGTCCACGCCGCGGTACCCGAACCCTACCGGTTGAGCCTCGGATTCGTTCCCGCCCCCGACCAGTTCGAACCCAATCCCGGCGGCGGCACGGCCACCCTGCTGACCACCGCTACCCTCCAGGCCCGCATCTTCCCGCACGGCGACGAGGATTGGTACCGCATCCACCTCGCCACCCCCACCGAGTTCCGCGTCACCCTCACCGAGGCGCCCGCCGCGATGCGCGCCGAGATCTCCCTCTACGGCCACGAGCGCCAATGGCTCGGCCATTGGCAGACCGCCAACAACCCCGGCGATTCCATCACCGTCGCCTACCCCGCCACCGCCACCTCCCCGGGCTTCGTCTACGTGCGCGTCCGCGACGCCGCCGGCGCCTCCCACGTCGAACCCTATCGCCTCGCCGTCACCGGCGGTTCCCTTGCCTTCGAACCCGCGTTCGATCCCAGGGACACCGACACGGAACCCAACTCCTCCTGGGCCACCGCCACGGACGTCCGCTTCGACGCCGATATCCCCCTCCGCATCGATCCCGCGGCCGACGAGGACTACTTCCGGGTCTGGATCAATGCCCCCGGCACCCTTCGAGTGGCCCACACCCGCGTCCCGGCCACCGTGCTCTCCGAAATCTGGGTCCTCGACCGCAACCTCGACCAGGTCGCCTACCGACGCACCACCAACCCCGGCGAGGACAACGTCCTCGTCGCCGCCGCCGAAACCCCCGGCTACCACTACATCCGCATCCACGACCAGGAACGCTCCGCGCCCGCCCCCACCCCCTCCCTCCTCCGCATCACCCTGGTCCCCGTCATCGATTCCTGGGAACCCAACGACACCCTCGGACAAGCCGCCACCTCCCCCGAATCCTCCGTCCGCGGCCACCTCTTCGGCCCCTCCGACGTCGACTGGTACCGGGTCTGGATGCGCCAACCCGGGCCGCTCGCGCTCTCCCTCGAGGCGGTCCCCTCCGCGCTCCGCCCCGAGGTCCGCATCTACGATGCCAACGGCACCCACCGCGGTTCCTACGCCAACACCAACCCCGGCATCGGCGGGACCGACGTCCTCGTCTACAACGCCCCCGACCCGGGATTCTACTTCATCCGCGTCCACGATGCCGGCGGCCAGTTCTCCGAACTGCCCTATCTCCTCCGCATCTCCGGCGCCGACACCTCCCCCGCCCCTTCCCTCGATGCCGTCGGCCCGCAGACCCTCACCGAAACCATCGAGCACGGCTTCCTCGTGTCCGCCCTCGATCCCGACAACCCGGGCCAACTCCGGTTCTCGGCCCGCAACCTTCCCCCCGGCGCCACCTTCGATCCCCCATCCCGCACCTTCCGCTGGCGCCCCGCCACCGGCCAGGCCGGCACCTATCCGGGCGTCCGCTTCGAAGTCACCGACGGCTCCTTCACCGACGGCGAGGACGTCACCTTCACCGTCCTCCCCCTTGACCGCGCGCCGGTCCTCGCGCCCATCGGACCTCGCGTCACCCAACCCGGCGTCGCCCTCGTCTTCCAGGTCTCCGCCACCGATCCCGATCCCGGCGACACCTTGGTCTTCTCCGCCGCCAACCTCCCCCGCGGCGCCACCTTCCAGGCCGCCTCCCGCACCTTCTCCTGGACCCCCGCGGCCGACCAACTCGGCCTCCATCGCGACCTCCGGTTCGTCGTCACCGACGGCACCCGCTCCGACTTCGAGCTCGTCGAAATCAAGGTCACCGACCAACTCGATCCCTATCAACTCTGGCTCCGCACCCATTTCACCGACGCCGAACGCCTCGACCCCGGTGTGTCCGGACCCGACGCCGATCCCGACCAGGACGGCGCTCCCAACCGGGACGAATTCGAAGCCGACACCCTGCCCCGGGACGTGCACTCCGTGCTCGCCATCACCGGCCTCGTCCTGCTCCCCCACGGACTCGAACTCCGCTGGCAGGGCGGCGAGAAATCCATCCAGTACCTGGAACGGCGCGCCTCCCTCCCCGATTCCCCTGAGGCGTGGACCGTCCTCCACACCAACACCCCGCCCACCCCCATCATCGGCGGCCACATCGACCCCGCCCCCGACGCCACCTCCTTCTACCGTCTCCGCGTCCAGCGCCCGTAACGCACCTCCCCCGCGTCGGCTGCCCTGTAAGCCGGGTCCCCGAACCCGACCCGGCGTGCCCTTGCCCTCGCGATGGATGCGGGTTTCACCCCATGGTGCGCGAGCTACTCGTGGGGTTTGATTCATGACCATGAGTCAGACTCCACAGCCTACCTTCCCGTTCCCGGCGCTCGCCCGCCTCCGAACCGCCGTCCTGGCCGCGGTCCGCGTCGGCCTCGCCCTGTCAACGGCCGCCGCCGCCGCCCTCGAACCCGCCTTCCTCCCGCCCTCGGGCGCATCGCCGCCCGTGGCCGCCCTCGGGTCGGAAACCCCGAACGGACGTCCCGTCACCATCCATCCCCAGCTTCGGGCCCTCAAGGCGGTCCAACTCGAGCTCGCCCCGGACGTCGTGCTCGACGCCGAGCGAACCCACCTCCAGATCCACCCCAATGGTGACTTCGTCTGGTCCGGACGCCTCCTCGGCGAACCCCTCAGCCAGGTGATCATCGCGAGCCGCGAGGGAGCCGTCTCCGGTCACGTCAACCGCCCGCTGGAGGACGGCAACGAGCTCTACACGATCCGCCCCACGTCCTCGGGCTTCAGCGTGGTGAGTCTGTCCGAGCCGGGGGAAGGCCCCGACGGCTGCGAATCGGTGCCGGTCCCGCAGGCCGCGAGGACCGCCCGTCCTTCTTCCCGGCTCCATCGCACCGCCGCGCTCGCCACCACCGGATTCCCCGAGGCCACGGACGTGCATCCGGCCGTGATCGACGTGCTGGCCCTCTACACGCCCGCCACCACCACCCGTTACGGCAGTGCCGCCGGCGCGGAGGCCCTGATCCTCGAGGGCATCGCCAGCGCCAACCTCGCATACCAAAACAGCGGGGTGTTCATCACCCTCCGGCTCGTGCATGCCGCAGAAATCCCCTACACGGAGACTTCCGCCATGGGCACCGCCCTCGCGCGCCTCGCGGATCCCTCCGACGGCTATCTGGATGCCGCCCACGCGCTGCGCGACGAGCATGGTGCCGATCTCGTCGTGCTCCTCGACGAGGACGCCGACTACTGCGGCATCGCCTTTCAGATGAGCGTCGTCGACACGGCCTTCGCCGCCCACGCCTTCAGCGTCATCCACTCCGGCTGCATCTCGGCCTTCTCGATGACTCACGAGATGGGCCATAACATGGGAAGTCACCACGATCGCGCCAATGCCTACGGCGCCCCCGCCTATCCCTATTCCTACGGGTGCAAATACTGCACCACCGACGGCACCGGCTTCCGAACCGTCATGTCCTATGCCTGCACCGACGCCGCCGTCCCGCGCGTGAACTACTTCTCCAACCCCGCCATCACCTTCAACGGCCAGCCCACGGGCGTTCCCTCATCCGATTTGCTTCTCGCCGCCGACAACGCGATGTCCCTCAACAACACCGCACTGACCGTGGCCGCCTTCCGGATCGCCGTGATCTCCGTACCTGCCGCGCCGGCGGGGCTGTCCGCGACACCTCAGGGCGCCACCGCGATCTCCCTGGCGTGGACCGACACCTCCCTTGGCGAGGATTATCAGCAGGTCGGAATCTCCTCCGACGCGCTCGCCTGGAACCTCGAGGCCTCCCTCCCTTCCAATGTCACCTCCTATTCCGTCGATGCCCTCGAACCCGGGACCACCCACTGGTTCCGGGTACGCGCCTGCAACGGCTCCGGCTGCTCCGACTGGTCCCCCGTCGTCTCCGCCACGACCCTGCTCGCCCTGCCCCCGTCGGCTCCGGCAGGCCTGACCGCCATCGCCACGGATGCCACCCACGTCCGCCTTGCCTGGACCGACACCTCCCAGGACGAGTCCGGGTTCAGGCTGGAACGATCCCCCGACGGAATCTCGTTCGCCACCCGGGCCGTGCTCCCGGTGAATGCCATCGGATACGTGGATGAAACCGTCCTCGCCGGACAGGTCTACCACTATCGATTGTTCGCCACGGGCGCCCTCGGGGATTCCGCCGCTTCGAACGTCGCGACGGTGACCACACCCACACCCAGTACGCCACCCCCCGCGGCGCCCACAACCCTCGCGGCCACGGCGAAGAGTTCGAGCAGCATCCGCCTGACCTGGCGAGATCGCTCCACCAACGAAACCGGCTTCCAGATCGAACGCTCCGCCGATGACGGCTGGACGTACGTCACCATCGTCACGACCGCACCGGGGGCGACCAGTTATACCAATACCGGGCTCGCTCCGAACCGGAAATACCGTTACCGGGTCCGGGCGGTCAACGCGCTCGCCGTCTCGGGCTGGTCCAACATCGCCACCGCCACCACCAAGCGGTGACAGGGAAACTCCGATCTCCGCGAACTTCGGTCGGCGGCAACGTGACGTTGCTCCCGCGCCCGCCGTCCCGGGGGGCTGGTCCTGAAATGCAGGAACCCCGGGGCCCGCTCCCCGCCATCCGGGCCTCACCCCCCTCCCGGAGGCGGATTCCTCGTCGAAACCTCCGGTCGGGCGGTGTTCCCTTTCGCCAGGCAAGGCGCCGAACGAACCGGACCCGGCGACCCACCCACGACGCTCCTGCGAGGAGCGGAGATCGGGGGCGGCGGTCCTCGATCCGGTACCTTCGGCGTCCCGCGCCAACCTCATGAGATCCGTCGCCGTGCTGCTTCTTGCCATCGCCCTTCCCGCACTCCACGCCTCGCCCTTTCCGCGTTGCGGCAACGTGATCGACGTCACGCAGCCGCCCTACTCGGCGAAGGCCGACGGGGTGATCGACGATACCGTGGCGCTGCAACGGGCCATCCACGAAAACGTCGGGCAACACCGCCTGATCTATTTTCCGCGCGGCACGTATCTCGTCAGCGCGACCTTGACCTGGCCGAAGTCGTTCGCCGGGCGGGACAACTGGGGGATGACCTATCTGCGCGGCGAATCGCGCGAGACGACCATCCTCCGGCTGAGGGACTCGACATTCACCGACCCCACCAAACCCGCGGCCATCATGTGGTGCGGGGGGTTCGGCTCCGCGGATTGGTTCCACAATTACGTCGAGAATCTGACCTTCGACGTCGGAACCGGGAATCCCGGCGCCACGGCCTTGCAGTTCTATTCAAACAACTCCGGCGCGGTGCGCGACTGCCGTTTCATGGCCGGCGCCGGCAGCGGTCACACCGGACTCGATCTGGCGCATCGCGACATGAACGGGCCCCTGCTGGTGCGCCATTGCGAGGTCATCGGGTTCCGGCGCGGCATCGCCACGGCCCATTCGGTCAACGGCCAGGTCTTCGAGCACATCACGATGCGCGGACAGACGGAACTGGGGTTCGTGAACGAAGGCCAGACCGTCAGCATCCGGGGGTTCACCAGCGACAACGCGGTGCCCGCGCTTTCGACCTACGGCACCTTGTGCCTGCTGGAGGCGAAACTCGCCGGACGCGGGGACGCGGCGAGCCGACCCGCCATCGTGAACTTCAACGGCGGACGCCTTTTCCTGCGCGACATCGCCACCACGGGATACGCACGCGCTCTGGGCGACGTGTCGCAGACGCCGGACTCCGCGGCCGCGTTTCGGATCCGCGGCGCGGACAAGCCGGGCAGCGAGGGCCCGAACATCGCCGAGTATGTCTCGCACCCCCCGACCAGTGCCTTTCCGTCGCCGCCGACCTCGCTGCGGCTCCCGGTGAAGGACACCCCCGAGGTGCCACGCGACGATCCTGCGACCTGGGCGAACGTCGACGATTTCGGCGCCGACCCGACGGGCCGGACGGACTCCGCCGCCGCGATCCAGAAGGCGATGGACTCCGGCGCGACCACGGTCTTTCTGCCGGGGAGTTACAACCTGCGGAAGACCGTGGCGATTGGCGGAAAAGTCCGCCGGGTGGTCGGACTCGGCGGACAAATCAACTACGGCGTCGGATTGCATCCCGACTTCCGCCTCGGCGACGGCGACGCGCCCGTTGTGTTGCTCGAGCATTTCGCCCATATCCATGGGGGGCTGGACGTGGATACCGGACGTTCCCTCGTCGTGCGCAGCGTCTCCGACTGCGACTTCACGGGCACGCCGAAGGCCGAGGGAGCGGAGTGGTTCTTCGAGGACGTGGTCACGCACCGCCTCCAGCTCCGGAGGCAGAAGCTCTGGGCGCGGCAGCTCAACATCGAGAACCAGGGCACGCACCTCGACAACGACGGGGGCGACGTGTGGATCCTCGGTTACAAGACCGAACGCGGCGGCACGCTGCTCCACACGCGCGGCGCCGGGCGCAGCGAGGTGCTCGGCGGGTTCAGCTACACCACCACGGCGGGCAAACTCGCGCCCATGTTCGTGAACGTCGACTCCGCCGTTTGGACGTTCTTCGGCGAAGTCTGCTACAACGGCGACCCGTTCCTGGTGCGGATCGCGGAAACGCGCGGCGCGGAGTCGAGGTCCCTCGGCCGGGGTGACGGACACACGACGCCGTACTCCGGACGCTCGCCGAAGCCTTGAACGGATCGGGGGTCGCCGCGCCGATTCCGATTCCCGTGATTCCCGGTCGGTGGCCAGGGCCGTGGACAAGGTCCTGCGTGGAACTGCGATGTGGGGCCGGCGGCTGCCGAGTCGCCGGCTTCGATCGCCCCACGACCCGGCCCGCCGTCGCGCAGCCGCTATGGCGGGGAGCCGGTCGCGGGCCCCAATCGAATTTGTCAACCGCCCTGGGTCTGCGGCAACGTGCCGCCGTTCCATGCCGCCGACTCCCGCCCACCTGATCCGACTCGGCCTGCTGCTCCTGCTTCCCGGCCTCCCGGTTCGGTCCGCCCCGTCCGACACCGCCCCGCCCTCCGGCGGCGCCACGGCCTACACCGCCACCCTCAAGCCCCTCCTTCGCGACCGCTGCTTCTCCTGCCACGGGGCTCTCCAGCAAAAGGCCGGGCTCCGCCTCGATTCCGTCGAACTGCTCCGGCGCGGCGGGAAATCGGGTCCCGCCATCGACCCCGCCCGTCCCGCCGACAGCCTGCTCCTCCGGCGCGTCGCCACCGCCGATCTGGCGGACCGCATGCCGCCCGAGCACGAGGGCGAACCCTTCTCCCCCACCCAGCTCGACCTGCTCCGGCAATGGCTCGCCGCCGGCGCTCCCGCGCCCGCCGGAGACCAGCCGGAATCCGATCCCCGCGAACATTGGGCCTTCCAACCCCGCGTCCGCCCATTCCCCCCGGCCACGCCCAACCCCGGCTGGACCCGCAATCCCATCGACGCCTTCATCGCCATTCAGCATCGCGAGCAGGGCCTCCAACCCGTCCCCGAGGCGCCCCGTCACGTCCTTGTCCGCCGGCTCTTCCTCGACCTCGTCGGGCTCCCGCCGTCCGCCGCCGAATTCGAAGCGCTGCTCGCCGACCCGGCGCGAGACTGGTACGAGCGCGCGGTCGACCGGTTGCTCGACGATCCGCGCCATGGCGAACGCTGGGCCCGCCACTGGATGGACATCTGGCGCTACAGCGATGCCTGGGGCCTCGGCGACCAGCATCGCAACAGCCAGAGACACATCTGGCACTGGCGCGATTGGATCGTCGACTCCCTCAACGCCGACCTGCCCTACGACGAGATGATCCGGCTCATGCTCGCCGCCGACGAATCCCACCCCGCCGACCTTGCCCGGCTCCGCGCCACCGGCTTCCTCGCGCGCAATTACTTCCTCTTCAATCGCAACCAGTGGCTCGACGAGACGGTCGAACACGTCTCCAAGGGGTTCCTCGGCCTGACGATGAACTGCGCCAAGTGCCACGACCACAAATACGACCCCTTCCCCCAAGTCGATTACTACCGGCTCCGCGCCTTCTTCGAGCCATACCATGCGCGCCTCGATCTCCTGCCCGGCGAATCCGACCCGAACCGCGACGCCCTCCCCCGCGCGTTCGACCGCCAGCTCGACGTGCCCACCTACCGCTTCGTCCGCGGCAACGAGAATGCCCCCGATAAATCCGCCCCCATCCCCCCCGGCATCCCCGCCCTGCTCGCCCTGCGCCCCCTCGACATCCGACCCGTCCCGCTCCCGCCCGAAGCCTCCCAGCCCGAACGCCGCCCCTGGGTCTTCGAAGCCTATCTCGCCACGGCCCGCGCCCGCCTGGAATCCGCGCGGCAAAAACGGGACGAACTCGAGGCCCACACCACCGCCGACCCCGGCCCAAGCCCAAGCCACGCCGCGCCCGACCTCGCCGCCCAACGCGAGGTCGCCCAGCTCACCGTCGCCGTCGCCGAGGCCGAGGTCCACGGCGTCGAGCAGCGCGCCCGTGCCCATCGCGCCTCCTGGGCCTCCGACACCCAGACCACGACCACGACCACGGACACCGCCCGGATCGACGCCGTCCGCGCCGAACGCGCTCTCGCCCTTGCCAAGGCCCGCCTGGCCGTCGCCGAAGTCGTACTCCGCCACCTCCGCGCCCCGACCGACAAGAAGGACGCCGTCGCCAAGGAACTGGCGACCGCACGCGAGAAACTCGACCAGGCCGCCCGCTCGTCCGAGACCGCGCCGAGCCCCGAGGACCCCTTCACCCCCCTGCCCGGCGCCTTCTGGACCGCCACCCGGTTCCTGGACTCCACCAAGGACGATCCCGCCGTCGACTTCCCCACCGCCAGCTCCGGACGTCGCTCCGCGCTGGCCGCGTGGATCACCGACCCCCGCCATCCCCTCACCGCCCGCGTCGCCGTCAATCACCTCTGGAATCGTCACCTCGGCACCCCCCTCGTCCCGTCCGTGTTCGACTTCGGACGCAAGTCCGGCCCACCCACCCACCCCGAGCTCGTCGATTGGCTCGCCTCCGAACTCGTCGACCACGGCTGGTCCCTCAAACACCTGCACCGGCTCATCGTCCTTTCGGCCACCTATCGAATGGGTTCCTCCCTCGCCGGTGCCGAGGCCAATCTCGCCCGCGACCCCGACAACCGTTTCTGGTGGCGACGCACCCCCGTCCGGCTCGAAGCCCAGGTCGTGCGCGATGCCGTCCTCGCCCACGCCGGCACCCTCGACCCCAGCCTCGGCGGCCCCCCCGTTCCCCCGGCCCAGCAGGATTCCTCCCGCCGCCGCAGCCTCTACTTCTACCATTCCAACAACGATCGAAACCTGTTTCTCGCCACCTTCGACGACGCCCTCGTCAAGGAATGCTACCGCCGGGAACAAAGCATCGTCCCCCAACAGGCCCTCGCCCTGCTCAACGGCCGGCTCGTCCATGAACACGCCGCCCCCATCGCCGACCGCCTCGCCGACCCTGCCGCACCCGGCGACGACGCGTTCATTCGCCGCGCGTTCAACGTCCTGCTCGGCTTCCCGCCGACCCCCGACGAACTCGCCGCCGCCCGCGATGCCCTGACCCATCCCGCAGCTAGCCCCGCCTCCGACGCCCCCCCGACCCGCCCCCGCGCGAACCTCGTTTGGGCGCTCCTGAACCACACCGACTTCGTCACCCTGCGATGAACCCCCCGCTCCCCCGCCGCGCCTTCCTCGCCGATCTCGGCCTCGGCTTCACCGGCCTGGCCCTCGGCGCCCTCCTCCAGCGCGAAACCCGCGCCTCCCTGCCCGGCCCATGGTCGCCCCCCGACGGCCTCCCGCACTTCGCCCCGAAGGCCCGAAGCGTGATCTGGCTCTTCATGAACGGCGGCGTCAGCCACATGGAGAGCTTCGACCCCAAACCGATGCTCACCCGGTACGCCGGCAAGACCATCGCCGAAACCCCCTACGCGGACGTCCAGGACCCCCGAAAGCTCGCCCTCGAACGTCTCGTCGTCCCCGACGCCAACGGCAACCAACGCAACACCCTCTACCCCCTTCAGGTCGGTTTCCGCAAACACGGCCAGTCCGGACTCGAGGTCAGCGACTGGTTCCCCCACACCGCCCGTCACGCCGACCAACTCGCCGTCGTCCGCTCCCTCTGGACCACGGACAGCAATCACGGCGCCCAAACCCAGTTCCACTCCGGTCGCCACCAGAACGACGGCGACTTCCCCACCCTCGGCGCCTGGGTCCACTACGGACTCGGCTCCCTCAACCAGAACCTCCCCCAGTACATCTCCCTCGGCACCCGCGAATACTGGAACAAGCGCGACGGCCATTACCTCGGCCCCGCCCACGACGCCGTCCCCCTCCGCATCGACCCCGCCAACCCGCTCGACTTCGGCCGCCTCGACGGCGCCATGACGCCGGCGGAACAAAACCGGGGCCTCGACCTCGTCCGCCAGCTCCATGCCCTCCGGGGCGTCGAGTACCCCAACGACCCCGGCCTCGCCGCCCGCATCGCCTCCTACGAGCTCGCCTACCGCATGCAGACGTCCGTGCCCGACCTCGTCGATTTCTCCCGTGAATCCCCCGCGACGAAGGCGATGTACGGACTCGACCTCCCCCACTGCCGCGAGTTCGGCATGCAACTGCTCGCCGCGCGCCGCTTCGTCGAACGCGGCGTCCGCTTCGTCCAGATCCAGCACGGCGGCGGCGGTGCCGGCGCCTGGGACGCCCACTCCGGCCTCAAGGCCAATCACGAGAACCTCGCCCGCGCCGTCGACCAACCCATCGGCGCCCTCCTCGCCGATCTCCTCCAACGCGGGCTGCTCGATGAAACCCTCGTCGTCTTCGCCACCGAGTTCGGGCGCACCCCCGGCTCCCAGGGCTCCGACGGACGCGACCATCATATCTTCGGCTTCTCCGTCTGGATGGCCGGCGGCGGACTCAAACGCGGCGTCGTCCACGGCGCCACCGACGAGATCGGCTTCCATGCCGTCGAACACCGCCACTACGTCACCGACATCCACGCCACCCTCCTCCGCCAGCTCGGCCTCGATTCGCGCCGCCTCGAAATCCCCGGCCGCAAACGCCTCGAAATCGACCACGGCAAACCCATCGCCGAGATCATCGCCTGACTGACCTCGCCCGGAGAACCCCTGGAACAACAGCCATAGCCCCCGCGTGCGCGGCACGCGCTCCGAACCCCCGAAGCGCATTTCGACGTCGTGGCTGGAGACGACTTCGGCGGACACCGGATCGCCCGGTGCCCGCTCGACAACGCATCCGCCCACGCTCACGTTGCCGCGATGTCCCCCTGCCGTCCCGCCTCCGGGCCCACGGCCCGCGTCCTCCGAACGCCCCGGCTGCTCCAACGGTGGGCGGTGGTCGCAGCCCTGACCCTCGCCTGCCTCCTGCGGGCCGCCCCTGCCACTGCTGCGGCCGCGGCCACCCTCCGCGCCGGCACCGCGCGCATCGACATCACCCATCCCGCCGCCCGCACCACCAACGACCCGCTGTTCGCCAAGGCCCTCGTCCTCTCGGACGGCCAACGCCACGTCGCCCTCGTCACCGTCGACGCCGTCGCCATTGCCGAGATCGGCTCCTTCAAATCCGACTACCTCGCCAACGTCCGCCGGCGCCTCGCCCGCGACCTCCCACTCCCGCCCCGCCACCTCCTCGTCAACGCCAGCCATTGCCACGGCATCGTCTGCGACGACGTCGAGGACCGCACCGTCCAGGTCGTTCGCGAAGCCTGGAATCGCCTCGTCCCCGTCCGCGCCGGCGCCGGACGCGGGCGCGAGGAACGGATCTCCGAAAACCGCCGGCTTCGCCTGGCCGATGGACGTCACGCCGACGTCCGCCATGCCTACGCCATGCCCCCCGACGACCTCGTCGCCGGCATCGGTCCCATCGATCCCGACATCGGGATCCTCCGCCTCGACCGCCTCGACGGCACGCCCCTCGCCGTCGTGTACAACTTCGCGGTGCACCCCATCCAGGGCATCCCTGGGGGACGCAACACCGCCGACCTCGTTGGGTTCGCATCCCGCGTCATCGAGGAGAACCTTGGCCCCGATACCACCGCGCTTTTCCTCCAGGGTTGTGCCGGCGATATCAACCCCGTCCGTTACAAGGACGTGAACGCCCCCCGCGATGCCGAACCCCTCGGCCATCGCCTGGGTCTCGCCGCCCTCCGTGCCACCCGCCCCATCGTCACCAGATCCGAGCCCGTCCTGGACATCCTCGCCGACACCCTCGCCCTGCCCCGCGCCGACCACCGCGAACGCATCGCGAGACTGAAGGCCGAGCAGGCCCGACTCCTCCAGTCCCTCGAAGGTACCAGTCTCGATCTCAAGACCTTCCTCTCCCTCGCCGTGAAGTATCAGTTCGCCACGAACTTCCCCTCCTACCATTCCCACGCCTACCTCCGCGACCGCGCCCTGGGCCGCGACGACTGGCAGCACCTCGACGACGAGAACCGCCGAAACCTCGGCCAGTACACCCGCAACATTCTCGTCATGGAGGAACTCACCCGGGTCCAGGTGAATCTCGCCCTCCTCGAAAAACACCAGGCCCGGAACGTGGCCGCCGCGTCTCCCACCATCGACGCCGAACTCGCCGCCCTGCGAGTCGGGGACTTCGTGCTCGTCGCGTTCCCCGGCGAACTCACCGTCGAGATCGGTCTTGCCCTCAAGCAACGCTCCCCCCACCCCCACACCTACGTCGCCGGATACACCAACGGCTATCTTTACTACACCCCCACCGAGGACGAGGCCCTCAACCCCGGCTGCGCCCAGGAGGATTCCGAGTGCCTCCTCGCCCCCGGCTGGCGCCGACTCTTCGACGCCCGCGCCGACGCCCTGCTCTCCCGGTTCTGAAGCCACCCTGCCGGTCCGCGGCGCGCCCCCGTTTCGCCACATCCCTGTTGCCTGCCCACAGGGATGGCGTTGACTGGCATCGACTCTCCCATTCCCGCACTCCCAGTCGGACCTCGCTCCGGGGCGGAGCTTGGCCGGAACGCTCCTCACCGATGAAAACCCAAGCGCCATTCGTCCTCGCTCTTGCCTCCACCCTCGCCGTTGCCGCGACCCGCGCTGACGCCCAGGCGGATTTCTGGACACCGACCCCCGGACCCGAAGGAGGCCGGATCGTCGGCCTCGCGCGCCTCTCGGATGGCGAACTGCTCGCCACCGGCCAATCCTCGGGGATCTTCCGGTCGCGCGACGAGGGCCGCACCTGGCAGATGGCCAACGGCAACATCGCACGCGACTACGGCAGCGGCGGGATCTGGATGGGCGGCGTCCAGGTCGACGCCCAGGACCATGTCTTCGTGCTTTCCGGCTGGGGACTGTGGCGGGGCACGCGTGCAGAAGAGTCCTGGAACTGGACCATGCTCTGGTCGGGCCCCTCCGGACCGTCCGCCGTGGCGTTCGTTGCCCGCCCCACCGGAATTCGAACGTTGTGCATCAACTGGCAGGGTGCGATCTGGAGTTCGGAGGACCAAGGGGACACCTGGTCCACGGTGCCGCTGCCCTGGGTCGATCCCACCCAGCCCGAATGGGGCGTCGGCCTCGCCGTCGCCCCCGACGGCACGGTCTGGTCCGCCACCACCCGCGCCGTCTACCGCTCGTTCGATGGGGGCGCTGCCTGGAACCGCGTCGCCCTTGCCGCCGACTTCGAGGGACCCCCGTGGAGTTGGTCGCCGGTCAACGAATTCGCGGGGCCCGTCGCGGTGTCCTCCGCGGGCGACGTCTTCGTCGGCCTCAACTTCGGCGACGGCACGCTGCGCCTTCGTCCCGACGGCTCCATGCGCATCGTGCCCACGTATGAGGTGGCGTACGCGCCTACCAGCTTCGCCTTCGCCGCCGACGGAACCCTCTGCGCCGGCACCTACCAGAACACCGGCGTCATCGTCTCCACCGACCAGGGAGACACCTGGCGACACCTCGGCACCTGGAACGGTCTGACGGGCCTCGGCCAGCACAGCGTCGGTGCGGTGCTCCTGCTCCCGGACGGAACTCTGTTGGCCGGGACCGCCGGCGACGGCATCTTCCGCTGCAACCCCTCCGACCCGCTCCCCGAATGGACGACCTCCCGATCCGGCTTGTTGGGTTCGGAGGTCACCGCCGTCGCCGTGGCCCCGGATGGCGCCGTTTTCGCGGTCGCGGCCGGGGCCGGCCTCTTCCGCTCCGAGAACCAGGGACAAACCTGGCAGTCGCTCGCTCCCGAACGTTGGGTCAGCGACACCATGGGTGCCCGTGACATGGTGATCGATTCCCAAGGGACGCTGTACTCGGTCGGACACGGCCTCGCCGTGTCGCAGGATCGCGGGCTCACCTGGATCGACCGCTGGATCGGCGACCCGAATCCCTCCGATCCCGGACAGACGCCCGCCGGCACCTGCCTGGTCATCGACGCGCGCGACCGTCTTGTGATCGGGACCGGGCGCGGGGTCTATCTGACCGCCGATGGAGGCCTGAGTTGGCAGGCCAGCGACCTCTCCCTTCCCATCTACTCGATCTCCCTCGCTCCCGACCCCACCACCCTCACCGCCACGACCTGGGGCGAAGGGCTGGGACACGGTCTCTATCTGTCGCGCAACGCGGGCCGGAACTGGACGCAGGTACCCTTCTTCGCCGGATACCACCTCCTCGGCTCGGCGGTTGGAGCCGACGGCTCGCTCTTCGCCGCCCCAAACGCCCCCCTGCCCGGCGAGTGGAACCCCGGCCTCTGGCGTTCCCGCGATGGTGGGAACACCTGGCAGAAACTCCCCGGCTTCGACCTCGTCGCCTACGGTCTGAGCGGCGCCTCGTCCTTCGCCACGCCCCAACTTCTGTTCAACCCCGATAACCACCTGTATGCAGCCCTGGGCGGCAGCGCCGTGGTCCGTTCCCCGGACAACGGCGAGACTTGGGAGACCCTGGATACGGGTCTGGCGAGCCTGCCCGTGCGCTCCGTCCTGGACCTGACGTTCGATGCAGACGGCTATGCCTGGGCCGGAACCTGGGGCGCGGGCGTCTTCCGCAGCCGCGAATCCACTGCCCCGTTCCAGCTGGTCGAGATCGAGCTCGGTGGACAGGGGAACCCGCCCCGCCTCCACCTCCATTCAAACGGTCAGATCAAGGTCCACCTCTACGGTTCCCCCGAGTTCGACACCACCGTTGTCGACCTCTCCACCGTCCGACTCGCCGGTGCGCCCATCCTGAGCACCCCGTCAGGCCAGATGCTGACCACGCGCCGCGACCTCGACCGCGACGGGCACCCGGACCTGGTCCTTCACTTCTCCGTTCCGGCTCTCCAACTCGTCGCCGGGGACACGCGGATCGCCCTGGAGGGGCGACTCACCACCGGTCGTGCCTTCCGCGGCTCGACCGAAGTCCAGGTCCTGCCCTAGCAGCTGCCGGCTCGACATTGCCATGGCCCGGGATCACGTTGCGCCAATGACTCGCTGCGGCCCCGTTTGTTCGTCGGCGGCGCCCGCCCGCCGCGGCTTCACCCTGATCGAGTTGCTCGTCGTCATCGCCATCATCGCGATCCTCGCCAGCATGCTCCTCCCTGCCCTCGCCAAGGCGAAAGCCAAGGGCCAGGCCGCGCTCTGCCTGAACAATCTCAAGCAACTCGGTCTTGGCCACATCATGTACGTGACCGAAACCGGCAAGACGTTCCCCGTCGGGTACAGCCCGAGCAATTTCTGGATGGCCGTCATCCGCCGCGACGTGCCCGCGGACAAGGTCCGGCTCTGCCCCACCGCGCCCATCCCCACCAAACGCAATCCCGGCGGCGAAGCCATCGGCTCCGCCACCGCCGCCTGGTACGGGCCCGTGAAAACCCCCATCCAGTGGAACACCGGATTCGAAAGCAGCTACGGGATGAACGGCTGGATGTATTCCCCCACCGGGGAGGGCGTGCAGGACGCCAACAAGCAGTTCGCCGGCGAAAGCTCCTACGAAAACCCCGTCAAGACCCCCATCTTCGCGGATTGCAATTGGGCCGACTCCTGGCCGCTCGCCACCGACCCGCCGCCCCGTGACGTCTCCGCCGGCGGCAACGGCGCCATGATGCAGCGCTTCTGCATCGCCCGCCACGGCTCCGTCCCCTCCCGCAAACCCATCACCGTCCCCGCCGGCTCCCAGATGCCCGGCTCCATCCACGTCGTCTTCACCGACGGCCACGTCGAACCCGTCAAACTCGAACGCCTCTGGTCGCTCGCCTGGCACCGCGGTTACAAGGAACCCGACAAACGGCCCAATTGATCCCCCCTCCCGCTCTGGCCTCGGTCCGACCTCATTCCTTCAGGCGGCTCAACCCCGCCACCTCCGCGTCCCCCAAGGCACGGTCGAACACCGCGACCTCGTCCAACCGCCCCTCCCAGTTCGCCTCGTTGTCCGTCCGCCCGCCGACGAAGATCTGCTCCACCCCCGCGCCCGCGCCCGCCCCCGCTCCGACGCGCCCCTCGATCTCGCGGTTTCCATCCAGATGGACCCGCACCGTCTCCCCGTCCCGCACCAGCACGACGTGATGCCATTCCCACCGCGGAAGGACCGTCCTTCCCACCAGCGCGCCGGACGCCTCCCGTCCCGCCTGGAAAACCAGCCGGCCAGGACCCGAGTTCGTGCCCCCCACCCCAAGGTGTTCGCCGCGCGGGCCCAACCCGTGATCGTGTCCGCGCGAGAAAAACCACCCGCTCGTGCCACGGGCCTCGTTCGGCATCCCGTTCCAGATCCAGAGCGCCACCGTGTAACGATTCCCCAGGCCCCCCAGGCGCGCCCGCAATCGTCCCCCCACGAAATGGGGCGCCCGGTTCACCTCCCCCTTTCCACAAAACGCCGACGATCCGGGTCCCGCGAGGTAATAGGTGATCTCCCGCTCGTACACCGCATCCCGTCCGTGCCCGCTCGCGTCCACGGCATGCGGCCCCGTGAACTCGTTCAGGCGCCACCACACGAGCGGGTTCAAGGCCGCGACCGCCTCGCTCGCCGGGCCGCGCCCCAACTCGTACCCGCGCCGCGGCCTTCCCGAAACTTCCTCCGCCAATTCGATGGCTGCCTCGGCCAGGCGCGGCTCCGCCGACACCTCCAGCCCCGCCGAACGCGCCGCCCACGTGTTGTATCCGCCGAAGAGGTGCTGCTCCGGCGGCGGGATGTAGCCGTCCCCCCCGTTCGCCAACTCGATCACCATGTGACGCTCCAGCGGACTCGCCGCCTTGATCTTCAACCCCGTCACCGCGTACGTCTCGGTCGGCACCGCCGAGATCCCGATGTCCCCCACCCGAATCCCCTGCACCACCACCTCCGTCTCCGGCGTCTCGTGCAACAGGATCTGCTCCCGCGCATACACCTCCGTCGTCGTCTTCAATTCCCGATCCCCCACCTCGCCCATGACCCGCCGGGCCCACTCCAATCGCTGCTTGTCCGGCACCCGATACCGCATCCTCAGCCGTCGCTCGCTCATCGCCAAATCCACGTCCCCGCGATGCTCGATACCCGCGTACGCCTTCATCGCGATGTCCAGCAACCCCGCCGCGTACCGGTCGATGGTGAGCGCGGGATCCCAGGACGACGGACGCGTGTAGTCCCGCCGCCAGATGTCGCCGCTGCACCCGTGCGACAGAATCCCCACGAACGCCGGCTTCCCCGCCACCGCCGTCGGCGCCAACCGCTCCCTCAGCCCCTCCGCGAACAACCCGAAGTAATCCGCGCTGATGTCCTCGTCGCTGAAATAGTGCATGGAGAAGTTCCCCAGCACCGCCAGGGGTCGTCCGTCCCGCGCCTGGATCGAGATCAATGACAACGCCGGGTCCTCCGGCCCCGCCTCCCCCGTCACGTCGTCCCAGTTCGCTCCGGCGTGCATGTTCGCCCGCACCGTCCGGTTCCCGAACGGATCCTCCCCCAGCCGGTCCGGCCTCCGAATCCATTGGCGCAACGCCGTGAACTCCGCCGCGTCCCCCTGTCCAAACCCGATCCGCGCCGGCTCGAGATTCGCCTGCGCCGACAAAATCGCGTCCACGATCCGATCCCGCAGGAACGGGACGTAGGCCGGCTCCGCGTCCGTTCCCAGGCAACCCATCGACGACGGCGCCGAATGCGCGTGCGTCGCCGAGATCAGCATCCGGTTCGTCGCGATGCCCGTCCGGACCGAGGCCAGTGCCTTGGCCTCGTCCAGCAGCGCCCGGCCCATCATGCAACTGTCCACCACCACCAGCGCGATCCGCGTCCGGTCGTCCGCCAGCACCACCGCCCGGGCGTGTACCCGCGTTTTCACCTTCCCGAGAACCCGGCTCAACATCCCCCCGTTCACCCGCACCGGGAGATTCGTCGGCGTCACGTCCACCACCGCCGCCCCTGCCAGCAGCTCCGCGCGGGCCGCGCTGCCCGCTAAGACCATGCCCAGGACGGATGCCAATACCCATACCGCCCCCGCGGCTCCGACCCCGACGGACCGTTGTGCGAACAGCAAAGGGTGCATGCCTCGACCCTGCCCCAATCCCCCGCTCCCCGCGACCGCCAATCCTCGACCGCGCCGAGGTCGACCCTGGACCGTATCGCTTCACCCGTGCTGGCCACGCGACGGCTGGACAGCCCATCGCCAGCCCATTTCCCGGGTCCTTTATTGGTCATTGCATCAAATCGAATTGCTTGTCGGGTCTTTTATTTGCGGTGCCATGCTCCAGTCCTCGGAGCTCGCCATTGAGGCCTTCCCCCGGTCCTCCCTTCGGCGATAGCCTGCGCCCAACGCGGACCGACCCACCCGACCCTCCCCACCCACCCCTCACGCCTCGCCCGCGGGATGCTCCGGTCCCGGGTTCCCGCCCGACCCGTCCCTGCCTTTCCCACCCGGTACTCTGTACTGTACTGCCAACCTTCCCGGCCATGACTCGAGACCTCGTGATCCAAGGCTCTTGCGCTCGCGCACTGCCGGCACCCCCGGGTTCGCCGGGAATGCCTGACGCCTGACCCCCGACGCCCCACTCCCACTCCGTCCCGGAACCGCCCCGCCCACGGCCTCATGCAGCCCTCGCCTCCCGCTTCGTCCCCCTCGCTGGCCGATCCCTCCGGACGGCTCGCGCTACGGGATTTCTACCACCGCACGCTCGTCGACGATGTCGCTCCCTTCTGGCTGAGGCACGGGCTCGACCGCGAGCACGGCGGATTTCTTACCTGCCTCGACCGCGACGGCTCGGTCATCGACACCGACAAGTCCATCTGGTTCCAGGGGCGGGGCGCCTGGATGTTCGCGACGCTTTTCAGGGACGTGGAGCAACGCCCCGAATGGCTCGAAGCCGCGCGCAACGGCCTCGAATTCCTCCGCCGCCACGGCGCCCGCACCGAGGACGGCAAACTGTGGTTTACCGTCACGCGTGACGGCCAGCCGCTACGCATGCGCCGTTACGTCTACAGCGAGGCCTTCGCCGCCATCGCCGCCGCCGCCTGGTTCGGCGCGACATCCGAGGAGCGGGCCGCCGACGATGCCCGGCGCTGGTTCGCGACCTACCTCCATCACTCCTTCACCCCGGGCGTCATGCCGCCCAAATCCGAGCCGACGCGCCCCACCCAGGGCTTGGCGCCCCACATGATCGCCCTCGTGACCGCCCAGGAACTGCGCGCCCACCTCGGCAACGTCGTCGTGGCGGGTGCCACCTGCACCGACTTGATCGACCGCGGCATCGCCGCCATCGAACGCGACTTCCTCAAACCCGAGCATCGCGCCCTCCTCGAGACCGTCGGGCCCCGGGGCGAGGTCCTCGACCACGCGGATGGCCGCACCCTCAACCCCGGCCATGCCATCGAGGCCGCCTGGTTCATCCTCCACGAATCCCGGCTCCGCGAGGATGCCCGACTGCGCCGGATCGGTTTGACCATCCTTGACGGGATGTGGGAACGCGGCTGGGACCGCGAGCACGGCGGCCTTCTCTACTTCACCGATCTTCTCGGCCGTCCGGTGCAGGAATACTGGCACGACATGAAGTTCTGGTGGCCGCACTGCGAGGCGGTCATCGCCACCGCCCTCGCCTGGCATCTCACCGGAGAACCGCGTTACGCCGCCTGGCACCGACTCGTCCACGACTGGAGCTTCCGGCACTTTCCCGACCCCGAGCACGGCGAGTGGTACGGGTATCTCCATCGCGATGGGTCCATCAGCTCGCGCGCCAAAGGCACCCTCTGGAAGGGCCCATTCCACCTGCCGCGGATGCTGTGGTACTGTCGGGCACTGCTCGCCGAAACCCCGGACCACGCACCGCGGAGACACCCAGACAGATTCTCAGGATCATCCCAACCCACCTAACCATGCCCACACCGCCCCGTCTCGACGGTCTCGTCGCCGCCACCCACACGCCGTTTCACCCCGACGGCTCCCTCCGCCTCGAGGTGGTCGAAATCCAGGCCACACACCTCGCCCGCAACGGCGTGAAATTCGCGTTCATCGGCGGCAGCACCGGCGAAAGCCATTCCCTCCCCCTCGCGGAACGCCAAGCCCTGGCCCGCCGCTGGCTCGAGGTCACCCGCGGCTCCCCCGTGCAGGTCGTCGTCCACGTCGGCTCCAATTGCCTGCGCGACGCCCGCCAACTCGCCGCCGAGGCCCAGCAACTCGGAGCCGTCGCGGTGTCCGCTCTCGCCCCCAGTTATTTCCGTCCGCGCGACCTCGCCGCGCTCGTCGATTCCGCCGCCGAGATCGCCGGCGGGGCGCCGCAACTCCCCTTCTACTTCTACGACATCCCCACCATGACCGGCGTGTCGTTCCCGATGCCCGACTTCCTCGAGCTGGCGCAAACGCGTATCCCGAACCTCGCCGGCCTCAAGTTCACCAATAGTGATCTCGCCGCCTACCAACTCTGTCTGGTCGCCGACGGAGGACGTTGGGACGTCCCCTGGGGGACCGACGAGACCCTGCTCGCCGCACTTGCCGTCGGAGCCCGCGGCGCCGTCGGCAGCACCTACAACTTCGCCGCACCGATTTACCATCGTCTTCTCGCCGCCTTTGCTGCCGGAGACCTCCCTGCCGCCCGCCTCGAGCAACGCCGGAGCGTGCGCCTCGTTCAAACCCTGGCACGCATCGGCTATTTCGGCGCCGCCAAGGCCGTCATGGGTTTCCTAGGCGTCCCGGTCGGCCCCGCCCGACTCCCCCTCGGCAATCCCTCGCCCGACCAACTACGTACGCTCCGGGCTGAGCTCGAGACACTCGGCTTCTTCGAGTGGGTCCAAGCTCCCGCCTGACCTCCGGTCGCTAACCGAACACAGCCTTCTTCAGATCCCTCAACACGTACGCCTCCGCCCCCTCCAATCCCCGCACCCGCCGCGCCCCGTTCTTCCGCTTCTTCCCGAACCGCGCCCGGTACGCCCCAAAGATTCCCTCCACGTACTCCCGACTCCCGAACGCCGCGCCCGCCGTGAAGTACCGCACCCGACACCGCAGGTACTCGCCCATCGGCAGCTTACCGTTCCCCTTCAGCACCCCCACCACCGCCTCCCGCGACAACGAACCCCGCAGCGCGTGCCCATCCTCGTCGATGCCCGCCCGACCCTCGTCGCCCTCCCGGAATACCCACACCCGATACAGCTCCAACGATTTGCCAGGCGATTCCTCACGCCCCCGCTGCAACGCCGTCACCAGCGTACGAATTCCGTCCTTCGCCCGCTTCTTGCCCGCCACCGCCTCCCCGTACCCGCTC
>CAZSOV010000040.1:0-35119 GCA_964608505.1 uncultured Verrucomicrobiota bacterium
TATGGCGGGGAGCCGGTCGCGGGCCCCAATCGACTTTGTCAATCGCCCTGCCCCGGGGAGGATGGCTGCCGATTGTCGGCTGTCCGAACCCGGCGGGGTGTGGGAGGGTCGGGGCGCGGGCGATGCGTCCGTGCCCGGAGACCCACGATGCAAGCGAATCCCGACATTCGTTGGAAGCAGCGCTTCCGGAATTTCGACCGTGCGTTCGTGCTGCTGCGCACGGCCATGGAGAACGGCCCCGGCGCGTTGAACCCGCTCGAGAAGGAGGGCGTGATCCAGCGGTTCGAGTACTGCTTCGAGCTGGCGTGGAAGACGGTGAAGGACTTTCTGGAGGAAAGCGGGCTCGTGGTGTCCACCGTGGCGCCGCGGCAGGTGCTCAAGGAGGCGTTCGCGGCGCGATTGCTGGCGGATGGCCAGGTCTGGATCGACATGCTCGACCATCGGAACCTGCTGTCGCATACGTATGATCTGGCCCGGTTCGAGGAGGCGGTCGACGCGATTCATCGCCGGTATCTGGCGGCGTTCGCGCAATTGCATGAGGTGCTTCAGGAGGAGGCGATGCGGTGAAGGCCCCCCCGCTGGAGGATCGCGAGCTGGAGATGATCCGGGGTGTGCTGAGGCGGCATCCGGAGGTCGCCGAGGCCATCCTGTTCGGTTCCCGCGCCCAGGGCACGCATACCGTGAGATCCGACGTCGATCTGGCGGTGTCGGGGGAGGTCGCGCCGTTGCGAGCCGCGGCGATCGGGGCGGAGTTGGACGAACTGCCATTGCCGTACCGGTTCGAGGTCCAGTCGCTGGAGCACCTTCGGTATCCCAGTCTGTTGGACCACATCCGGCGGGTGGGCATCCGGATCTATCCGGAGCCGTGAGGCCGGCGGGTTGGCGTGCCGCTATTCGCGGGAGGGAGGGCGGGAGGAGTTGGGGGGCGCCGCGGGTTTCACGGGGAGTTCGAGGGTAAAGGTGGCGCCCAGGCCGGGTCCGTCGCTGGCGCCGACGAGGGTGCCGCCCATCTCGCCGGCGGCGAGGGCGGCGCTGTGGAGGCCGAAGCCGTGGCCTTCCTTCCGGGTGGTGAAGCCGTGGCAGAAGATGCGCGTGAGGTTTTCAGGGGGGATGCCCACGCCGTTGTCGATGACCTGGACCTGGACGCGATCCGGGGCGGGGGCGGAGACGCGGAGCGTGACGAGCTTGGGTTCGCGACCGCCCTCGTCGCAGGCGTACTTCGCGTTGCGGACGAGGTTGAGGAGGATCTGGAGGACCTTGTGTTTGTCGACCGTCACGGTGGGCACCGGATGGAAATCGCGGATCACGGTGACGCCGTGGCGGGCCATGGCGCCGGTGTTGAGCTTGATGGAGTCCTCGACGAGCTGGGTGATGGAGAGTGCCTCCACGACGCCGAAGACGCGGGCGTACTGCTGCTGCATGGCGACGATCTCCTTGATGTGCTCGATCTTGTCGCGCAGGCCGGTGAGTTCGCGGGTGGTGAACTCCTGTTCGGCCACCAGCACGGGTGCCAGGGTGCCGAGGTAGCCCGGGATCTGTTTGCCGCGGGGATCGCGGGCGAGGAACTCGGCGGGATCGCCGGGGTGGCTTTGGATGAGGGCGGCGAGGCGGGAGAGGCTGGACACCTTCGATTGACGGATCGCGTCCAGGACCAGGGTGCTGGAGACGTTCACGCTGTTGAGGACGTTGCCGACGTTGTGGAGGACGCCGGAGGCCACTTCGGCCATGCCGGCAAGACGCGAGCGGTCGACCACCTCGCGGTGCAACCGGTCGAGTTCCTCGGAGGCGAGCCTCTGGTCCGTGATGTCGAGCAGGATGCCGCGGACGATGCGCGGGGCGTCCTCCTGTTCCAGGACCAGGCCGCTCTCGCGAATCCAGACGATCCGGCCCTCCGCGGCGCGGAGGCGGTACTCGAGGTGGTACGGCTGGCCGCGGGCGACCGCCTCGCGACAGGCATGGAGGGCGCGCGCGGCGTCGTCGGGATGGAGTTGGTCCTGCCAGAGGGTGGGTTTCGCGAGCCATTCCTCGGGTGAGAAGCCGAGGAGGCGCTCCGATTGGCGGCTGACGAACGTCCATCGGAAGGAGTCCGCCTCGCGTTCCCAGACGATCCCGTCGATGGAATGGACGAGGGCATCGAGTTTCCGTTCGGAACGTTTGAGGGCGACGTCGCGGGCGTTGATTTCGTCGAGCATCTCGTTGAAGGCCTGGGTGCACTCGCCGAGTTCGTCGGTACCAAACAGGCTGGCGCGCAGGGCGAAGTCCTTCCGTTCCGCGATCCGGTGGGCAGTGTCGCGAAGTTCGTGGATAGGCGCACAGATGATGCGCCGGAGCCATGACGCCATGCCGTACGCGGCGAGGCTCGAGACCGCCAGGACGCCCAGCAGGATGCCGAAATACCGGAAGATTCTCTCGTTTCGTCGATGCATGTCCGAGGTCAGCTCGACGAAGCCGAGCCCGCGCCCGTTATGGGCCACGGGGCTGCGGAGCGTGACCATGCCATGGCCAAAAGCGTGCCCTTCGGGTCCCTCGGCGACGCGGGGCAGGGGGGCGGTGGGGAAAGGTTGGCGCCGGTACACCCCAAGCTGCTGTCCCTGGGCGTCCACGAGCAGGGCGGAGACGAGGGAGGTCTCGGAGCGCATTTCTTCGAGCAACTCGCCGGCGGCCTTGGAATCCTCGAACTCGAGTGCGGCCGTGCCGAGGTTGCCCAGGAGCCTCGCCTGGGCGGCGACCTCGCTCACCAAGGCGCGGCGGGACGACAGCATCTCGTAGCCGACGAGGGCGCCGACCGTGAGGGCGAGGGCGACGAAGCTGGTGGCCAAGGCCAGGACCGACAGCTTGGAGCGGAAAGTCAGATCTCGAAACCACTGCATGATGGCGTGGGAGAGAAGGTCCAGGAGGCACAGGGGCTACGGGCTTTGCCCTCTTTGGAAAACGCGGGCGGCCAGGGCCAGGAGTTTCGAGCTGACTTTCAGGCCCACCTGGTCGGTCGCCCGTTTGTTCACTTCGAACCGGAGGCGATCCTCGGCGACCAGCAGGCGGATCATTCCCCCCTCCCGGAGGAACGTCTCCTCCTCGCCCACGGTCAGGACGGGCTGGCCGGCGAGACGTTCGAGCACCGCCTTCCGCCGGTCCTCGTCCCGCTCCGCGACGAAGACCACCTGCCCCTCGGGCCCCGCCCTCGAAGCGGGGACCCGGCGGATTTGAATGGGTCGGTTCAGCACCCGTTGTCCGGCCACGACCCGGTCCAGGACCTCGCCGAAGGGATCGTCGCCAACGATGGTGATCACGAAGGGGCTTGTGGGGGAGGCGAACGAAGCGGCCGGCCAATCGACGAAGCCCGCGAATTTGAAAAGGTAGGTCGCCTTCAACGTGTACTCGTTGGCAAGGGGGGAGGGCGCACCATGGGCGTCCCGCGCGAGGAGGAATCCCAGAAGCGTCATTCCCACGAGGCGAACCAGCTCCCACGCTCGCCATGGCCCCGACCCCGAGGCGGGTCGGCGCGCAGGCAGAAGGGCCGCGGGACGGGGTGGGTTCATCTAGAAACGGTAGGTGAGCTTGACACGAAACGTGAGTCCGTCCTGGGGAATGACATCCTGGACGTGCTGGGGCCCGCCGGGGATTTCGTGGCGATCGTTCAGGAGGTTGTAGACGCTGGCGCTCAGTTCCATGCCGCGCACGAGTTCCCGGCTGAGGAGCGTCAGGTTCAGAAGACAGTACGGGTCGGTCTTCCTTCCCGCGAGGGTTTGCACGGCGCCGAAGTACTGGACTCCAAGCCCGGCGAACACGTTCTCCCGGTACAACGGTACGATGAGATCGGCTTTGGCGAGGTGCATGGGCGAGTTGTCGAGGCGCCGGGACGTGGCGGAATCCAGGGTTTCCTGGAGCGCGTAGCTGACTCGTCCCCGCAGGCCCGCGGCGGTCCGTGCGCTGAACTCGATCTCCGCGCCACGGGCCGTGGCGCCTTCCAGGTTGTCGTTGTACTCCAACTGCGTCACCGGGTCGGTGGTGAGATTGATCAAGCCCTCGATCCAGCTGTAGTAGGCCGACACGCTGAAGGCGAGCTGGCGGGTGAGTTGCTGCTCGTAGACTACTTCGGCGGTTCGGATTTTCTCCGGACCCAGACTGGGGTTCAGCTGAGTGGAGGGGTCCTCGACAAAGGCCTCCCAGAGGTTCGGAGCCCGGAAGGCCTCCCCGTAGAGAGCCTTCCAAGTGCCGGACTCCCAAGGGTGGTAGACGGCGGACGCGCGTGGACTGAAGGTCCCTCCGAACGATCCGTAATGGTCGTAGCGGGCACCCCCATCCAGGACGAGTTGGGGGTGAATCGTCCACGCGTCCATCACGTAGACGCTGGCGATCTCGGAGTCCTCTCGGAGATCGATGTAGACGTCGCCCGTCGCGAGGTCGTAGTTGGCGGCGTTCTGGTCGAGGTTATTCCGATACTCGAGGCCGGCGGTCAGGGCATGCTGGTTGCCCAGGGGGCGGAATACCTGCGCTTCGGTGCCCACCCACTGTCCCAGCACGTCATCCTTGTTCAGGGGAATGACGGGCGGATCGACGTCGGGATCGTCCGGCAGCGGGAAAATCCCTTGGTATCGGTACCGGTTGAAGTTGACCCGCGCGAGCACGCGCAGGTCGTCGTCGAACTCGTGCTCGTACTTCAGGTCCGCGAACGCCAACGACTCCATGGTCCGGAACCGCGGGTCGCCAAAGTAGGAATCCCACGACGCCGTGGGTACCCCTTTCTCCCGCCGATTCATGCCGAGTTGTAGCGTGAGGTCCGCCCACGAGAGCGTCGCCAGCCCGCTCCGCGCCTGCTCGAAATCGAGGTCGATGGCGCGTCCGCCCCCGAACCGGGGCGTGTCGAAGTCCGGATAATACAGGACCTCCGGTCCGGCGATGTCGAGCACCGTGGCGGACAGGAGCAGGTCGACTCCGTTCGCGAAGCTGCGCCCCAGCGTGATCCGGCCCTTGTAGGCGTCGAAGCTCCCCGCGTCGAACGAGGCTTCCAGTCCGTTCACGTCCCGACCGCGCTTCGTCACGATGTTGATGACGCCGAAGAAGGCGTTGCTGCCGTAGACGGCGGAGCCGGGGCCGCGGATCACTTCCACGCGGTCGATGAGGTCGGAGTCGATGACCAGGTCGTTGGCCATGGCGACGCTGTCGTAGATGTTCTCGTTGATGCGGTGGCCGTCGACCAGGACGAGGATGCGACCGTTGACGTCGCCCGGAAGGCTGAAGCCACGGATGCCGACGGTGGTGTAGTTCCGGTCGTTGGTCAGGTAGAAGCCACGGACGCTGCGGAGCGCCTCCGCGAGGTTGCGGTAGCCGTGTTTCTTGAAATCGTCGGCGGTGAGGATGCTGACGGACGACGGGGCATCGCTGACGTTCTGCGTGCGTTTCGAAGCGCCGTAGACGGTCTCGACCTTCACCTCCATCAGGTCCTCGAGGTCCATGGACCGCAGGGTTTCGACGGGCGTCACGGTCGGTTCGTCGGCTTGGGCCGGGGCCGCGAGCACGAGGGCGCCGAGGGAAAGGGCCGAGGCCAGGGTTCGCCCGGAAGGCCGGGCACGTCCGGATTGGCGCGCTCCATGCGCTTGGGGCCGAGGGGTTTTCACGGGAGGAACGGGATGGATTGGTGGCGCCGGGAGGGATGAGGGGCCACCGCATGCCGGTGTGACGCAAAGGACTTCCCCGGCGATCCCAGACCGCCGGGGGGGGGGGGCGGCCATGGGCGCGGCGGGAAGGTGCAAACCACTCGCGGTGTGCGGCGAACGGACGCTCGACATCACTCTTCCATCGGACGGTTGCCCTCCCTAGTTAAGGCCCCTTAGCGAGAACGGGGGGGTGGAAATCCGCCACGGCACTTTGGGCCTGGAGGTTCCTTCAGGCGTTCTTCCCGGGCACGGCGGGTTCGACAGGGGGCGTCACTGCTGCTACTACCGCGGGGTGTTCCGGGCGGCGACGCGGAGTCGCGGTGCCCGGGCCGACCGGACCCGATTCCCGTGATGCGCGAAGTCAGTGCCGATCTCCAAGCCCGCCTGGCCCGGGTGCGACTGCTCCTCTGTGACGTGGATGGCATCCTGACCGACGCGTCGATCTACGTCGGGGAGCCCGGGGAGTACAAGCGGTTCAACGTGCGGGACGGGCTGGGGACGACCGTGTGGCGACGGGAGGGGCACCGCGTGGGCTGGGTCTCGGCGCGTCCCTCGGCGGCGACGAGCGTCCGGGCGCAGGAGTTGCAGGTCGATTTCCTGATCCAACAGCGCGGTTCGAAGGTGCGGGCCATCGAGGAGATCCTGGGCGCCCATGCCTACACCTGGGACGATGTCTGCTACATGGGCGACGACATCGTGGATCTGGGTCCGCTGGAGCGGGCCGGCGTCGCGGTCTGCGTTCCTCCGGGCCATCCGGAGGCGCTGGCCCGGGCGCATTACGTCACCGAACTGGCCGGAGGCCAGGGCGCGGTGCGCGAGGTGATCGAGTTGCTGCTCCGCGCCCAGGGCCGCTGGCAGCGCATCGTGCGCGAGTACCTGGCGTGAAACCCGCGTTCCTCCTCCGGGCCGGCCTCGCCCTCGGTTGTCTCGCCCTGTTCGCGTGGCCGTCCGGACGGGCCCAGGTCGCCGTCCAGCTTCCCACCCTGGTCGGATTCAAGGCCCCGATCCACGAGCACAACCGCCTCGTGGCGCTCGTCTCGGGTCGGGAAGCCAGGCCGTCCTTCCTCGCGGGCGAGGTCCAGGTCACCGAGTTCAAGCTCGAGACCTACCGCTACCAACCGGATCGCCTGCCGGCCCTCGTCGTCGAGTCGCCGGGCGGCATCTTCGGCGCGCGCGGCGCCCGCTCGGACCAGGCGATCTCGGTGCGAAGCGCCGACGGGCGCTTTGCCATCCAGGGTCAGGGCTGGTCCTGGAGCCAAGCCTCCGGGTTCCTGTACATCTCCAACCGCGTGCGCGCGACGTTGCAGGGCCTGACCACCCGACCCCGGGCGGGAACGGCCACGAATTCGGCGTCCGGCACCGTTGCCGGCGCCGTCGCCCCCACCTCGGGCGTGCCTTCGACGAATCGTCCGCCCATCGAGGTCGAGGCGGAGTCGTTCTCGTACAACCTCCGGACCGGTGCCGCGCGCTTTCGGGGCCGGTGCCTCGCGGTCCAGGAGGGGCGGGTGCGTCTGTGGGCGGGCGAACTGGCGTCGCACCTGACGCCCGATGCCGGGCCGCCCGACGCCATCGCTGCGACCAACGACGTCCGAATCGAACTGCTCCGGGCCGGGCACGAGGGACGGGCGGAGGGCTCGTCGGCGGAGTATTCGGTCCGGGAGGATGTCGAGAGCATCGCGATTCGCGGTCCGGCAACCTGGGAGTTCGGTCCGGGGCGGGGTTCGGCCGACAGCCTGCTGCTGTTGCCCGGGCGGGACGCCTATTCGGCCCGGGGCCACGCGCGGTTGCGACTGAGCCGCCCGGACGGCAAGACCGTGGGAGCGGAGGCGGGCGCGGATGCCGGCGGGGAGGGGGCGGCGGCCCAGGCCCAAGCCCGGGCCCGCGCCCGGGCGGCCGTGCCGATGGACATCGCGTGCGAGGCCATCGATGCCGGGGAGGGCGAGGTGGTGTTTCGGGGCCCGGTCACGGCGACGCAGGCGGGAGTGATGGATCTGAGCGCGGGAGGCGTCACGGCCACGTTGGTGGCGGAGCCCGGGGCCGGGCAGCGGGCGTTGAGCCGCCTGGTGGCCACGAACCAGGTTCGGAGCCGGGTCCGGTTGGCCACGAACGACGTTCATTTCCTGGGCCAGCGGCTCGTGTATGCCGTCGGCGGAACGGAATCCATCGAACTCGACGGGGAACCCTCGTGGACCGCGCTGGGATCCACGGGCACGGCGACGCGTTTCGTGATCCGGCCGGACGACGAGAGCTTCGAGGCCATCGACGACGTCCGGGTGCGCTGGAGCGCGACCGATCCGGCGCGGACCAATGTGCCGCCGGTGGTGGTGAGCGCGGACCGATTGAAGGTGCAGCGGGATCGGGCGCGCCTGACGGGCCGGGTCCAGGCCCGGCTGGATGCCTGGGACCTGCGGTCGGGCGAACTGGACCTGTTGCTGGCAACGAACGCCGCGGTGCGGGAAATCGTGGCCACCCGGGACGTGGAGATGAAGTACCGGATGCCGCCGCTGCGGGCCTCCTCCGACTCCACGCTCGCGCGCACGTTTCCGACGCTCTTCGCGGCGGACGCGGCGGATGTGGCGTTCTGGACGATCCGCGCGCCGCGGGTGCAGGCCGGGTTGACGGGATCCTCCTCCGAACTTTCCCGGATCGAGGCGACCGGCGGGGTGACCATCCGGAACGTGGCGTTGCAGGGCGAGGGGGGACGGTTGGTCTACGACGCGGGGGACGGTTTGTTGCGCCTGACCGACGACGCGCGCCTCCATTCGCCCGACGGCGTCGACATCGTGGGGGAGCCGGCGACGACGCTGGGGCTGAACCCGGTCAGCGGCGAGTTGGTGGTGGACGGGCCTGTGAAACGGATGGTGCTGCCGGCGCCGCGGGTGAAGGGCGGGCTGTCGCTGCCTGGGGTCGGACCGGGGACGCCGCCGGCGGGGGGCGACGGAACCTCGACGAAACGCCGCGAACGGCGCTGAATGGGCGTCACCGAGCGATGCCGTTGCTGGAAACCCAGGGACTGAAGAAGTCGTACCGCGGACGGGCGGTGGTCAACGACGTGGCCATCCACGTCGGCGCGGGCGAGGTCGTGGGCCTGCTGGGGCCCAACGGGGCCGGGAAAACGACCAGTTTCAACATCGTGGTGGGTCTGGTGAAGCCCGACGCCGGCGCGGTCCGGTTCGACGGCGAGGACGTGACGCGGTTGCCGATGCACCTGCGGGCGCGGCGGGGGATCGGCTACCTGACGCAGGAACCGTCGGTCTTCCGGAAGCTCACGGTGGAACAGAACATCCTCGCGATTCTCGAGACCTGCCGCCTGACCGCCGAGGAGCGGAAGCTGCGGCTGCGGCTGCTGCTGGACGAGCTGGACCTCTCGCGGGTGGCGCGGAGCAAGGCCTACCTGCTGAGCGGCGGCGAGAAGCGGCGGCTCGAGATCACGCGGGCGCTGGTCACCGGGCCGCGCCTCCTGCTCCTCGACGAACCGTTCAGCGGCATCGATCCCATCGCGGTGCACGAGGTGCAGAAGATCGTCCGCCGCCTCCGGGAACGGGGCCTGGGAGTCCTGATCACCGATCACAACGTGCGGGACACGCTGAAACTGGTGGATCGTGCCTATCTCATCTACCAGGGCGGCGTCGTCTACGAGGGCACCGCGGAGGATCTCGTCCGGGACCCGAAGGCCCGCGACATCTACCTCGGCCCCGAGTTCAACATGTAACCCGGGATCCCCATGTCCATCATCAGTCCCGTCACCCACCCGCGCGTCACGGTCGAGCAGTTCTTCCGGGAACATGGCGAACGCCTCGAACTCGAGATCATCTCGCGGGAGACCGGGCTCGACCGACCGATCCGGGAGCCGACGCTGAATCGTCCCGGGCTCGCCCTGGCGGGACATACGCGCTACTTCGCGCGGCACCGGATCCAGGTGCTCGGCAGCATGGAACTCCACTGGCTCCGCGCCCAGACCCCCGAGGATCGGGCCCGGGCCTATCGCATCCTCTTCTCCCGCTCCGTGCCCGCCGTCGTGGTCGCCCGCGGTCTCCGCCCGGACCACGACATGATGGACGCGGCGCGGGCGGCGGGGATTCCCGTCTTCCGCACGCGCCACATCACGATGAAGTTCATCAACCGGGCCACCATCGTTCTCGAGGCGATGTCCGCGCCCCGCACCTCGATGCACGGTTCGATGGTGGACATCCTCGGCGTCGGCGTGGTGATCCGCGGGGAGAGCGGCATCGGCAAGAGCGAGTGCGTGCTCGGCCTGCTCGAACGCGGGTACAGCCTGGTCGCCGATGACATCGTCAAGCTGCGGCTGCACGACGACTGCGAGGTCGTGGGCACCTCGAAGGACGTCGCCCGCGATTTCATGGAAATCCGCGGCATCGGCATCATCGACGTCGCGCGCATGTTCGGCGTCCGCGCCTTCCGCGCCGAGAAACGCGTCGACATGATCGTGACCCTTCAGCACTGGAACGAGACCACCGAGGTCGACCGGCTCGGGCTCGACGAGGAGTACCTCACCATCCTCGAGGTGCGGATTCCGAACATGGTGATTCCCGTGCGCCCGGGCCGGGACCTGGCCCGGCTGACGGAGGTCGCGGCCATGCAGGTCAAACTGCGCAAGGCCGGCCACAACGCGGCCGCCGAACTGGCCGAACGCCTGTCGGGCGAAATGGCCCGCCAGGCGGCCCGCCACGGCGCCCGCCACCAGCGCCCCGGCTAGCCCGGCTCCCGGGCCTCACCGCAGCACATCCGTCGTGCACCCTGGCCGCCAGGGCCGTTGACAAAGTCCTGCGTGGACCCGCGATGTGGGGCCGGCGACTGCCGAGTCGCCGGCTTCGCCTCTCGATTCGCCTCCTTCGATCGCCCCGCGACCGACTTTGTCCATCGTCCTCCCCGACCGCGCGGCCGCGAAACTCGCGGGAAAGGGCATTGCGCCCGGGAGGGTGGGCTGGTTTACTCCGGCCTTCGAAAAGCCCGCGGCGGGTTGGATTGGGTCGGGACGTAGCTCAGCCTGGTAGAGCACCTGGTTTGGGACCAGGACGTCGCAGGTTCAAATCCTGTCGTCCCGACCATGCCGCGCGACAAATGGCCGTGTAAACGGGCGGGAAGATTGAAAAGGGTGCGCGGGAAGTCTGAAATGGGTTGGACGACACCCCCGGACGTGTAATCGCCGGCCCCCTGCCGGACCCCGGCCTACCCCCTGCCGCTCCTCACGTCCCGACCACCCCGCTCCGCAGCAACCCTCGGGCGGTGTAGTCGGCGAACACCCAGGCCGTCCATCCACTGGCGTCGCCCGACCGTGCCCAGAGGCGGCCACCTGTCGAAATCGGTGCCACGACGGTCGGCGACAGGACGGTCTGCCATTGGACTTCGGCGGGCAACGGTCCGCCCGGATACCCCTGCACCCACTGGAGCTTCGTGGCGGGAACGCCAGCCGTGATGGTCACGTCGACCTTCCACAACCCGAACTTGTCCCCGCCGGGAGGGTCGAAGGTCGGCGCCGTAAGGACCGCCATCGAGGCCAAGCGCTCGATGAAACGCTCCGATGTGGTCTGCCGTCCGGACTTGTCCTCGGCGGTGACCACCACCCGATGGACCCCGACGCCGGCGAAAGTGAGGGTGGCGCTCCAGGCGTCGGAGTCCGTCGGTCCGACGGGCATCCAGGGGACGATTTCCCATCGATCCCCGTTCGCCAGCTCGGCGTGGACCCGGTAACCGGTCAGGTCCCCGTCGTAGTCGGCGATCTCGACGGACAGGGCGATGCTGCCGTCGCCGGCGGTCGTGCCAACCGATTCAGAGGGTGCGATCCAGGTGATCCGGGGGGCAACATCGGCACTCGCGGGGTAGCGAAAGGTGCGCTCGAGCAAGCTCTCCGAGGTGCCGGACGCCGTGACCGCACCCAAACGCAGGGTGCCCACCAGGTCCAAGCGCAGAAGCTCGGCCATGTCGGGGTGGGTCCACAGGGTCAGGTTCTTCGCGGGCAGGATCCACGCTTGGCAGTTGCTGCCCGGCGTCCAGTCGCGGCTGCGCCAGCCCAGCCGACCCCGCAAGACCTCGTAGACGTGCGTGTCGGCGTCCACCGCCGGGGTTCGCGTCACGACAGACATGACCTCCACCTCCGGGCGGCCGTCGGTGATGACGATGCGCCCGAATGTGGGGGAGACGTTGGCGATGACGATCAGCAGTTCGTCCGTCACCGCCCCCAACTCCGATTGGGGGGCCAAATCGGTCAGGTAGACGTCGCGCGCGGTGGAGGCATCCACTAGGTACAGGGTGACCTCCGGGTCATCCGCGCTGACCGCATCCACCAGTTCCACCCGCGCGGCGAACCCCACTCCGCGCCCCAGTTCGGCGGGCACTTCGTCGGTCAGAAACCCATCGCCGTCGGTGTCCCACACGAAGAACGCGTCGTAGCCCACGACGTCGGCTTGCGGTCGGCTGGCCAGCACGGCCACCCCAAGACCGCCTTGGGGAGGCCCCATGGGAATCAGCAGAGCCGAAACGATAGGGTCGACCACTGACTCCTCCGGGTCCGTCGGCTCGCCCGTTGGAGTGTAGGGCACCGCCGTCGTGAGGGTGTCGCACACCAAGCGCAGGACCGTTTGACCCGGCTGCCCGACCTTTCCGGGGCGGTCGATGCGTTCCTCGACGACCGCCAGCTGCGCCATCCCGCTTCCGCCCGGCTCCGGATCCACGTCCACCAGCACCTTCGAGCCCGGCGCCAGCCCGATCACGCGCTCCGGTCGACACATGACCTCGACGGTGACGGCTGGCTGCTGGGCCCGCCGCACCCATTCGGTAGCCCAAAGGCGACCCTGCCACGTCCGCGTGACGTGGGGCAGATCCAAGGTCTGACTCGACTGCTCGCCCCCCCGCATCCGCTGGGATACCAAATTCGCCGCCGTCACATTGGCTGCCTTGTACTTTCGGTCCCGATCCACCAGGCGGGCCACGACTTGGGTGGCGATGTCGCCCCAACTCCCGGCACGAATCCTGGGAGAGGCCACCAGCAGCGGGGCCTCCAACAACGCCAAGCCCCCCGGGTTCACACCAGGTTGGAGCAATCGCACCGCCAGCTTTCCGTCCCCGGTCCACGCCAGGGCCCCGTCGAACATGGCCAGCAGCGAAGCGCACACCGAGCGCAGATCCCTCGCGTCCGTCAGGAAGGGAGAACAGTAGTAGCGGGTCGGGTTGCCCCGGCAATGGACGGCAGCCGCGTTCCACGAAGCAGCATCCAAGCGTTCCACAGCCAGCCCAGCCCCATAGGGCGCCGTCAGCAACTCCGCCAGAACGGCCACCGGATTCACCTGCCCATCGTCCAGGGTGTTGTCGACCGCGGGCACCAGACTGGTATCGGCCACCGGCTTCCGGGTGACGACGACCTCGATGTTCGGCGCGGTCGACTTCTCGCGTCCGAACAGGAACCGGTGCGCGACCAGGTACGCAAAATCCCGGTAGGCCGGGTGATCGGTCAGCGCGGCGTCCGCCGGCTGGTCCGCCGTCCCCCAGTACACCCGCAGGTAACCCTCCCGACCCGCCGGCCCCTGCGAGAACCATTTGGGCTCCAGCCGCGTCGAGAAATCGTCGTAGGTCGAGTTCAGGTCCGTGGGAGGGCTCACCCCGACCGGTCGGGCATCGTTCCCCTCCCACACCGCCTTGCCGTCCACGATAATGGCCCGGACGGCGTCGATCGGCCCGAGGCAGATCAGACCGGCCAGCGTCCCGAAGTAGTTGTAGGAGACGGAAGCGCCTCCGGCCTTGTTACCCATGACCTGTCCTCGGTGCGGTGGGGGGCACGGCGCCCGCCAAAGCGCGGATGTCCTCCACCACCGCGGCGTGCGCCTGATCCTCCCCGCCCGGGCCATGGTCGGCGGTGACGTACCCGCAGCTCAGTGCCTCCAGTTGGGCGGCGATCCGGCGAGCGCGGCGCAGGAGCGCCAGGTACTTTTCGGCTGGGTTCATCGGGGGTGTCATTTCTTGCCCGCCGGAGCATCCGGCGCCTGTTGAGTGACGCGATCCAGTGCCCCCGTCATCCAGCGCAGGGCCACCCTGCGGGTGCCCGCGAGATAGGGTGCCGGCACCGCCTCCTGGTGCGTGGCCATCTCCTCGTCGCCAATCGGCACGGCATCCGTTTCGGCAGTTGCAGGAGCCTTGTTCATCGCACCCTCCAGACCCGGGCGAGCCGTTTGGACCAGGCCTGCGGCACCGCCGGGATGATGCTGGCACCGGAGCCCGCGACCGCCTGAGCCACCGCACCCCCGGGAAGCAGAAGGGCCAGGTGATGCACACACCGGCCCAGCCGGCACCCCAGCACGTCACCCGGCTCCGCGCTGCCACAAGGGACGGACGCGAACCACTCGGCTCCGGGCCCATCGAACCACGCTTCCATCAGGCTGTGATTGGCCGCGGCCCCCCACACGGGCGACCCCGCCGGAGCCTCGATCCGCGGTAGCCACCCCGCCTCGATCAGGATCTCGTGGACAAGGCGATGGCAGCAGACCCCGCGCCCGCGCACCGCCGCCCCGGCGCAAAACGGGGTGCCTTCCCAGGCCCGGGCGGCGGCGACCAGGCGGTCCAGTTCAACGGGTGTCCTCATTTCTTGCCGGCCCTCGATCCGGATTGGTTCAGCGGCTGGAACTGGGGCGAACGATCCGGGACGAAGGGGAACCCCCCGAAGTTCACCCCGTTATCGAACTTCTCGACGCAGGTCGCATGCAGACCATCGCAGCCCGGCACCACCGTGACAGCCTCCCCCACCATCAGCGCCGGCACCACGACCGCCACCAGCGTCAGCACCACCTGACCGCTGCCCAGCGCGGCGCTGTCCAGGATCAAGGCCCGGCGTCCACCCGCCCGCTCGAGATACCCGCCCGCGAACCAGTGGGCCCCTCCCCACCCCACGGGCACCGCGCCGCCGGGCACCAACGTGCCGATGGTGACCGTCGCACCGGACAGGGCGGCCACCACGGCCCCTACGCTCCAGCCGGTGCGGCTCAGACCGCAGCGGCTCTCGAAGAGGCCGTAATTGCACCCCGTCTGCATCAGGTAACGGGGTGCGGGGCGCCCAAACAGCCGATTGATCCCGCCGCACGACAAGGTGACGAACGGCCCGTCGGACTCGGACCCGGTGACCTCCCCGCCACACACCTGCTCGACACTGCTCCCCGCCCCGCCCGACACCACGCAGCGCCGCACCGCGACCCGCAACACGGCATCATGTCGCCCGGGCAGGTACAGGGAGAGCGGTTCCCGATACCGCATCCGGATCTGCAACTCGTCCCGCTCCAGCCGCAGCGACTGGCGGATCTCTCCATGCTCGACCGGCCACGTCGTCCAGGTCTGCCCGGACGCCGTCAGGTCCCGTTCGTACCCGGTCAGGCGGGTCACCTCGGGCGTGCCGCCCACGCGCTCCACGCTCAATTCGTAGAGCCAGGCGAGGGTAGCCTCCGCCCCCAACGTCGTCCCCCTCGTCTCGCCTGCCGCCGGTTGCAGCTCCGCCGGCACCTCCCGCCAGGCCAGCGCCGCCGTGGCGTATCCGGGCGTGTGAAAATCCACCTCCAGCTCGGCGGTGGCATGCCGCGCCAACATCGATAGCGAGATCTGGGTCGTCGCCGCGGCCCACGCGCGCGACAGCGGGGTCGTCAGGGTGCAGACATCCCCGGAAATGGACTGGATCCGCACCCATTCCTGACCGCCCACCCCGTCCTCCAGCACCAGCAGGCGATTGGCGCCGAGCACCTCGGCGTCCAACAACTGCAACGTCGTGGCCCCCGCTGCCGCCGGGATCTCCAAGTGCGCGTCCGTCAGCAGGGTCGTCGCGTAGTGCGCCTCCACATCGCCCCGCACCTCCTGCCACCAGCGCAGCAACGTGGCCACCTGCCCCAACCCCACCAGGCTCGCCTGCGCCTGCACAATCCGCTCGGCGATCTGGGGATGATACGCGCTCGCCACGGCCCGGGCGGCCCCGATCTGCCGGCGCTCCACCTCCACCTCGGCGGACCCCGTGCCGGGGTTCCGCCGCCAGTCCGCCGACCACCGGCTGACCTTGGGTTGGGACCCGTCCGGCAGCGCCGGCCCCAGTGCCCACGTCTCCGCCACGGGAGCGAGAGCGCTCCCGCCGTCCTCGCGAAAGTTCAGGCGCACCCGGGTGACCGCCGGTTCCACCGCCTCCGATTCGACGTCCAGCCGCCCCGTGAGACCGGGCGCCGCGTAATCGACCTCCGCCAGCACCGCCAGCACTCCGGCGGCATCCGCGGCGAGGACCCAGTGGGAGCCATCCGCCCGCCAGGCGACCCAGCAGCCTGCCGAGCCGAGGGGCGTGTCGGCCACCTCGGCGGCTCGCACCATGCCCGGCCAGAATGGCGTGATGAACGGCAGGTCGGTATCCGCCCCGTCCGTCTGGAGCTCGCCTCGAAGTGCGGAGATCTGCGCACCCGTCAAAGTGGCCTCCCATCGGAGATCCACTCGCAGACTGGCCCCGAGGGCCCGGCGCCCCTCCCGACCCGTCAGGCCTCGCACCTTCTCGGTGGGGAGGGTGAAGCGGCCCGAGACCGGGCCGTCCGGCACCTCGGTGATCAGGCGGACCGTCTGGGATTGCCAGGTGGTGCGGATCATGGCTCAGGCCGAGCGGCGCCGGTAGACATCCAGAGCGATGGCCTCCAAATCGTCGCGGTACGCGGCGAGGAAGGCTTGTCGGTCGTGGTGCAGGTGGATGTTGAGCGGACGCTCCGAGGCCCCGCCGCCCGCGGGCCGCGACGCGGGCGCCTCCATGGTGGTCAGCGCGGAGAGCCGATCCACCCCGAGACTCTGCACCACCGAGGCCGGCACCACGTACTCGCCTCGATGCACCACACCCGCCACCTCGTCCACCGGCCCATCCCCGGTATACCCACCCTCGCGGAAGCCACCCGCCAGCGCCATGGCCGCGATGAAGGCCGCCGCACCGACCGCCGCCGCGATACCGAAGGACGAGATGGAGTCCATCAGCGCGCCCGGGGCCTTCGCCGCCGCTTCGGACGTGGCACTGGCCTTCTCCACGGCCGAGGCGGCAATCCGCTTCATGATCCAGGCCGTGAACATCCGCACAATCCCGTCGATCACCGTCTGGATGATGCTGGTGCCGATCTGGCGCAGCACCTGTGCCCACGTCATCGTCCCGGTGATCAGACCGGTGATCCCCTGGGAGACGCTGTTGATCGCGCCGCCGATGGTGTTCTGGATCATCCGGCCCGCGTTTTCCGCCACCGTGCCGAGCTGCATGATGCTGTTCTGCCAGCCCGCGATCATGCCGGCCCCCACGTCCTGGTCATGGGCCGAAGAGCTCTGCCAGTCCTCCCACCGTTGCTGCGTGCCGCCCACGTAGGAGCGCCCGTAGTCCGCCTCCTTCCGCCGTCGGGATTCCTCGGCGGCAAGTTCGACGGAGCGCTCCTTCTCGCGGTTGGCCTGCTCGATGAGCCGATTCTGCTCCGCGTAGTCGCGCTTGGCCTGCTCGACCCAGAAGGCATCTTCGCTGTCGAGATCCAGCGCTGCCTGCTTCGCGGCCAGTGCTTGCTGCGTTCGCGCCTCGACCTCGTTGTAATAGGTTCCGGGAAAGATCGTCGGACCCAATTCGTTCAGGGCGGCACGCTCGGCCTGATCCGCCGATCCCGAGGCTGCCTTGGCCTTGGCGCTGGCGGTATCCAACCGCGCCGCCACGGCATTCATCGCGTTGATCTCGCGTTGCAGGGCCGTGATCCTATCCTCCAGTTCCGACTTCTCCTGAGCGAGAGCAATGCCTTTGGCGTTTCCGAGGAAGAGCGGCAAACGGGCGTTGGACTCCGCTTCGGCCTGGGCAGCGACCAATCGCGCCCGATGCCCCGCCAAAGCTGCCTCCGCTTCCGCCCGCATGCGCGTCAACTGGGCGAGGTTCGCCTTCCTGGCATCCTCCGTCGCGGCGGAGCCGAGGCCGAGAATCGAGAGTTGCCTGCCCGTGGACGCAGCGCCGATTGCCTCCAGGGCGGTCGGCATGGCCCCCAATGACTCCAGCACCCCACGGACGGCGTTCTTGAGCGATTCCCACACCGGCAGCACCGCGTCCGCCGCCAGGGCCCGCATGGTGTCTGCCAGGGTGCTCTGCATGCCCGCCATCGTCTGGGACATGTCGGCCATCGCGCCGGACGTCTTGCTGAACGTCTCCCGGATGATCTCCATCGCCCGCTGCGAGCTCTGGGCCGTCTCCGCCAGGGAGTTGAGCTTCCGCGCGGTCTCGCCGGACATCAGCCCCATCTCGATCAGGCGCAGCGTCGCCTCGCCCACCGGGGTGCCGGATTCAAGGCCGGCGTACAGCCGCCCCACCCACATCGCCACTTCCTCGAAGGACCGTCCACTGACGGCGGCCGCATCGCCCACCAGACGCAGCGCGTCGCCCGAAGCCAGCGCCCCCTGGGTCAACGATTGGAGGAGCTTCGAAGCGTTGACGATCTCCGGCAGTTCAAAGGGCGTGGCCGCCGCGAAGTCCGCCAGATCCTCCATCCGCCGGGCCGCGGCGTCGGCGGAACCCAGGAGGGTCTTGAAGGCCACCGCCTGGGACTCCAGGACGGTGTTGTACTGGAGGCCGGCGGAGACGGCCCCTGCCGTGGCGATCCCGACCCCGGCCAACCCCAGGAGCCCCGCCGCCCGGGCGGCCATGCTCTGGAGGGCATCCAGATTCTTCTTGGTGTCGAGAATCTCTGCGTTGGCCTGCTTGGCCTTGGACGTGATCTCGATCTGGACCTTGGGATTGCTCATGTCTCCTCCCCTCGGACTTGCCTCAGCAGCTCACCCTGCCACGACTGCCACGCCCGCCGATCCCATCCGCTGACCACCCCTTGCACCGCCCGGAGCGTCTCCGCCGCCCGCCGGCGTCGGTGCGCCCGGGCGAGCAACTCCAGATCCTCGAGGGTGTGTAGATCGGCATCCGTCATGGTCATCCCGCAGTCGGCAGCCAGCGCCGCCACTACCGTCCGCCACGGGACCCGGACGGCGCCGGCAGACCGCCGCCGTCCCGCAGGCGCCGGTTCATCGCCCTCCGGACGCAGTAGCCGAAAAAACCGGGGTTGGCCTCGTACAGCGCGCCCACGGCCTGCTCGTAACCCGCTTGGGAAAGCGTCTGGACCCAGCCATGCGGCAGATCGCCGTCGCCGGATTCGGGCAGTCCCACCAACGCCAGGAGACGGGCTTCGTCCTCCTTCTCCCACGCCAGGAACGCCGCCGGGTAGTCGCCCACCCGCAGCGTCCGGATCCGCACGGCCAATTCGCCTCCGGCTTCCAGCTGCAACTTCGCTTCGATCATGACTCTTCCTCCTTCACGAGATGCGGCGACAACGACAACAGATGGGGCGACACCTCCACCGGCGGCACCCGGTCCAGGAGCCGCAACCCAGCTTCGGAGATGGCCGCCGCGACCAACTCCGAGCAAAACCAGCGATCATTCGAAGGGCCCCTCAGGCGCGAGACGAAGCGCGCGACCCCGATCCAGTCGTACTTGGCCCCCAGTTCACGGAACGCGAATCCGATGGCCTCGCGCCACTGGGCCGGCGTGAGCGCCGGGACCGAGAACCGTTCCACGCCGTCCCGGTCCGCCAGCGTGGTCACACGCACACCCTCGCCTGGCCAGGACTCCAGCACCCGACCGTCGGGCAGTTGGAATGCGGCGTGCGCGTACGTGCTGCGGGTCTGCCACCGGATCAAGGCCGAGAGCAGCCCGCGGCCTCGGAACAGCAAGACCCGGCACCGCCGCCAATCCGCCGCCATGTACTTCTCGGGAATCACCGGGCAACGGCGTTGGTGCCCACGGCGGGCGCGTTGGTGGCAGCCCGCAGCGCCGCCACGATCTGGGCCACGGCCTCGGGCGAGAGCGGGCCGGCGGAGGTGGTGCCGGGGGCCTGCCGAGCCTCCCGCCCGGTCCAGCCGAGGACCGCCAGCGCGCCCAACTCCTTCCCCAACGTGAGGTACTCCTTCGCCATCTCCCGCTGCTGCGAGACCTCGTCGACTCGGGCGCGTAGGGCGGCCTGATTCGGCACGGCGGAGTAGTTGGTGATGGTCAGCTCGCCGGTGGCGGGATTGATGGTCGCGCCACCGATCTCCACCTCCCGCGGGGACCAAAGGTCGATTTTGATGGTGGAGCCGTCCGCCGCGTCACGCTGGTACACGAGCCGGCTGGCGGCGACGTCCGGCACACGCGAGCGGCACCCGGTGGCAACCGCGAGCACGGCGAAGATGAACGCCATGGCGAAAATGCCGAAAATGAACCGGGCGAGGTTGCGAGGGTGATTCGGATGTTGGATGGCGGTGTTCATGATGTGCAGCGGCGGAGGAGGACGGAGGAATGGAAAGGGGCGACGAGGCTGCCCGGCAGCCGGGAGGAAAGGACCACGACGGGACGGACGGCGGAGGGGGACGCGATGGCGACATGCGTGCGGGCCGCCGAAGACTCGATGGAGAGCTGCTCCATCAGGATGTCGCCGAGATCCGCCGGACGGTTGGACTGATTCCACAGCTCGATGACCCAGGCATCCCCCTTGCCATCGGGCACGAGTTCGCAATCGACCCCCGACATCGTGACCCCCCGCTTCGCGCTCCCGTCGACGCTCACCAGGGACAGGAGCTTCTGGACGCGGGTTGCCCGACCGCCATCGACCAAAATGGAGTTTGTCTCGGCGGTGTCGTTGTACACGTGGGCCACGACGTTCTTCGAACTGCACCCGATCAGATCGACGTTCTGGTTCACCCCATACCCCATCCAGTTTCCGACGCCGGGTTCCGCGACGCATTTCTCCAGCTCGCTCCGCGCCGGGGACGGCCCTGTGTGGCCCACGTTGAATGCGCTGACGTAGGCGTTCTCGGCGCAGTCCTTCACGCCGCACCGGCGCCAACGCGAACCGCCATCGGGGCCGATGGACGAAATCCCAAACGCCTCGATTCCCGGTTTGTCCGGCGACTTGTATCGGCCACGCAAGCCAGTCACCCAGACGTCCTCGAACTCCGATCCTCCCACACCCCGCACGCCGGCGGTCACGAAGTGATCGGGGAACGCAGCCTGGCGCCCGTCGAAGGTGATGCCTTGGATGCGGGCACCGTGGCCATAGGTCCAGACGCGCAGATCCCGCTCCGGACGCGGCTTGCCGTCGAGCGACCTGGGCGCGCTGTCGGCGAGACTGACCTTCGCGGTGCCGTTGTCGGGCCGCAGCAACACCCCGGGGGCCTGCATGCGCTCCCAGTTCGCGCCGGCGCCCCACGCCCCCCCGGTCCAGTACTCTCCGGGAGCCAGGACAATCTCCACCGCGCCGTCCCGAAACGTCGACGCGACGCGGTCAAGGGTCTGGGGTGGATCGGTCGGCTGGATGTGGATGCGCATGGATCGGATCAGGTGCCGGCGATGTAGGCGATCTGGTAATAGGCGGAGTCCGTCGCGCACCAGACCCACGTCGAAGATGCGTGCGCCGTGTTCATGCTGCGCAGGGTCGAACCGGTGCCGTCCTTCACCACCACCAGTCCGGATCCACCCACCCGCACAACCGTGAACAGCTTCCCGTCCGGCATGCCGGTCACGGGCAGGGTCAAATCCTCGTCCGAGGAGAACTCGCAGATGATGGTCTGGTCGGACGACGTCGCGGTGTACGCCGCCGTCTTCTTCGTGATGGCCGTGGTGCCACCGCCCCCGCCACCACCCGAGGGCAGGGCGTGCCATCCCTTGGTGCCTCCGCTGTCGGTCCCGTAGTACTGGCTGTTTCCCGGGGCGGGCTCGTCGTTCAGGAGAGTAAGCACTTGATCCTCGTCGAGCTCTCCACCGCCAGCCAAACTGATGCCCCCGGTCACCGACCGCCCCTCCGCCCACGCATCCATCACCTCCTGGGCAATGGACTCCACATCGAACGGGCTCAGGTTGAAGATCTCAACCCAAGCACCGTCCTGCCGCGCATAGATCTTCGTGTCCGATGGCGCATCATCGTCGATGGGAGGGTCCGGCAAGAGCGCCCAGGAGAGCACCACCCACGCCAGACCCTTGCGCACGAATGCGTCCGCCGTGTTCGGCGCCTCGGGAACGTAGCCTTCAATCCCGCCCTCGGGCTTGATGGCCCCGACCACGACGACGTCCCCGTCAAATGTGCGATGGACGGCCACGGACGGGGTTCAGAGCGTGGCGTCGGGGAACCCGTTGGCCTGGGCGTGGCTGAGGGCGAGCTGGCCCATGACGGCACGGGCCGCGCCCAAGGCCGCCTGTTGCTCCGGGGACAGCGATTCCAGCGGCACGGGGATCAGAATGCCGTGGGCGACGTACTCCCCGGTGGCCGTGTCCTTGACCGCATACTCGGCTTGGTTGGCTTCGGGCTTGGTGGTGACGACGATGACTTTTTGGCTCATGGATGGCTCCTAGGCTCGGATCTGGATTTCGATGCGGATGCTGACATATCCGGTTGTGGACGAGGCCGATTTGTGGACGTAGATCGGCGTGGTTGTGCTCTCACTCTGGGCCACGGAATTCCCGGCGGAGGAAGCCAGGCAGGAGTTGCCAGTCGCGTCGCCCGCCATGCCGCCCCACTTGGTAGGCGAGCCCGCGGTCCCGACGTAGCAGATGCGGCCCGAGTCCATGGCCGTATCCACGCGCATCTCGATTCGAACGAGGCCAGCCTTGGCTGGTAGGTCGACGATCTTGGTCGTACCGGTCGAGGCCGAGATCTCGCTGTGCAAAAAGCGTTTCTCGAACACCAGACTGCCCCCCCGCAACGGAATGACGTGCTCCGGAGAGCCCGCCGCGTCCGCGGTGAACCCGTTCCCGCTGCGGTCGGGGAACTGGAATCCAACGCCCCAGGTGAAATCCAAATCGATGATGGCTCCGACCCGGGTCACCGAGACGCTTTTGGCGAACCACTTCGAGGCCGCTGCCACGGAGGCGGCATTCGCTCCATCCGCCGACGCGGCAGGTCCGAGGCGGAGATTCGTGTTCGTGGCCACGAACTCCCCGGACACCGTGCCGCCAGCGCCGGACGCCACCAACGCGACCGAGGTGCCAGCCACGGGAGCCGCGCCGCCCGTGCCGAAGGTGAAATAGTTGTTCGACCCGATGTTGGCGTTGTAAACGCTCGCGGTCGCCCGGTACCGCTTGCCGGCCACCAGCGTGGAGATCGAGCGGGTGAGGTCCAGACGCCCGGAGCTCCCACCCCGTAGATTCGAGATCCACTGGGTGCTGGCGTCCGGCGCGGTGTCGGGCGCGGTGACCGTGCTGGTCGCCGTCGCATCGGCCCACGAGTCGGCACCCGCGGAGAAGTTCGAGGAGTAGAGCGACGATGCCACTCCCCATTGATCCTCGGGGGAGATGCCGTACTCGATCAGGCTGGCCACATCCGCCGCGCTGAGCGAGCGGTTGAAGACGACGGCCCGATAGACCGTACCCAGGAGCGCGTTGGTGCCGGCTCCCGTGCCGTAGTTGCCGACGTTGAAGACCACGCCGTCCACGAAATCGATGCCGCCGCTCGCCGCTCCGGCGACCGAGATGACCGCCGATCCGTCGACGTAGGCCACCAGATCCGCCGTGGAGCCGGATGCGTTGGACCGGGTGATCACCAGGTCGATGACCTTCCCTCCGTACGTGCCGATCAGCGCGGCGGAAGACGAGACCAACGTGCTCGCGTAGGTCCGCCAGAGCCTGAGGTTCCCGCTCGTGTCGATGTCGCAGGAGAGCTGGTTCGCGGAGGCGACGAACAGGGAGAAGATGTTCAAGGCCACGCTCGGGTTCGCGCTCGGGCAACGGAACCGGATCCAGACCGAGACCGGTCCGGTGCCCAAGACCGCGCCCTTCAGCGCCACGGCGATGTTCTCGGAGGTCGATCCATCGAAGAACACGCCGGGCTGGCCGGCCAGGAACGCCCCGCGCCGCGCCGCGGCATGGCTCGGCACGTCGAGACCCGCCCGCCAATTCGAGGGCGACGTCAGGTCGCTACCGTCCTTGTTCGCCTTGTTGGCGGCGGTTTCGGAATCGACGGGTTGGAATAGGTTGAACATGAGATTACCACTCCTGAATCACGCCCGCCTTGTTCCCGCTGCCACCGTGGATCACGTAGATCGCGTGCGCCGTGGTGTGGGGCCCGGCGAGGGTCAGCGTGCCGCCGTTGGCGCCGACCATGATGCCCGGCTTGGCGCCCCCGGACGCCGTCACGTCGCTACTGCCCTCCAACGCCACGTAGATCGGGGTGTCGCTCAAGTTCTGAAGAGCCAATCCGGCCCGCGGCTTGGCCGTGCTGATCGAGGTGGCCGTCGTGGTGGCATTGAAGGACGTGATCATCGGTCAAAAGAGCTTCCAGTAGGTGCCGGTGTAGTAGAGCGCGAGGACGGCCTGGGTGCGGTTGATGACGTAGGTCTTCACCCCGGTGGTCTCGATGTCGCGGGTGCCTCCGGACACGGTGATCGCGTACGTCGTCGCCTGACCGGACACGTCCACGATCTCGATGCGCTGCCCGAGCGCGCCCGGGTCAGGCAGGTTGATGGTGACCGGCGCCGCACGGCTGCCCACCTGCACCAGGTAGTTCGTGCCAGCCACGAGCGTGTCGGTGTGGGCCACCGTCGTTGGCGACGTGGGACTTTGGACGCCGGAGACCGGCGACTGTTCGCCCTCCAGCACCATGGCCTGGGCCCCGGTGTTGTCGAAGCTAGCGCCGGGGATCGTCACCGGAGAGGCCCCTCCGTTGTCGAAGCTCGCCCCGGGAATTGTGATGGGGCTGGCCCCTCCGTTGTCGAAGCTCGTGCCGGCCACGGATACCGGGTTTGCGGCCTCGTTGTCGAAGCTCGCACCGGGGATGGTGATCGGACTGGCGGCCCCGTTGTCGAAGCTGGCGCCCGAGATGGTCACCGGGGAGGCCCCGTTGTTGTCGAAACTCGCGCCGACGATGGTGATGGAGGCGGCACGGGGCAGAAACTGGCAATCGTCCGCCGCCGGATCGTCCACGCGCCCGCCGGCCACGCCATTGGTGATCCGCAGGATCACCACTTCGCCGCCGACGACCGGGTAGCCATTCAGGAACGCGGCCTTGGCCAGCGCGACCTGCTCCGCCCCCACCCCGTAGAGGATCAGGTTCGTGTCCGCCGTGCTTTTCGCGATGATCCAACCGTCCCAGGGCGCCGTGAACGTGGCATCCGCGTGCCCGCCGGACGTCGCGTAGACGATCGCGGGAGACGCTTCGACCAGGTAATCGGCGACGGTGTCCTGCATGCTGGGTGCGGCTGGGGTCGGGAGGGCGCTCCCCGGACTAGCTGGACTGGAGCGTGAGGGTGTTGAGGCTGCTGTGGAGCCCGTAGGCCTTGAGCTTCACCTCGTTCAGCTGGCCGTCGTTCGAGTTCAGGCTGACGGCGCCCTCGGCTTTGATCGCCACCCAGAGATCGAAGACGATCCATTGAGCATCGCGGTGGTCGTAGATTTGGCCCTTGAGCCAGCCCTCCACCTCCGCTCCCTCCAGCGGGTTGGCCTGGGTGGCGTTGCTCGCGAGCGCGCCGGTGCCGAACGTGAGCTCGAGCAGGAGGTTCGAGAGATCGGTGCAGGTGAAGCTCAGATCGAGGGTCTTCTTCGTCTCCAGCACCTTGGTGCGCCGCAACTGGCCAGGCGTCGCGCCGAAGATCTCGATGTTGGTGCTCTGCTTCTCGACCTGCACGTCCTTCAGCGTGCCGAAGTCGATCCACCCGGTGTCGGCGGCGCCGGGCTTGGCGGTCTTCGAGGCCGTGCCGGCACTGGGCACCGTGTAGCTGGCGCCATTGCGGAAAAAGTACAGGTGTGCGCCAAGGGCGCGGGGTTCGGTGAGCATGGTGGGATCTAGTGTGCGGGTCCGTTACCGAGCTCGGCCGTCAGGTATCCCCCGACAACCGTGAAATCGATCAGGTACGCCACCCGCCCGGGCAGCGTTTTGCCGGAGTCTTCCAGGCGCTCCACAAACAACAGGTCGGCCTCCCCGGGGATCGCGTGGCACGGGCTGGGCGCGCCGAGCAACCGTCCCGTTACCTGGACCAACGCGAGGTCCTTCAGCGACGCGGCCCCCGGGTGGGTCGCGTTGCCGTAAATCGACTCGGAGCGGTTCCCCAGCACGCGGTCGGACACCAGGACCGACACGTCGAACCGGCGGCGGGCACGCAACCGGGATACCGTGGAAGAGTCGTCGTCCCAGCGCTCGCCCCCGGCGACCACGAAGGCCACCCGCGACTTCTGCGCCACGAGGATTTCCTCGAAGGCACGCACGAGCTCCGTGGAATCAAACCGGCGGACCGTTTCGAAGGCGGACTGCGCCGAGCCTCCCGGCGGAGTCCACTGAGCCGCCTGGAGGGCGGCCTCGATGGCGGCCACGACCTCCGACGTCGTCCGCAGCTGGAGAGTGGCCGGCATCTACGCGTACTCCTCCCGCGAGCGGAGGCGGGTGCGGCTTCCCCATTTGGCCCGCGCCGCCGGCGTGGGTTGGGTCTGGGCCGGAGCCAGATCGGGAAACTTGCCGTCCCGGATGCCCTCGAGCTCGCGCATGGTCGCCTCCCGCATTTTCTCGTGGTGCTCCGGCACCGTCCCGCTGGCCAGGCGGTACAACTCGGCAGGAGCCAGGCCGCGCACGAGGCGCAACCGCCGCGCCTCCGTGAGCTCGAATCGAGCGGTGTAGTCCGCCACCACCGCCTCGCACTCCGCGAGCACCCGGGCAATCGGGTCGTTCTCGCCCGTGTTCTCCAGCGCGTCCGTGATCTGGGCGAGCTCGGAGTCGGAGAGCAGGAGGTCGGAGGAGGTGAAGGGCATGGGATCGGTGGCGGTGGCACCGGCGCGGGTTCCGCCAAGGCCCGGCAGGGCCCCGGCGGAACCCCGGGCGACGGTCAGCTGTACTGCGTGCCGATGAGCGTCCCGCAGGTCGGATCGACGATCTTCTCCGCGGTGTTCTGGCGCACCCGCACCATGTTGGAGCGGCGCTTCTCGTCCCGGTACGTCTCGGACACGAAGATCCCGCCCTCGGCATTCCAGACGAGGGTGAAGCCGGCGCCGCCGCTCAGCGCGTCCTCGATCCGGCTGGCCCCCAGGTTGACGGCGCCGACCCAGACGTAGGAGTTCCCCCACACGGAGGACATGCTCTTGGCCGCGCCCTTGTTGGCGGTGTTCACCCGCGCCCGACCCACCAGCACCTGACGGATGCCGTGATCGGCAAAGGCCGCGGCGAGGCTGGTGGCGTTGACCAGGGCGCCCTTCTCCAGGCTGCCCGCCACGAACTCCTTCACCAGCGTGCCCTGGCGGATGCGCTGGTACACGGCGGAGGACAGCACGATGGTGTTCGCCTCCGCCCCGTTGTCGGTGATCCGCTCGATGGCCTGGAGCACGTCGTCCACGAAGCTCAGCGTCGCCCGGTTCGCGGACGTGTAGGCCACGGCGCTGTTGGTGGCGGCGCCGAAGTTCGTGGTGTTCATCACCGCCGCCGCCACGCGTTGCTCGTGAGCGGTGCGCACGTTGCGCAGCACGAGCTTCGCGGTGGCCACTTCGAGGTTGAAGAACCGGCGCAGATCGCGCACGTCCGTGTCATCCACCGCCTCCTCGAGACCGCGGTCGATGCAATCGTACGTGTCCGAACCCCACTTCCGGGAGATCTCGCCGTACGAGCCGCCCCGGGTGCGGACGGTATCGCCGGAGGTCGCGAGGGCCGCGCCTGCGATGTCGAGCTTCGGGTACGTGGCCGACTTCACGTCCACGCCGATGGCCGGCATCACCTGCTGGCCGATGAAGAACTTGTCGAGGGCCACCGCCTCCTCGAGCTTCGCCATGATGTCGCCCCGGATGGTGGCGCCGCTGGTTGGGTACATGCTTCAGATTCCTTTCTTGGGTCTTCGTTTGTTACGTCGCGGGGGGCTCTGCTCAGGCGCCCTTGAACACCGGGGCGCACTCGATCAAGTCGCCATCGGCGCCCGCCGCCTCCAGGGCCACCAGGTTCAGGGCCGTGGTGCCCGTGGCGGCGATCTTTCCGCTCGCTGCCGGGAACACCTGCGTGCCGCGCGTGATCGCCACGCCCGCCAGGCAGATGAACGTGCCCGGCGCGGAGAAGAGTTTCACCGTGCCGTACCCGGAGGCCGCCACGGCCTCCACGGTCACGCCCACCGCAGCTTCGTTGGCCGCGGCCACGGAGATCAGTCCGTTGCTGTCCACCTTGACCCGCGCACCGAGCGCGAGGGCGGCGGCCGTCGCCTGGAAGGTCTTGAAGCCGCTGGAGTTTTCGGTTTGTGCCATAGCGATCTGGTATAGGGTTGCGGGTGGGTTGGTGGTCGCGGATCAGTCGAGCTTGCCGCCCGTCTTGACCCACGCCTGGTAGAGCTCGGGATGCTTGGCCATCGCCACGTCCAGCGCCTCCGATTTGGTCTTGGCTCCGGCGGCCTTGGCCGCGGCCAAGGCCTCGGCAAACGTGGTCGGCTGCCCGCCGCCCGGATTGCCTCCGCTACCGGTCACCTTCTGGAAGGCCGGGTTCACGGGGAGCTTCGCGAGCGTTTCGAACACCTTCGGATCGGCGGCGCCGGCTTTGGCGAAGGCCTCCAGCCCGTCCGTGTCCTGCGGGCACAGCCGGCCCTCCGCGGCGATCTGCTGGACGCGAGCCCGGGCCGTGGTGAGGGCACCGGCGGCGGACGAATCCTCCAGCGCCTTGAGGCGGTTGGTGACGCCGCTCAGGTCCGGCCCCGCGGCGGCCTTGGTTTCCAGTGCGACGAGGCGGTCGGCGAGCGGCTTGGTGGCGCTCGTCAGCAAATCCTTGATCTCGTTCTTCTCGGCTTCGGTCATGGTCGTTTCGGGTTGGGCGCCGTCCTTGGCCAGGACCGACGCAATCGTGGTGAACGCGGCGCGGTTCACGAGCCCCCCCATGTTGACCCCCACTCCGACGGGCTTCCCCGTCTTCGGATCGGTCCACCACTGGGGCGAGAATCGCCGGTAGGTCCGACCCTCCAGCGCCTCGCGGCCCGCCGCCGTCCAGCGAACGCGCACACGAATACCACCCTCCTTCGGATGCTCGCCTCCCCACCGTAGGCCGAGCACCTCCGCCGCCGCCGGACCATCCGCGTGGTTGAAGTCCAGATAGGGCACGTCGCCTTCGCCCCGCGCCGCCGCCGCACGCATCCCCTCCACCATCGGCGCCAATGCTTTCGCCAGGGACTCGTCCACGGTGAGCGTCATCTCCCGCGGCTGCCCATTCACGTGGGGCGTCACCTGGTGCTGGCCCGGCGGCATCCACTGGATCTCGTCCGGCAGCGCCGGCGTGGCGCCCGCGTCGTCGCCCAGCAGCGTGGGCAGGCCCCCGCCGAGGCGGGCTTGTACCAATAGGTCCTTGTTCATGATGCGATCTCCCGTGCCAAAGCCGCCTCCGCCCGCTCCACCGCGGCCGTCTCCAGCGCAGCCAGGGGCGGCAACGCCGTGGGGTCGGGCGCCTGGTTTACCGAGCGACGGAGGAGGTAATGCACCACGATCCCTCGCGTGGTGCTGAGCTCCGCCAGCACGCCCTTCTGCCCGTCCGGCTTCCCCAGCACGAAGAGCAGAATGCCTTTCTCGTGGGCGAGCGTCTCCGCGGTGCGCCCATACGCCTCGGGCGAGACGGGGATCGTCAGGAACCGGGCCCGCTTGGCCACGATCCGGCCCCCGCGCACCTTCTGCGCGATGGCCGGGTGATTGATCGAGACCACGACGGTCGTCGCGCCCCGGAGCTGCGGCTGCTGCACGGAGCGGCCCACCTGGAGCCAGAAGTTCGTCCGCTTGCCGCCCAGCCGGTTCGGGGTCTTCTGCTTCTCGCGGTAATGGACCCGCAATCGGTTGCCCACCTCCCGCCCCACGATCCGCAGCATCCCCGCGGGCCGCTCCGTGCGATCCAGCACCCGCTGCAAGCGGGCCTGCAGGTCGGCGGAGTGGACGGTGATCGAGATCATCCCCCACCTCGCTTCAGGAATCCCGCCACCGCCCCGTTCACCACTGCCGCGCCCATGGCGCGCTCGAGCGCGTCCTGCACGGCCCGCGGATCCAGCTTGTCGAACAGATCCGGGATCTGCCGCTGCGCCCGCTCCAGCGCCTCGATGAAATCGCCGTCCGTCACATGCTTGCTCTGGGCCAGCGCCACCAGCCGGCGGAAGAACGGCTTGGCCCCCGCCAGCCACTTGGCTTCCACGCCGGTCAGATCTTCCAGGACTCGCTCGGCCAGCTTCTCCTGGGCGCTTTTGGCCTGCACCAGCACCGCCCGGGCCGTCGCCGTCGCCGGCGAGGACGGCTCGTCGTCCTGCCCGTCCCCGGGCGTCGCTTCCACCTCGCCGCCGATCACCTCCTCGCCCGCCTTGGGCAACGGCACCTTGTGCCGCTCGTAGGCCCACCCCGTGGGCAGCCGGAATCCCGCCCGGAGCAGGATCTCGTCCCGCTCCGCCAGGACCTTGGCGTCCTCCTCGGCCTCGCCGCCGGGCATGAAAAAGGGGCACTCCCGGGTATCGCCGAAGTTCAGCCGGGCCCAGGCCGGCACGAATTGCTGGTTCAGCGTCTTGGTCACCCAGCCGACCAGGGCCTTCTTGCGACCCGTCAGGATGTCCTGGTGGACATCGCCCAGCGCCCGGCTCCCGCTGTCCCCCACGTCCGACGTCAGCGTCTGCCCCAGGACGACCAGGTCGCAGACCTTGTCGGCCACGTCGAACATGACCTTCTGCGGATTGTCCGTCGCGCTCTTGAGGCCCTCCTTGAGTTCGAGCGTCGTCCCGCTCGGGAACGAGGCCCAGGCGCTGGAGCCCATCTGCTCCAGCATCTCCTCCAGATTATCGATGACGTCCTGGGACGCCCCCTGAGCGTAGGTGGCCCAGCGGATCGGCACGCCGAAGATCTGGGCGAGGTTCAGCAGCCACTCCCCGGTGAAGTTCGCTGCGCACCACCACCAACCCAACGTGCGCAGCATCGCCGCGCTGATCGGATGCGCCGTGCGTTGCTTCGCCACCCCGATCAGGAACTTGTCCGGCGGAAACGGCGCCCACTCGTCCGCCGTCGCGCCCAGCTGCGCCCGCGCGCCCTCCGGCAGCTCGCGCACCCGGAGCATGAGCCGATCCGCCGTGTCCCCGCCCGCCGTCGGCCAGCCGTAATACCGCGGATGCACCCAGTGCGAGGCCCGCAGCCCGATCAAGGTGCCGCCAGCGTATTCGCGCGGCCCCCAGTGCAGCTCCTGGATCGAGACGCCCTTGCCCCACGCATCCGCCAGATCCCGCAGCAGCCCCTCCCAATCGTTCTCGTCGGCGGTCGGGTCCGGCTCCATGTGCCAGATCGTTTCCTCCAGGAGACCGGCCCGCCGCACCGCCTCCGCGGAGGGCTGGCCACCCCGAGGTGCCCACGCCTGCACGGTCCAGCCGCACTCGTCCAGCGCGCCTTTCAGCTCCGCGAGGTTCTTGGCCAGACGCGGCCAGGTCTCCTCCATCAGGTCGAAGAGTTCCCACTGGCGGCACAGATCTCCGGCCAGGGCGCCGCGCAGCACGATCTCCACCTGTTCGGGGGTGTACTGGGCCACCCGGCCCAGGCGCCACCGGTCGCGGACCTCGGGGCGGAGCAGCCGCCCCATCCCTTGCGGTCTCCCACCGGCCACCACGGCCGCCGCCCGCACCAGAAACCGGGCCATCCGGGTTCGCATGCCATTCATCGCTCGACCTCCTCCACGGGAATGCCCTGCCGTCGCAAAGCCGCTGCTGCCGTCGCGTCGGAACGCGCGGCGCGGGTGAGGATAGCGGGTTTTGGTAAAACCGATCCTGGCGCGTTGTTCATCGTCCCAGCCTCCGCGGCGTAAACCGCCGCCCGATCCGGCTGCCCCCGATCCGGATCACCGAGGGGTCCACGATGCCATTCGGACCCTCCGCCGCCGCCCGGGTGCAGAGCGCCAGCGCCGTTGCGTGGTCCGCATGGCCGTCCTCGGTCATCGGGGCGCGGTACGACACGTTGCCCGCCGCCGTGGTCACCCGGTGGACGCTGTGCAGGTCCTCGCGCACAACCCGCGACGCCGGGATCCGCCATCCGCGGGCCTCCATCTTCATCCGCAGCTTGGCGAAGATCTCGTTCTTGAACGGGTTCGAGAACGTGCAGAGCTCCACCTTCCCGAGGCGGTGCTCCTCCGGCTTCCACTCCCCGAACTCCTCCACCAGGTAATCGCCCAGGCCAATCCCCGGGCCGGTGTAGTCCAGACAGACGCGGCGTGCCTTCGCGATCCGGGGCCGCAGGATCTCCACCTGGTGCGGCGTGGGCATGTTCCGTAGCGCCAGCACCTCCTTCGTCACCTGGAGATCCGCAATGGCCTCGGCCCCCCAGCACACCGTCAGGTTCTTCTTCCGACCAAAATCGATGCCGAGGTCCAGCGGGAACTGGCTGCGCGTGTGCCAGTACTCGGGCGGCACCGCCAGCGTGGCCTCCACGCTCTCGTTGAGCGCGATCAACTCGTACGGCAGGAGCACCGCCGCCGCGTCGATGAACTCGCACTCGTACTCCTGCGCCCAGCCATCGGGATCACCCAGCGCCTCGCGCAGCTCGTCGATGTCCACCGGCAACCCGCCCGCCTTGGCGTCGTGGATCGTCGTCTTGTGGACCGAGAAGCGTTTGTTCCCGGTGACGATCTCGTAGAACTTGTTGTCCTTCCCGTTCGGGGTGGAGATCACCCGGCACTTCAGCTGCCCCTTGAGCGGGTTCGTGACGATGGGGAACGTCGCCCGCCACATCGCGTCCGGCTGTTCGAGGAACGCGAATTCATCGAAGAGCATGTGCCCGCTGTAGCCCCGGGCCGTGTTCGGATTCGCCGGCAGCGAGATGATCCGCGAGCCCCCGGGGAACGTGACCGTCGCGCTCTTGAGCAGGGCCTCCGTGGTGTCGCGATCCTCCACCAGATCGGCGATGGCCAGTTTGAACGTCTCCGTCCACTGCTTGGCCTTCTCCAGGAGTTCCAGGGCCTGCCGCTCGCCTGCCGAGAAGAAGATCCAATCCACCTTGCGCCCGGCCTGCGCCGCCGCGAAGCAATCGACCACCGGCTCCGCCGTGGCCGTGAAGCTGCCGCCGATCTGCCGGCTCTTCAGCCACGCCTTCCACCGCGCCCCATCCTCGTGGTAGCGCCGCTGGTAGGAGAGCATCAGATCCAGCGGGCTCGCGGCCACGTGGACCTCGGGCGTCGGCGCCGGCGCCGCGGCCCGGGTGGCCACCGCCGTCTTTCGTGCTCGTTTGGCGCGTCGCTCGCTCACATCGGGATGCCGAAGATGGCCTTCATGGCCTTCTGCTTCTCCTCCGGCGAGAGGGCCGAGGTGACGACCTCCTTCGCCTGGTCCGCCTGCTCCGCCTTGCGTTGAAGCAGCGCCAACTTCTGCCGGTCCAGATCCAGCTCGCGGGCCTTGAGGTTCAGCCGGTAGATGGTCGCCCAGACCTTGGGATCCGCGTTCTTCAGCGCCATCACCGAGAAGGCGTTTTGACCGAAGCGCTCCAGCTTCTCCGGCTCGATCTCCGGCAGCTCCCGCCGCAGGAAATCCACCATCGCGTCCACCTGCGATTCGTGCGCCGCCATCTGCTGCTGGATCTGTTGCTGCAACGAGCGCCGCGAGTACCACTGCGAGATGACGGAGTCCGAATTGATGCGGCACCGCTTCTCGGCGCGCAGCCAGGCCCGGATGTCCTTCCACGGCTCCCCGGCCATGGCGCGCGTCAGGATTTCCGCCTGCACGTGCTCCGGCAGCTTGTCGAGCCGGCCACGGCGCCCCGAGGGCTTCCGCGCCGGCAGCATGGGGGTCTTGGGTTTCATTCATCCTTGCCCGCGAGGAAATCGCGTCCGGTCGCCGTGATCCGCCACGCCCGCACCTCCGGGCTGATCGTCTGCGGCACCTCGGCCAGCAGCCCCTTGTCGACCAGGTAATCCAGCTCCCGCTCCGCCACCGGTGTCGTCTCCTCGAATCCGAACTGGCGCGCGAAGAGCGTGAACGTGGGCGCCGTCAGGCCAAACCGGGACCCGTTGGCATCCGCCACGGCCAGGAGCGCCTGGCGGTACATCTGGCGTTGGTGGGCAGTCACGGCGACGGCGCGGCGAGGTCATGCGGTCGTGTCATGCCGCTCGATCAGGCGGTCGAGCTTCGAGGAGAGCTGGGCCAGCGCCTGAGTCTGCGCCGCCGCCGTCGCCGAGACGCCAGCGAGCATCGCCTTCAGGTCCGAGAGTTCCGTCTGGATGGACCTCATCTCGCCCTTGAGCCCCGCGATCTCGGCATCGATCTGAGCTGTCTTCAGCACCCACTCGCGCCGGGGCAACGCCTGATCGCCGGCCACGATCTCCAGAGGCTGCGGAGTGATCTCGCGCCGTTCGCTGGGCCGCCTCAACAGCCCGACGGCCAGGCTCGCGATGTTCAACGCCACGAGCACGAAGCCGAACAACTTCATCAGCAGCACGCCGTCGCTGGGATCCGGGCTCATGCGCAGGAGGGAAAGAGAAAGGCGGTCCGCAGGGAGGAGAGATTCCCGCTGCCGTCGTCGAACGGCGCGGGTGAATTCGCTGCGGACCGCCGAAATGTCACACCACACTCCACGCCGCCCACCGTATCAGCGCCTTGCCTTATCCCTCCGCCCCACGGTGGGGCGAAGCGGTCAGGCGATTCGCCGGGAGTCGAAGAAGCGCAGCACCGAGGCCCGGCTGACGACCGTGTACGCCGCAGCGCTGCTGTGCTTGGGGCGGTCGCCCACCAGTGCCAGGAGGCCGTCGCGGATCAGGTTGCTGACATGGGAGCCGCTGCACGCCAGCCACCGGGCCAACTGCATCAGGCGGTAATCCTCCCCGGCCTTGAAGATCGATTCCACCACCCCCTCGAGCTCCGCCGTGGCGTCCTGCCCCGCCGCCCTTTGCAGCAACGAGCGCCGCCAGACCCGCACCTCCCGCCGCGTCGCCCCCTCCGTGCGGATGTCCCAAGCCCAGCCCAAGGTCCCGCGCTCGATCTCGCCCAGGACGGAGTCCTCGTCCAGGTCGAGGATGATCTGCGCCGCCTCCAAAGGGATCAGCGGGCGGTCATCGGGGAGGGTGATCGGAAGCGCGAGCTGGAAGCGCGTCGGGGCCGGCGCGGCAGGGGTTCGGATGGGCGGGGCGGACACCAATCGCCCGCCAGTCTACGGGGGCGGCGCAAGTCCCTTTCGCGTATTGGGTGCAGACTACATTACCGCACGAGGGTCAGCGTCGACTTGTCAATCGTGTCGAGGAAGATTGAAAAATCAGATCTCGCCCACAATTCCTCTATCGCCGCGACGGTTACCACGTTCGCAAGTCCAGAATTCTCCTCAAAGGTAATTCGAGGCTTTCCGGTCTGCATGCTGACTGCGCTGTCAACATACGATATGTACGAAACGGCGATGCCAATGAACCCGGTGTCTTGCCGGACACGGACGAGGGAGACCCCGTTGATGCTAAGGCTCGGCGGAGGCGGCACATAGAAGACTGGGCCTCCACTGTTGCCTGGGAAAACCG
>CAZSOV010000041.1:0-10407 GCA_964608505.1 uncultured Verrucomicrobiota bacterium
GAGCAGCTCCTCGAAATGGTCGGCCTCAAGAACGTCCAGCGCCGCGTCGTCGGCGAGTTCTCCAAGGGCATGCAGCGCCGCATCGGCCTGGCCCAGGCGCTGATCAACGATCCCGACCTCGTCATCCTCGACGAACCAACCGCCGGCCTCGACCCCATCGGATGCCGCGAGGTCAAGGACCTGATCCTCGCCCTCGCCCGCCGCGGCAAGACGGTCATCCTCAGCAGCCACCTGCTCGCCGACGTGCAGGACGTTTGCGACCGCGTCGTCATCTATTACGGCGGACGCATCCAGGCCATGGGCACCCTCGGCGAGCTCCTCACCGAGCGGGACTCCATCCAGATCACCACCCCCGTCATTTCCCGCGCCACCCTGGATCGCGTGCTCGACATCCTCCGCCACGAGGCGCCGCCCGAATCCGTACGCATCGATTCGCCGACCCAGAATCTCGAGAACTATTTCCTCGGCGTCGTGCAGCGGGCCAGGGCTGCCGAAGCCCAGACCTCCGGCGCCACCTCCGGCGGCCGCGTCGCCGCCTACCTCAAGGGCGATGGCGGGACCCCCGGCACCCAGGGCCAGGGCGAACGCGTGCTCGACCTGCTCGCCGCCGCCCCGACCCCCGCCGCGGTGCCTGCCGCCGCCGCCGATCCCGCCCCCGCGGCCCCGGTCGACGATCGCCGGCTGGCGGACCTCGCGAAGGTCGCCGAATCCACCCCGCCGCCGGCGCCGGCCCGGAAACCCGGCCCGGGCGAGGTGCCGCCGAAGCCCAGCACCGCCGACCTCGGGAAGGCCGACGACAAACTCGCGTCGCTGCTCGGCGGCGACGACCGCAAGCGCTAGGCATGTCCCGCGTCTTCCAGATTTTCCGCGAGCGCGGCGGACCGTTCCATGCGGTGAACGACGGACCCGCGTGGCTCGCCGTGCCGGTGCCGTTCCTCTGGGCGTTCGCGCACCGGCTCTGGGGGCGCGCCCTCCTGCTGCTCTTCATCGACCTCGTCCTCGGCCTGCTCGCGCCCGGGTTGCTCCGCCAGGAACCCGTGGCGCTGGCCATCGCGCTCCTCGTTCCCCGCCTCGTCGCGCTGTTCCGGGGCGCGGGCTGGCTCGCGTTCTCCCACGAGGATCGCGGCCGCGAATCCCTCGGACGCATCGTGGCCCGGAGCCGGGTCGATGCCATTGCCCAGGTGGCGCGGCGGGACGGCGTGATCCCCGAGGAACTGCGCCCGCGGCGCGGGGTGACCGGGTTCGCCTTTCCGCCCCCGTCGTTGCAGCAGATCACCGCCGTGGCCCGGCTGACGGTCCGCGCCGCCTTCCGTTACCGGCTGGTCATGGTGCTGATCGTGGTCCTGCTCGGTGCCGTCGTGGTGCTCCCGATGATCATCAAGCACGACGAGACGGCGCGGGGGTTCACGCAGATCCTGCTGACCTACACCCTCGGCGTGATCACCGCCCTGCTCAGCATGGTCACCCTCTGGCTGGCCTGCGGAACGCTCGCCCGCGACGTCGATGACTCCCACATGCAGGTCGTTGCCGTGAAACCCATCCCGCGCTGGCAGATCTGGCTCGGCAAATGGATCGGGATCATGGCGCTCGACGGCATGTTGCTCGGCATTTCCGCCGGCGCCGTGTTCCTCCTCATGAGCTGGCGCGCCACCCTGCTCCCGCCCGAACTCCAGGAAGCCCTCCGCAGCAACGTCCTCACCTCCCGCGCCGTCGCCCGCGAACCCGCTCCCGACCTCGAGACGCGCGTCAACGACCTCATGGAAAAGCGCCGGGCGGAACTGGAATCCAAGGGCATCGATCTCCAGGAGTTCCGCGCCCAGGCCCGCGAAGTCCTCAAGGCCCAGTCCCAGATCGTCGTTCCCCCCGATCACTACCGGCGCTTCCACGTCGACCTGCGCCATGCCGAGTCGGTGGTGACCAATCGTTCCGTCTTTCTCCAGCTGAAGTTCAACACCCCCGATCTCAGTCCCAAGCGCCCCTACGAGCTCGAGATCCAGGCCGGCCCGCCCGATACCCACCTCCGCCGCCACGGCCTCCGCGCCCTCGCCGCCGAGGCCAGCCACGAAATCGAGGTCGGCACCGTCTTCCTCGACGCCGAAGGCCGGCTGGTCGTCGACATCGCCAACCGCAGCGGCGTGCCCCTGATCTTCCCCCTCGAGGACGGTTTCTCGGTGCTCTATCACGAGGGCGGCTTCGGCGTGAACTACGTCCGCGCCGCCATCGTCATCGCCTGCTGGCTCGGATTGCTCGCCGCCATCGGCCTCGCCGCCGCCAGCTTCCTCTCGTTCCCCGTCGCCGCCTTCCTCGCCACCACCGTCCTGATCCTCGGCATGTCCACCGGCACCCTCAAGAGCGTCGTCGAGGACCGCACCGTCCTCGGTTTTGAACACGACTCCAACAAGCCGAACTACCCGCTCGTCGACGCCGTCATGGTCCCCGTGTTCAAGGTCGTCCTCGACACCGTGACCCTCGTCCAGCAGTTCTCCCCCATCGACGCCGTCAGCAGCGGCCGCGCGATCACCTGGGGCACCGTCGCCCGGGCCGTCTTCCTGGTCGTCGGCATCGTCGGCGGCGCCTTTGCCGCCCTCGGCATCACCGCCTTCACCCGCCGCGAACTGGCCACGGCGCAATCCAACCATTGAACCGCCCCATGAGCGAACGACTCGGGCAATGGCTGAAGCTCCTGGTGGCGGTGGTCGCCATCGTCGGCGCGTCCTTCTCGCAGGGCACGCTCAACCGCGACCGCGAGACGCTCGGCCTGACCCGCGCCACCCCGCTCGAGAACGCGCCGCCGGTCCTCGCGTTCACCACCGTCGCCCTCGGCGGATTCCGCGGCCTCATCGCGAACGCCCTCTGGATCCGCATGGACGAGCTCCAGCAGGACGGGAAGTACTTCGAGATGGTCCAGCTGGCGGACTGGATCAGCAAACTCCAGCCCACCGTGCCCATGGTCTGGATCCATCTGGCCTGGAACATGTCCTACAACGTGTCCGTCCAGATCCCCGATCTGCCGGCGCGCTGGCCCTGGATTCGCCGCGGCATCGAACTCCTCCGCGACGAGGGCCTCCGCTACAACCCGCACCATCCCCAGCTCTACCGCGAGCTCGCCTGGCATTTTCAGCACAAGATGGGCGCCGACATGGACGACGCCCATTGGATCTACAAACGCCAGTGGGCCTACGAGATGTCCTATCTCTTCGGCGACAAGCCCCCCGCCTGGGACGTCCTCCAGAACCCCACGAACGACGAGCAACGCGAGAAGGTCCGCATCCTCCGGGAGATCTACAAGATGGACCCCGCCCAGATGAAGAAGACCGACGATCTCTACGGGCCCCTCGAGTGGCGCCTGCCCGAGTCCCACGCGATCTACTGGGCCATCCTCGGCCTCGACAACGCCAAGACCAAGGAACAGCTCATCCAGCTCCGGCGCGTCATCTACCAGTCCCTCCACCTCGCCACCATCCGCGGCCGGTTGCTCGGCATTCCCGGCGACGGCCAGATGAAACGGTTCGAGCTCAGTCCCAACATCGCCCTCGCCCCCAAGGCCGACCAGGCCTACGAGGACATGATCCGCGACGATCCCGACATGCGGGACAACATCCGGACCGGGCACAAGAACTTCCTCCGCGAGGTTTCCTGGGCCTTGTACACCCAGAATCGCATCGCCGATTCCCAGAAGTGGTTCGCCAAGCTCAAGGCCACCTACACCAACGCGGTGCCCCAGGAGATGACGCTCGACGAGTACGCCCTCCTCCGCGTCAACGAATACGCCGGCGAGACTTCCCGCAACAAGACGACCCTCATCATCGAGGGCTATCTCCAGCGCTCCTACTTCTACACCGCCATCGGCGAGGTCGATCAGGCCGACGGCTACGCCCGCCTCGCCAACAAGATCTGGGAAACCTACGCCAAAGGCACCAAGTACGAACAGATGCGCGGCAACGAAAAGGTCCGCGTCGACCGCGTCGATCTCGAGCCCATGTCCGAGTTTCGCAAGCGCGTCCTCGACCAGATGCTCAAGGTCGAGAACGGGTTCCTCGACGAGACGCTCGCCCTTCAACTCCGCACCGCCCTCGGCCTGCCGTCCGCTCCCCTCCTCGGCATCTCCACGAACGCCCCCGCCCCGGCCACCGCCGTCGCCCCGCCGACCAACGCGCCTTCCGCCGAAAACAAGGTCGGCATCGTCAAACCCCTCCAGTAAGTCGGTCAGGCGTGGCGGACCACGAATCGCCCCACGGCGCCGGGGTAGCCGCCTAGGCGACGTCAGGAGGTGGTGCGCGGAGTGCCGGGTCGTAGCCACCGACGTTGGAACCGGCGGCGGCGTTGCCGTAGACTGGCGCCGTCATGTCCCGTGTCGTCGAGATCCTGATCGCCGCGTCGCCCGCATCCCCCATGGAAAGCCGGTCGGAGGTGTCCGCCGTTCCCGGTCTCGGACTTGAGGGCGACCGTTACCACGCCGGCACGGGAACCTTCTCGCCCCAACCCCGGAAGCCCGACTTCGAACTGACCTTGATCGAACGGGAGAACGTCGAACGGTTCGCGTCGGCGACGGGCCTGCCATTCACCGCGCGCGAGGCGCGGCGCAATGTGGTGACCGAGGGCGTCGATCTCAACGCGCTGGTAGGCCACGACTTCTTCGTGGGCGAGGTCCGGGCGCGTGGGGTCCGGCTCTGCGAGCCGTGCAACTACCTGGCCAAGTCGACCCATCCGGACGTCATGAAGGGCCTGCTTCACCGTGGCGGCCTGCGGGCCCGGATCCTGTCCGCGGGCGTGATCCGCGTCGGGGACGTGGTGCGGGCCTGCACCACGGCAGACCCATGCGTGGCGTGAGGTCGCCCCGAAGCGGCGTGGACGCCGCGCTCCGGACCGCGGCCTTCACGCCGCTTCGAGGCATCCACACCTGCCGAATTCGTTTTCCGGCATGGCACGTCGGACCCGGGCCGGGTAGAACTCAGCCCCAGTGAACCCCCTTCGGTCATTCCGCCTGCCGCGCGTCTTTCGACTGGTTCTCGTCGGGTTGGCCGCGCTCTCCGGACGTCCGCTCTCCGGCGCGGCCGAGCCGGTCGATTTCGTGCGCGACATCCAGCCGATCCTCGCGGCGCGCTGTCTGGAATGCCATGGGCCGGACAAGCAGAAGGCCAGCTACCGGCTCGACGAGAAGACCCGCGCGTTCAAGGGCGGGGATTCGGGGCATCCGGCGATCCTGCCCGGCCAGGGGGCGGCCAGTCCGCTGGTCAAACTGGTGGCCGGGGAAGTACCCGACTCGCGGATGCCGCCGAAGGGTGATCCGTTGTCGGCGACGGAGGTCGCGCGCCTGAGGGCCTGGATTGATCAGGGCGCCGTCTGGCCGGACTCGGCGAGCGCCAAGACCGAGGATGCGGGGGATTGGTGGTCGTTGCGGCCGCTGGCCCGTCCGGCGGTTCCGCAACCGACCTCCGCCCTGCCGTTCGCGGGGACGACGCATCCGGTGGATGCATTCGTGCGCGCCCGGTTGGCGACGGCGGGATTGACGCCGGCGCCGGAGGCCGACCGTCGCACCCTGATCCGGCGGTTGACCGTGGACCTGCATGGTCTGCCCCCGACCCCCGAGGACGTGGCCGCGTTCGAGGCGGATACCGCCCCGGGCGCCTACGAGCGGCTCGTGGACCGGTTGCTGGCCTCGCCGCGGTACGGCGAGCGGTGGGCCCGGCACTGGCTGGACGTCGTGCACTACGGCGACACGCACGGGTACGACAAGGACAAGCCCCGTCCGAGCGCGTGGCCGTATCGGGACTACGTGATCCGGGCGTTCAACGAGGACCGCCCGTACACGCGGTTTGTGCAGGAGCAACTCGCGGGGGACGTCTTCTTTCCGGATGCCGCGGATGGCATCGAGGCCTTGGGATTCATCGCGGCGGGGCCGTGGGACTTCATCGGGCACGCGGAACTGCCGGAGACGAAGACCGACGGGAAGATCGCCCGGCATCTCGACCGGGACGACATGGTGTCGAACACGATCGGCACGTTCGCCAGCATGACGATCCACTGCGCGCAGTGCCACGACCACAAGTTCGATCCCATTCCGCAGGAGGACTACTACCGGTTGCAGGCGGTGTTCGCCGCCGTGGATCGCACGGATCGCAAATACCATCGGGAAACCGAACTCAATCGTCGCCGCTCGGACCTCGAGAAACAGGAACGACTGCTGCGCCGTCGCCTGGACGAACTCAAGGTCGCCGTCGGCCTGGCGGGCGGTGAGGCGTTGAGACGCATCGACGCCCGGATCGCGGGCGCGACGAGGTCCGGTGCGGACTCCCAGGCGCCCGAATACGGGTATCACAGCGAGATCGCGTCGAGTCCCGACGTCGTGAAATGGGTCCAGGTCGATCTCGGGCGCGACGTGGCGGTGGAGCGCGTCGTGCTTGCCCCGGCACGGGATGCGTTCGCGGGCATCGGGGACGGGTTCGGGTTCCCGCTCCGGTACAAGGTCGAGCTCGCGGCGAACGCGGAGTTCACGGAGGGCGTGAAGACCGTCGCGGACCGGACGACGGCGGACGCCCCGAAGCCGGGCGTCGTGCTCCAGGTCCTGCCGTCGGCGGGGCATCGGGGCCGGCATGTGCGTGTGACGGCCACCCGCCTCGCGTTCCGGTCGAACGACTACATTTTCGCCCTGGCCGACCTCGAGGTGCACGAGGCGGGCGGCGGTTCCAACAACGTCGCCCGCGGCGCGACGGTGACCGCCCTCGACTCCATCGAGGCCCCGCCGCGGTGGGGGCGGGCGAACCTGACCGACGGGAAATCGCCGGCGCGGGCGGTGCCGGCGGAGGACGTCGACCGGCTGAAGGCCGAGCGCGCGGCGGTGTTCGCCCGCGTGGTGCCCGCCGAACTGCGCGCCGAACTCGAGCGCGTCGAGCTCGATCTCCGGACGACGAAGGCCGTGGTCGAAGCCTTGCCGGCGCCGCTGACGGCGTTCGTGGGCACGGTGCTCCATGGTTCCGGGAACTTCCGCGGGACCGGTCCCGAGGGCGGTCGTCCGCGTCCCATCCAGGTCCTGCCCCGCGGGGACGTGACGAAGACCGGGCGCGCGGTCGGGCCGGGCGCACTGGCTTGCGTGTCGTCGATTCCGGCCGTGTTCGAGCTTCCGGGCGAGCATGCGGAAGGCGCGCGGCGCGCGGCGCTGGCGGCGTGGCTGACGCATCCCGACCATCCGCTCACGTGGCGGAGCGCGGTGAACCGCGTCTGGCAGCGGCGGTTCGGGCGGGGCCTGGTGGAGACGCCGAACGATTTCGGGCGCATGGGCGGGCGCCCGTCCCATCCCGAGCTGCTGGACTGGCTGGCGGTCGAGTTCCGGGACGGTCCGCAATCATACAAGGCCCTGGATCGCCTGCTGGTCACGAGCGCGACGTACCGGCAGGGCATGCCCGCCACGCCCGAGGCGCTGAAGGCGGCCCAGGCGGCGGACCCGGACAACCGCTTGCTCTCCCGCATGACCCCGCGGCGCATCGATGCCGAAGCCGTCCGGGATGGCGTCCTCGCCGTCAGCGGCAAACTCGACCTCCGCATGTACGGTCCGGGTTTCCAGGATTTCGTGGTGGAGAAACCGGATCACTCGCCCCACTACGAGTATCATCTGCACGATCCGGAGGACCCGAAATCCCATCGACGGTCGGTCTACCGATTTTTGGTCCGGTCGCAGCAGGAGCCGTTCATGGTCGCGCTCGACTGCGCGGATCCGTCGATGCGGGTGGATCGGCGCAACGAGACCCTGACGCCGTTGCAGGCCCTGGCGCTGCTCAACAGCAAGCTCACCGTGGCGATGGCCCGGCATTTCGCCGGGCGCGTGGAGAAGGAGGCCGGGGCCGACCCCGCGGCCCGGCTCCGGCGTGCCTTCGAACTCGCACTGCAACGGCCCCCCACGGACGTCGAACAACGCACGCTGCTCGACTACGCCGGTCGCCATGGGCTGGCCGCCACGTGCCGGCTGCTCTTCAACCTCAACGAGTTCGTCTTCGTCGACTGACGTCCCGATTCCTTCCTTCCATGAGCCCGTTCCACGCCTCCGAGTTCCGTCCGACCCCGGCCTCCACGCGCCGCGATTTCCTGTGGCGCTTCGGCGGCGGCGTCGGGGGGATGGCCCTGACGCAGCTCCTCGGTGCCGAGGGTCTCCTGGAGGGGCCGGCGCCCGGGGCGGCGCGGCCGCGCCCGGACGGCGGCCTGCATCACGCGCCGCGGGCGAAGCGGGTCGTGCAATTCTTCATGGCCGGCGGCGCGAGCCACATCGATCTGTTTGACCACAAGCCGGCGCTGGTGAAGCACCACGGCAAGCCGTCGGACTTCGGCGAGCCCGTGGAGGCGTTCCAGGATGGTCTGGGTCCTTGGAAGGCGCCCGTCTGGCCGTTCCGGGCGTACGGTCAGTGCGGGAAGCTCCTCGCCGAACCGGTGTCCGCCCTCGGCGCGGTGGCCGACCGGATGGCCTTCGTTCACAACATGACCAGCCGGAGCGGGGTGCACAGCGCCGGCACGTTCCTGCAGACCACCGGGTTCACGCTCCCCGGCTTCCCCGGGTCCGGTTGCTGGGTGAGCTACGGGCTCGGTTCGCTCAACGAGAATCTCCCCACCTTCGTCGTGCTCCCGGATCACCGGGGTTTCGCGTCCAACGGGACCAAGAACTGGGACAGCACCTTCCTGCCCGCGCAGCATCAGGGCGTCGCCATCTATCCCGGAACCGACCATCCGATTGCCCATCTCTTCGCGCCGAAGGCGGATTACCTCACGAGCGCCTCCGAGCAGGAGGGACGCGCGGTGCTCGCGTCGCTCAACCGCGTGCATGCCGCGGTCCGCGAGGGCGACGGACGACTGGAGGCCCGCATTCGCGCCTACGAACTGGCTGCCGGCATGCAGCTGGCCGCGCCCGACGCGATGGATCTCTCGAAGGAACCGGCGCACATCCTGAAGCTGTACGGGCTGGATCACGGGCTTTCGTCGTTCGACAAGGAGATCAACCCGGTGGAGGAGACCGACTATTTCGGACGCAAATGTCTGGTGGCCCGGCGGCTGTTGGAGCGCGGCGTGCGGTACGTGCAGATCTGGTCCGGCAACGACAACGGGTTTCCCAGGCGCAACTGGGACTCGCACGAGGACATCGAACGCGACCACGGTCCGCTGGCCACGGGCATGGCCCGGGGCGCCGCGGCGCTCGTCCAGGACCTCGCGCAGCGCGGGCTCCTCGACGACACGCTCGTGGTGTGGAGCACGGAGTTCGGGCGCATGCCCAGCACCCAGGGCGGCAAGGGACGGGACCACAATCCCTACTGTTTCTCCACCTGGCTGGCCGGCGGCGGCATCCGGGGCGGCACCACCTACGGCCCCAGCGACGAATGGGGTTACAAGCCGGCCGACCGTCGGAATCCCACCCAGATCTACGACATCCACGCCACGATGCTCCACCTGCTCGGCGTCGATCACACCCGACTCACCTTCCGCCACAACGGCGTGGATCGCCGGTTGACGGACGTCCATGGGCACGTCCTGCACGATCTGATCGCCTAGCCGGCCTCGTCGACGGGTCGGACGGGACCATTGAATTCTCCGGGCGCCGGCGAGGGGTTTATCGATTCACGGCGTGGGTCGGTGTTCGGGTACCAAACTACCCGACATGAATACCCTTCAAGCCCCCCCGCCCCCGACCCGGTTCGTTCGCTTCCAGCCCCGTTCCGCCCGAGCCACGTCGACGGCACCGCGTGCGACGACGGGCGCGCGGCGGATTCCGCTCTGGCTCAAGGTCGCCTACACGCTCTTCATGGCCGTGCTGGTGCCCGTATACTGGGTCAAGTACGGGCCGACCAACTTCCTCTATTTCTGCGACGTGGCGCTGTTCCTGACGCTGGCCGGCCTGTGGACCGAGAACCGCCTGGTGCTGTCGCTTCCCGCCGTCGGGATTCTGTTGCCGCAGGCCGTGTGGTGCGCCGATTTCGCGGCGCAATGGTTCGGGGTCCGGCTCACCGGCATGACCGCCTACATGTTCGATCCGGAGCGCTCGCTGTTTCTCCGGGGTTTGTCGTTGTTCCACGGCTGGCTGCCGTTCCTGCTGGTGTTCGCGGTGTGGCGCGTGGGTTACGACCGGCGCGCGCTGGTCGGCTGGACGGCGGTGGCCTGGGGCCTGTGCCTCTTCTGTTTCCTCGCGATGCCCCCCGCGGGCGCCGAGTTCGCAGGCCGGCTGACCCCGAACAACATCAACTACGTGTGGGGTTTCGACGATGCCCGGCCCCAAACGTGGATGTCGGCGCGGGCGTATCTCGCCGCTTGGATGACGGCGCTCCTGGCCCTCGTCTACGTGCCCACGCACGTCGCCTTGAAGGCGCTGGATCGACGGCGCCGCTGAGCCGCTGAGCCGCTGAGCCGCTGAGCCGCTGAGCCGCTGAGCCGCTG
>CAZSOV010000041.1:10507-34792 GCA_964608505.1 uncultured Verrucomicrobiota bacterium
CTGAGCCGCTGAGCCGCTGAGCCGCTGAGCCGCTGAGCCGCTGAGCCGCTGAGCCTCGCCGGACCGCTCCACGCCTCATCCGGTCGATTCGGCGATCCGACCCACCAGCCAGCCGGCCGCGGCCAGTCCGGCGGCACCGGTGACGAAGGACGCCGAGCCGTATCCCCAGTCGCAGTTGAGCCGGCGCACCTCCCCCCCGGGGGGATCGTCGGGGAGCGTTTCGGTCGCGGCGCAGACGGTGCCATCCCGGCGCGGCACGACGAGCGGTTCGGAGGAAAAGACGCAGGGCACCCCCATCGGGCGTCCGGCGGACGGCAGGCCGTGTTCCCGGCGCAGTCGTCGGCGCACCTCGGTCAGGAGCCGGTCGTGGGTGACGTCGGCCAGGTCGGCGATCCGGAACCGGGTGGCGTCGCGGCGCCCGCCGGCACCACCGCAGGCGATCAACGGGATGCCGCGGACGCGGGCGCCGGCGATGAGGCGGCACTTGTTGGTCACGGCGTCGATGGCGTCGATGACTCCCGACCATGGTTCGGACAGAATCGCGTCGGCGTTTCCCTCGGTGAAGAACTCGGTGCGGGCGACCACGTCGCAGCCGGGATGGATGGCGCGGACGCGTTCGGCCAGTACCTCGGCCTTGAACCGTCCGACCGTGCCATCGAGGGCCGGCAACTGCCGGTTCACGTTGCTCAGGCAAACCTCGTCGAGGTCGAGCAGCACGAGGGCGCCGAGACCGGAGCGGGCAAGGGCTTCGACGGCCCAGGATCCGACGCCGCCGAGCCCGACGATCAGCACGCGGGCGGCGCGAAGGCGATCCAGGCCGTCCCGTCCGAAGAGGCGGGCGATCCCGGCGAAGCGGGTGGCGTGGGTGTCGTCGAGCACCGGTCGAGGATAGGCGGGGCGGGGCGCAGGTGCATCTCCGAATGGGGAAGGGGCGCCCACGCCGTCCTGCCGCCCCTCGTAGCCGCCGTCGTGAGACGGCGGGGTGATCGCGGTCCGCGAACGAGGCCGGTGCGGGTGCGCGAAGTGCCGGGTCGTAGCCGCCGACATAAGGAGGCGGAGCGTATGGGGTGAACGAAAAGGCTCCACCTCGTTACCTCGGTGGCTACGAGATTACGGGTGCGCGAAGTGCTGGATCGTAGCCGCCGACATGAGGAGGCGGAGCGAACGCGGTCCGCGAAGCCGGGTACCCCGGCCGATGCCACCTCATGCGCGAACATGGGCGAAGCGGGCGGCACGGCGGACGGTCCAGGCTCCACCTCGTCACCTCGGTGGCTACGAGATTGCTCCGCTTCGTCAGCTCGGTGGGTACGAGATTGCCGGTGCGCGAAGTACTGGATCGTAGCCGCCGACATAAGGAGGCGGAGCGTATGGGGTGAACGAAAAGGCTCCACCTCGTCACCTCGGTGGCTACGAGATTGCTCCACTTCGTCAGCTCGGTGGTTACGAGATTGCGGGTGCGAAGTGCTGGGTCGTAGCCGCCGACATAAGGAGGTGGAGCGCATGGGGTGAACGAACAGGGTCCGCCTCGTCACCTCGGCGGCTACGAGGGGCAGTGCGCGAAGTGCTGGGTCGTAGCCGCCGTCGTGAGACGGCGGAGCGAACGCGGTCCGGCCCCCCGCGGTCCGGGTCCCAAGGCTTGATCTTGGCCGGAATCCGGGTCTGCTCGTCGCGAACCCCATGAACCCGCGATCCCCGGTCCCTTTCCTCGTCGTCCTGGTGTGGCTTGCGATCCAGGCGGCTTCCGTGCGCGGCGCTCCCCCGCCGAACATCCTGTTCCTGTTCGCCGACGACCAGCGCGCGGACACGATCGGCGCCTGGGGCAATCCGCACATCCGGACCCCGAACCTGGACCGGCTGGCGCGGGAGGGATTCAGTTTCCGGGGCAACTATTGCTTCGGCTCGAACAGCGGCGCGGTGTGCGTCCCGAGCCGGGCGATGCTGATGAGCGGGCGCACCTGGTTCGATGCACGGGCGAATCTCGAGGGCGCGACGCTGCTGCCCGAGCTTTTGGGGGCGGCGGGTTACACGACCTTCGCGACCGGCAAGTGGCACAACGAACGGCCCTCGTTCAAGCGCGCCTTCCAGCACGGGCGCTCGGTGTTCTTCGGCGGGATGGCGGATCACACCAAGGTGCCGGTGGTCGATCTGGTCGACGGGCAGTACACGCCGGTGCGCACCGCGCCGAGGTTTTCGAGCGAGGAATTCGCCGAGGCAGCCATCCAATTCCTGCGCGGCCATGACGGCGGGCGCCCGTTCTTTTGTTACGTCGCGTTCACGGCGCCGCACGACCCGCGGAATCCGCCCGAGGCATTCCGCGAGATGTACTATCGGGATCCGCCGCCCCTGCCGGAGAACTTCCTGCCCGTGCACCCGTTCGACAACGGCTGGGTCAGGAATCTGCGGGACGAGAACCTCGCCGGGTTTCCGCGCGACCCGAAGGTGATCCGGGAGCAGTTGTGCGAGTACTACGGGGCGATCACGCATCTCGACGGTCAGGTGGGACGGATTCTGGAGGCCTTGGCGGCGACGCCGTTCGCCACGAACACGGTGGTCGTCTATGCCGCGGACCACGGGCTGGCCATGGGCAGCCACGGGTTGCTCGGCAAACAAAGCGTCTACGAGCACAGCATGCGGTGTCCGCTGATCGTGGCGGGGCCGGGCGTGCCGCGCGGACGCGAGACGCGGGCGTTCACCTATCTCTTCGACCTGTATCCCACCCTCGCGGGGCTGGCGGGGGTCGCCGGTCCGCCGAATCTGGCGGGAAGCGATCTCCGACCGCTCTGGAGGGGGGAGCGGCGGCGGGTGCGGGACACGGTGTTCCTGCCGTTCACGGACACCATGCGGGCGGTGCGGGACGAGCGGTGGAAGCTCGTTTACTATCCGCAGATCAACCACCGGCAACTGTTCGATCTTCGCCGGGATCCGCTGGAACGGACCGACCTCGCGGCGGACCCGCGGCATGCGGGAAAAATCGAGCGGCTTACGCGGGAATTGTTCGCGTGGCAGCGTCGGGTCGGGGATTTGCAGACGCTGTTCGTGGCGCAGCCGAAGCCGCGGGACCCGGGGCTGGCCGGGTACGTGCCGAAGCCGGACGCGTGGCAGCCGGCGTGGATCGTGGAGAAGTACTTCAACCGCCGGTGATCTTCCAGAGGCGCCCGTCGCTGCGCAGGAAGAGCGCGCCGCCCGAGATGGCGGGGGTGCCGAGGATGGTGTCGCCGAGGTCCATCTCGCTGACGAGTTCGCCCTCGGGTTTCGAGGTGTCGACGACCTGGAGCAGGCCCTTTTCGTTGGCCACGTAGAGGTACTTCCCGGCCATGACGGGGGACGCGCTGAAGGGACCCTTCAGGCGCGCCTGCCAGACGCGTTCGCCGGTTTGGGCATGGCCGCAGCTGAGCACGCCCGCCCCGTTGATCGTGTAGACCCGGTCGCCCTGGACCACCGGACTCGAAGTGCCCGGGCGCAGGGTTCCCGACCGCCACAGCTGGGTGGGCGGCTGTCCCGCCGGCCCCTGTTTCAGGGCGGTGATGCCCTGCGAGGGGACGAACACGACGCCGTCGGGACCCACGGCGGACGACGGGATCGTCGAGGCGCCCTCGGCGTAGTTCCAGGCCTCCCGGCCCGTCGCGGCCTCCACGGCGAGCAGGCCCTTGCCGCTTTGCAGACCCACGAGCGCGCGGCCTGAGCCCGGTTCCCGGAACGTCACGGGGGACGTCCAGTTCGCCATCTTGGGACGTTCCAGTTTCCACCGGTTCTCCCCGGTCACGGCGTCGAGGCCGAGCGCCAGCGGCTGGCTGTCGTTCTCGACCTGCGCCACCACCACGCCGTCGGCCACGACGAGCGAGGACGACATGCCGAGGGAATTGCTGACGTTCGGGTAATCGAGCGTGAGGGCGCGGAGCCAGAGCAGGTTTCCGTCGAGGTCGAGCGCGATGAGGTCGTTCGAGGAGAACAGCGCGAACACCCGCTGCCCGTCGCTGGCGGGCGAGTTCGCCGCCACGGAGGTCTTCTCGTGGCACATCGTCCGGCCCGTCGCGAAGAACTGGCGTTCCCACAGCTTCGCGCCGTCGCCGGCGCGGAAGCAGATCACGTGCAGCCGGCCCTGCCGCGGCCCGCTGGAGCAGGTCACGAACAGCCGGTCACCGACGACGATGGGCGACGACAGGCCGCGACCCGGGAGGGACAGCTCCCAGGCGATGTTCTTCTTGGGCTCGAGCGTCGTCGGCAGGACGGCGTCGGGAATCGCGCCCGAGGAATCGCCGCCGCGGAACTGGGTCCAGTCGGCGAGCGCCGGCAGGGAGAGGGCCAGCGCCACGACGCCAAGCGCGGAGCGGAGGGTGGGAAGGAGAGGAGTCAGGGGAATCATGGGACTGAATGAATGGGGAAAGGGGGGTGGCGGTTGCCCTGGGTTCAGCGGGATGCGGCGCCGGCCATTTTCAGCGCCGGAGGCGTCGAACGGATCACGCGGCCCGTGGGATCGGTGACGCGCAGCTGGAATTCCCATTCCACGGTCCACTCCTCCTTCTGTTCGTTCTGGGTGAGCTTGATCAGGATCGTGTTCCGGCCCGCCTTGAGTTCGACGGGGAGGCGGTACTGGTCCATCTCGGCCATGCGATGGTACTCGTCACGTCCGAACTGGTACTGGCCGTTGAACCAGATCTTCCAGCCGTTCTTGCAGCCGAGCCGCAGTTCCGCGGGGCGGGCCGTGTCGCTGTGGAACTCGGCGAATCCGTAGCCGGCGACCTCCTTCAGGGGCGCATAGGCCTTGTTGAAATCGACCCGGCCCTCCTCGTGTTTGGCCTCGAAATCCTGCCAGCGCACCTTGCCGTCCTTGCCGTCGTACTCGGCGTCGAAGCGGATCTCGGTTTCCGGCGGGAAGACCTTCGCAAAGCCGGCGCCGCCGGTGTTGTCGAACGGCCCGAGGGTCTTCCAGCGCATCAGGAAACCCAGCAGCTGGACGAGGTCCGCCGGTCGCCCCGCGTCCTTGAGGGGCTTTTGGATGGTCTCGATCTGGTCGGCGTCGCGCGCGAACCCGATGGCCTGTCGGTACAGCACGACCGCCGCATTGGTCCGGCCTTCGGCATGGATTCGGGCCGCGCGATCCACCATGCGCTGCACGGCCACGCGTCGCAGTTCCGCCGCCGGATCATCGGCCAGTCCCGCGATCAGTGCCTCCGCCGTCGCTGCGTCGGCCCGGGAGATCAGTTCGTACGCCAGCCGCCGCGCGCGCGCCCCGTGCGTCGTGTCGAGCAGGAACTCCCCCAGCGCCACCACCGGCAGGGCCTTGCCTGCCGCCAGTTCCCGGTCCGCCACTGCCGCCGCGGCCGAGAAGAGGTAGTTCCGCGAGATGTCCCCCGCCCCTTCCATGGCGTCGACGATTCGGGGCAGGTCGGACGCCGCGGCGCGCGAGACCTCGGACCAGGCCCGTGTCGCCGCCGCGTTGCCCTTGCCCTCGCTGCCCACCGAGCGCAGCACGTCCAGCGCCGAGGCGAGGTCCCCGCGGGCGGACGGAAGCACGACGGAACTTGCGAGCAGCCCCGCGGCAACGGCTTGAAACCAGCGGCGGGCACGGGAAACGAAGGGCGGGGAATCCATGACGCGGCAGAATTGAGCACCGATCCCCCGCCGCGCCAAGCCCGTTCCGGCTACGGCACGGGTTGGACGACGTAATGGGCCGGGTTGGCCACCCGACCGGCTTCGAGGTCGACCCAGACCGTCTCGGGTCCGGACGCGACGATCTCGGCCACCACCCGGGGATCGCCGGCGTGCACGGCGTCCAGGCGCAGGATCCGGTAGGATCTGCCGGGTACCGACGCGAACCGGACCTCCGGGGCGGCACGCACACCGACACGGAAGCCGGACAAGGGGTCGAGGGGATCGGAGTTGAAGGCCGACTCCCGGCGGTTGGTGCTGCCGTCGGCGTCGGGATCGGCGTCCGCGGCGGCGCGCGGATCGATCGCGAAATCGGGACCGAAGTGGCGGGTTCGCCACGCGGGGGAAATGCCGTCGTGGTCGAAGGCGTAGATGCGGTGGTAGGTGTGGCTGACGATCTCGCTGACGGGGAATCCGTTCACGTACAGCCGTGCCCGGACGGTCGTGGCGTTCGTGATCACGAGGCGGGCCGGGTAGAGCGGCGAGGTCGGGTTCGGTTCGGCGCCATCCAGCGTGTACCGGATCTCGGCGCTTGGAATGGTGGAGTGGATCGTGACCTGGAGGGAGGTTTCGAACCGACCGCCATCCGGAAGGATCCCGAGGGGGGCCGCGGGCGCCTCGCGGATCTCCAACACCTGGTTGGCCGCGGTCCGCAGGAGTTCCCGGACGGTTCCGGAAGGCCATTCCACGCGGATCAGGTCCGCCTCGGTGGCGGGGCCGAGCCCGAAGTGGGCGATCAGCTCGTGCGACCCCATGCCGTCGAAGCCGCCAACGACCCGGAGTTGCCAGCGTGCGACGCCGCCAACGACGGTGCGCAGGCGAATCTTGGCGCCGATGCCGTCGCGGTTGGAGCGGACGCCCTGGAGACGGATCCGGAGGTGGTTGCCGCCCGCGGTGTCGTTCCGGAAGAGCTGCGTCCGGGTTGCCGCGCCGCCCCAGTTCGAAAACCAGACGTCGAGGTCGCCGTCCAGATCGTAGTCGGCGATGGCGAGTCCGTTGGCGGGGGCGCCTTCGTCCCGCAGGGCGGGATCGCCGGTCGCTTCGAATTCGCCGTTGCCGAGCCCGCGGAACACCTCGGGTGTTCCGGCCCGGCGGGCGAGCACCAGGTCGAGCCTGCCGTCGTTGTCGAAGTCGGCCCACGCGGCACCGACGGTCTCGTTCCGGATCAAGGCCAGCGGGCCCGGGTCGAGGCGCACCAGGCGTCCCTGGTCATTGCGGAAGAGGGGGCTGCCGGGACCGTCCTGCACCCAGAACAGGTCGAGGTCGCCGTCGTTGTCGTAGTCGCCCCACGCCGCCATGGCACCTCCGCCGGCACCCTCCGCGCCCACCTCGCCCTGGGCGGTCCGGGTGAAAACCCCGTTGCCGTCGTTGCGATAGAGCGAATTCGGCTGGTTCCAGGCCGACAGGACGAACAGGTCGTCGTCGCCGTCGCCGTCGTAATCCCCGAAGGCGGCGCCATGGCCGTATTGGGCCCGGGTCGCCGCGTCCCCGGCGAGTTCGCGGACCAGCGTGCCGTCGCCGGTGTTGCGCAGGACGAAGGAAGGTTCCGCCACCGATCCGCCACCGTTCACCACGAAGAGGTCCAGTGCGCCGTCCCGGTCGAAATCGGACCAGAGGGGCGAGATCCCGAAGCCCTCGAGGACGCCGGGCACCGGCAGGTTCCGGAAGGTCCCGGTGCCCTCGTTGAGGTAGAGCGCATCCGGGCGCCCGTACGCCCCGGCCACGTAGAGATCGAGCCGACCGTCGTTGTTCACGTCGCCCCACGCCGCGCCGCCGCGGGGCAGAATCGTCCGGTCCCAGGGCTGACCGGTCACCCGCACGAAGCCGGACGGCGTGTTGCGCCAGAGCTCGCCCGGGCCCTCGTCCAAACCGCATTGGAACAGGTCCGGGCGCCCGTCCCCGTCGAAGTCGCCCCAGGCACCGGAGAACACGTCGCGGTTCGGCGGCGGGAAGAACGCGTCGGACATCCGGGTGAAGTCCGGGGTCGCGGCGCGCCCGGTGGGGTCCCCCAACGCGGCGATTCCGAGGAGCGCCCCCAGGATCCGGCGGCGGAGAACGGCTCGGGGAAACGCGGGGAAGGACGAACCGGGTGGGCAGAGCGGGTCGAGGTTCATGGGGTTGGGCGGACGTACTCCGGTGACGTCAAGCATCCACGGAGGCCCCGGGTTGGCAAGGGGCGGCGGGCCGGCGCCCGCGACCGGGGCAGGGCGATCGAAGCACGCGAACCGGGAGGCGAAACCGGCGACTCGGCGGTCGCCCTCCCCACATCGCAGTTCCACGCAGGACGTTGTCAACGGCCCTGGCGACCGGGGTGCACGACGGTTTCGTTGCTGCGTCGCGCGCCTCGCCCGAATGCCGCGTCGTTTTTTCGGTGGACGCGTCTGGTAGGGTTTTCGGCATGCGGAATCCCGACCTTGCCGGCACGCCGGCGCTGCTTCCCTCGCGGACGGAGATGGAGCGCGCGTTCGCGGCGCGCGACGGGTCGTACGACGGGGTCTTTTTCGTGGCGGTCCGGACCACCGGGATCTTCTGCCGGCCCTCGTGTCCGTCGCGCCCGCGGCCGGAAAACGTGGAGTTCCTGGCGTCGGTGCGGGACTGCCTGTTCGCGGGGTATCGTCCGTGCCGGCGGTGCCGTCCGACGGAAGTGGACGGTTCCCCGCCGGAATGGGTGGAGATCCTGCTGAAGCGGGTGGAGGCGAGAGACGACGGGCGGGTGGGGGAGGCGGATTATGCGGCAGCGGGCGCGACGCCGGAGCGGGCGCGACGCTGGTTCCTGGAGCATCACGGGATGACGTTCACGGCGTGGTGCCGGGCGCATCGGTTGGGCGAGGCCTTCACCCGGATTCGCGAGGGGGTGCCGCTCGAGGAGGCGGGACTCGACGCGGGGTTCGAGTCGCAGAGCGGATTTCGCGAGGCGTTCCGGAAGGTCTTCGGCGCCGTGCCGGGGCGGGCCCGCGAGGGTGCGGGGTCGGGACCGATCGTGCTGGGGATGATCGAGACGCCGTTGGGGCCGGTTGTGGGCGGAGCGCGGGAGGAAGGGGTCTGCCTGCTGGAGTTCGCGGATCGGCGGATGCTCGAGGCAAATCTCGCGCGGCTCCGTCGGCGCTTCGGAAGTCCGCTGGTGCCGGGCGAGCATCCGGTGCTGGACCGGCTGCGGGCGGAGCTTGCGGAGTACTTTGCCGGGCAACGGCGGCGGTTCGAGGTGCCGGTGTCGCCCTGCGGCACGGCGTTCCAGCGGGAGGTCTGGGAACAGCTACTGCGAATCCCGTATGGCGGGACGTGGTCGTACGAGGAACTGGCGCGGAGGGTGGGGCGCCCCGCCGCGTCGCGCGCGGTGGCCGGGGCGAACGGAATGAACGGCATCTGCATCCTCATCCCGTGCCATAGGGTGATCGGGAAGGACGGGGAACTCGCCGGGTACGGGGCGGGCGTCTGGCGGAAGCGGTTGCTGCTGGAGCTCGAGCGCACGGGGCGCCTGCCGCGGTAGCCGCGCGGCGGCTCAGGCGCGGATCCCCGCTCGCGGATGCGGGAGGTTCCTCGCGAGCGCGGTCCAGCCCGGGGAGGGGCGGGCGGCGAGGGATTTCACGTCGGAATCCATCCGGCGTTGTTCGAGTTGCTGCATCCGATGCTTGGCGAGGGCGACGACGAGGCGTCCGCCCATGAAGATGCCGGCCCCGATGAGGAGGATGCCGGAGACATGCGCGGTGCGAAGAAGCGTGCGGGGCGTGAAACGTCCGTGACCGAGCGAGACCGCGTACCCGAGCTTGCTGAACCAGGCCATCGCGCCCATGCCGATGCCGAGGACGGCGGCGCCCTTCGAGGACCAGGTATCGTCGACCCATTCGTGGGCGACGCTGGCGGCGGCGAAGGCGATCCAGAAAAGCAGCGTGGCGGGATTCCCGAGGACGCGCACGAAGCCGGTCATGAAACCGGTATGGGGGTGGAGCCGCTGCTCGACGACCTCGACGGTATGCGAGGTGGCGGGCATTTCCTTGGCGAGGACGTATTTGATGCCGACGGCGGTCACGACGACGAAACTGACGAGCTCCATGACGGCCCGCAGCCAGGCGGAGGTGAAGAGCTGGGCGAAGCCGGCGAAGGCCAGCCCGGAGTAGATCATCTCCATGACCACGGCCCCGAGGCCGATGAAGAACGCGCAGCGGAAGCCGCGCCGGGCGCCCTCGTTGATGATCGTGACGTTGACGGGGCCGACCGGGATGCAGGCGAGATAACCCGCGAGAAAGCCCGAGGCCCAGGGGATCAGAAGTGTTCCAAGATTCATGCGTGGCGGCACCCGATCATGGCTGGGCCCTCCCGCCGTCGCCCGGGCCCGAGTCCGAGCCCGAGTCCGAGTCCGCATCCTCCGCGGTCGTGTGCTCCTCGTCGTCCTCGTATTCGATTTCCCGGCGCATGCGGCGGGAGATGTGGGGCCGGACGAAGCCGTAGAGGAGATAGAGGGTGAAGGCGACGGGAAGCACGACGGGCAGGACCCGCTTCCAGAGAATGAGAAAGACGCCGACGAGGGCGAGGATGAGGACGGCCTTGACGGCAGGGGTGCTGGTGCGCCAGTTGACGTTCTTGAAGGCGGGGTAGCGGACCTGGCTGACCATCATGACGGACAGGAACACGAGCACGACGGGAAGGAGGAACCGCCACCAGCCCTTCGGGAAATCCTTCTCCTCGATCCAGAGGATCAGGAGGGTGAGCGACGCGACGACCGCGGCGGCGGCCGGGATCGGGAACCCGATGAACTCCTTGCCGCCTCCCGTGCCGGCATAGGTGGCCATCACGTTGAAGCGGGCGAGTCGGAAGGCGCCGCACAGCAGATAGATCGAGGCGATGAACCACCCGTACTCGGGGTGGCGCACGAAGACGTCCGCCAGCACGATGCGATGCACCAGAAACGCCGGGGCGACCCCGAACGACACGACGTCGGCCAGGGAATCGAACTCGCGTCCGAACGGGCTCTCGAATCCGCCCATGCGGGCCACCCGTCCGTCGAGGAGATCGAAGATGCAGGCCAGCAGGATGTAGAAGAGCGCCTCGCGGATCACCGCCTCGAAGCCCGGGGCGCCGAGGTCGGCCTCCACGATCCGGGTGAGCGCGAGGAAGCCGCAAAAGAGATTCCCGGCCGTCATCAGGTTCGGCAGCAGGTAGATCTTCAGCCTGCTGTCCTCCTCCGATGGTTTTACCGCTGGTTCGTCGGATCCCATGTCTGCGGCGCGGACGGGCTGAACGTAGGGGCTAACCCCGACCGCCGCCAGCACGGCTTTCCATCTGTTTTCCGTTTGTCCCGGTCCGACCCGGTTCCCAACATGTCCCGGGAGCCGCCGCGTGAAGAACATCGTCTATTTCGATCTCGAGACCCAGAAGTCCGCCACGGAAGTCGGCGGCTGGCACAACATCCGCGACATGCGGATGAGCCTGGCGGTCACGTTCAGCACCGCCCGCGGCGGCTACCGGATCTATCCGGAGAAGGAGGTCGACGCCCTGATCGAGGAACTGCGCCGGGCCGATCTGGTCGTCGGGTTCAATCACATCCGTTTCGACTACGAGGTGCTCCATGGGTACACCATCCTCGATCTCTCGCAGATCCCCTCCCTCGATCTCCTCATCGAGTTGCAGAAGGTCCTGAATCACCGGCTGACCCTCGATGCCGTGGCCACCGCCACGTTCGGGGCCGAGAAGACCGCCGACGGCCTCCAAGCGCTGAAGTGGTACAAGGAGGGCAAGCTCGCCGAGATCGCCGAGTACTGCTGCTACGACGTCAAGATCACCAAGCTCGTGCACGAGTTCGGCTGCCAGCACCGGCAGGTGTTCTACACCAACCGCAACGGACAGGTGCAACCCGTCCCGGTCACCTGGTGACCCCGTCCACGCCGGGCCGAACCCCTGACCCGGATGCCGATGCCGATGCCGATGCGGCGGCGGCGACCTTCCCGCGCCCCGTGCCGCGCCGGACTCAGGCCTGGAACCGTGCCGTGGTCGGCGTCGGCCCCGGGATGCGCCGGATCCCGGCCCTGCCGCCGTCCGCGGACGGGTTCGCGGCCAGGTGGCCGAGGATCTTGAAGATCGCCTCGGTGTCGTCGGGTCGCTTCAACTCGCCGGCAATCTCCTCCGCGGTGAAGGCGGTCCCGCTGCGGGAGCCCAGGAACGCCACCAGCGCGCACTGGAGGTCGAGGATCTTGCCGGCGGCCTTCTTGCCGGCCTCGACCCCGGGCTGGTGGTAGGCGTTGACGCGGACGAGGCTGGCGTACAACCCCACGGCGCGCTCGAACAGGGCGATGAGGGAGCCGAGCGTGAAGGCGTCGACGGTCGGTACGGTGATGGTGACGGATTCGCGGCCCTTTTCATGCAGCGCCGCACGGGTTCCCAGGAGGAAGCCGTGCAGGTAGTCGCCGGAGGTGGCGTCGCGGGCCGGGTCGACGACGACGCGCTCGCCGTCGCGATCCTGGAGGACCTCGATGAAGGTGACGAAGAAGTTGTGGAGGCCCTCGCGGAGCTGCTGGACGTAGGCGTGCTGGTCGGTGGACCCCTTGTTGCCGTACACCGCGATGCCCTGGTTCACGACCCTGCCGTCGAGGTCGAGCTCCTTGCCGAGCGACTCCATGATGAGCTGCTGGAGGTAGCGCGAGAACAGGTCGAGCCGGTCCTTGTAGGGCAGGATGACCATGTCCTTCCGGCCCTGGCCCGAGCCGGCGTAATGCCAGGCGAGGGCGAGCAGGGCCGACGGGTTCTCCTCGACGACGGGCCGGCGGGTCACCTCGTCGCACGCCTTCGCGCCCGCGAGCAGGGCATCGATGTCCAGCCCCTGCAGGGCCGCGGGGAGGAGGCCGACGGCCGAGGTCTCGCTGGTGCGACCGCCGACCCAGTCCCACATCGGGAACTTCCCGAGCCAGTCCTGGTCGCTGGACCGCACGAAGAGCGCGCTCGCGGCGTCGAGTTGGGTGACGGCGACGGCGTGCCGGGCGAAGCAAAGGCCCGCCCGGGTCCAGGCGCGTTCGGCCTCGATCATGCCGTTGCGGGTCTCGGGCGTGGTGCCCGACTTGGAGACCACCAGCACCAGGGTGCGCCCGAGCACCTCCGGCGTCGCCAGCGGCGCGAGCACGCGGTCCATGCCGTCGGGATCCGTGTTGTCGAAGAAATGGACCTCGAGGCGATCCCGGCCGGGCTGGCCGAGGGCCTTGGCGACGAGTTGGGGACCGAGGGCGGAGCCGCCGATGCCGATGACGAGCAGGTGTTGGAACGTCCCGCGCTCGCCCGCCACCGTGCCGGCGTGCACCGCCGCGGCGAATTCCTTGATCTGCCGGATCACGGTCAATATCGGTTCCCCAAGGTTGTCCGGGGCGAGGGCCGGATTCCGGAGCCAATAGTGGCCGACCCGGCGTTTCTCGTCGGGGTTGGCGATGGCACCGCCCTCCAGGGCCGTCATGTCCGCGAAGGCGCGCGCGAAACGGGGAGCCATTTCGGCGAAATAGGCATCCGCGAAGGACAGCCGGCTGAGGTCCACCGCCAGGCGGCAGGACGGGAACTCGCGGTATTGGCGTTGGAAGCGGGCCCAGAGTTGCTGTGGAAGATTCGGATTCATCGTCGTCGCGCGCGGGCAGCGTAACGGGGTGGTCGTCCGGGAGGCCAAGGGATTCTGGCGGGCGGGACGCACCCCCCCTAGGACGATTGACAAAGTCGATGGGGGCCCGCGACCGGCTCCCCGCCGTCGCGCAGACGCTATGGCGGGGAGCCAGTCGCCGGCCCCGCATCGCAGTTCCACGCAGGACTTTGTCAACGGCCCTGCGCACCCCCCAGGGCGATGGCGGGACCGTTTTCGGCATGGCAATCCGTCCGGGCCGGGTTCAATTTCGCTCCGTGAAACCCCGTTCTCCCCTTCTCTGGTGCGTGCTTTCGTTGTTGGCTTTCGGCGCCGTTTCCGTGACCCGGGCGGCGGCTCCGGTCCCCCTGTTCGACGGCCGGTCGTTCCAGGGTTGGGTAGGGGACACGACGAAGACCTGGCGGATCGTGGACGGCACCATCGTGGGCGGGTCGCTCACGCAGACCGTGGCGCGGAACGAATTCCTGGCCACGACGCGGTCCTACACGAATTTCGTGCTGCGCCTGAAGGTGAAGCTCACGGGCACCGAGGGGTTCGTGAATTCCGGGGTCCAGATCCGTTCGGAACGGATCCCGAACCACCACGAGATGATCGGATACCAGGCGGACATCGGGGCCGGTTGGTGGGGGGCGATCTACGACGAGTCGCGCCGGAACAAGGTAATGGCGAAACCCGACGAGGCCGTGGTGAAGAAGGCGGTGAAGGACGGCGATTGGAATGACTACGAGATCCGGGCGGAGGGCCGCCGGGTGGTGCTCAAGATCAACGGAGTGCAGACGGTCGACTACACGGAGGCGGACGAAAAGCTCGTGCAGAGCGGACGCATCGCGGTCCAGGTGCACGGCGGCGGCAAAGCCGAGGTGGCGTTCAAGGATCTCGTGATCGAGGAACTGCCGTAGCAGCGCACGCGCCGCATCCGCGCATCCGGGCGGAGCGTCGGACGACCGCCCGGGTTCCGGAGCGCGGTCGGGCTTTGGTCAACCCGCCAGGGTCGTGGAGTGCGGCAGTCCTCTGCCGCTTTGGACGGACGACAGGCCGACCGGTGACCACGACGCCTCACGCCGATTTCCGGGCGGGGATGGCAAGGCGCCAGAAGACGGGCTGATTCCACGACCCCTCGCGCTTCGCCGAACGCAGGGCGGGCGCCCTGCATCGAGGGTCCCCAATCCCGGGACAAGCAACCACGAAGTTGCTGGAGGGACCTGGACCTCGTGCTGCGCAGGGGGGAACCACGAGGCCGGGAAAGGGGTGGGTGGGACTCGAAGCGAGAGGCGACTACGGACCGCTGGGGGGAGGGGCAGGAACCGAGGGCGGTGTGAGTGCGGCAGGTGTCACCGGATGCGCGAGCGGAATGGAGAACCAGAACTCGGCCCCATTCCCAGCACGGTTGCGGGCCCCGACCGTTCCGTGGTGAGCACGGACGATGGAGCGCACGACGCTCAAGCCCAGGCCGATTCCCTGGACCGAGGCGGGGGCGGCGGAGCCGCGGACAAAGCGTTGCCAAATGCGGCCCAGGTCGGATTCGGCGATTCCGGGACCGGAATCGGCGACGACCAAGGTGCCGAAGGCGTCATCGTGTTGGACTGTGAGTTCCACGGTGGCGCCGGGGCCGGCGTAGGCGAGGGCGTTGTCAAGGTAGCCGGACAACGCCTGGAGCAGGCGGTCGGGGTCGCCACGAACGACGACGGGCCCTCCGGCGGGCAGGGTGACCAAGCGGATGTCCGCCTGTTCCGCCGCGGCCCCATAAAGCTCGCCCGCACTCGCGGCGAGCGCGCGCAGGTCCACGTCCGCAACGCTCAGGTGCAGGGTGCGTCCCTCGCCGGCCCGGATCACCAGAACGGATTGGATGAGCCGGGTGGCACGGTCGATCTCGGCGATGGCATGGATGGCCTCCTCGCGGGCGTCGGGGGTCGCGGCATGGACGAGGATGTTCTCGATGTTGGCCCGGACACGCGCGAGGGGGGTTCGAACTTCGTGGGCGAGTTGGTCATTGGCCGCCTCGAGTTCCCCGGTTGCGACCTGAATGTCGTGGAGGGCCTCGTTGAAGGCGTCGGCGAGTTGCGCGAGTTCGGGGATGGCACGCGAGTGATGGAGTCGGAGTCCCGTCGGCCCGAGGCGCAACAGGCGGCGTGCGTCCGCGATCAGGCCGTGCACCGGACGAAGGACGCGGTCCGCAAACCACAGGGTCAATCCGGTACCGAGGAGGGTGACCAATCCGACCACCAGCGTCAGGCGCCGACGCAGGCCTCGCAGGGCGTCGAGGTCGGCGGCGTCGTCCCGGGCGAAATCGAGCAGGCCGCCCAGCGGGTCAAGTCGTCTGCGCCCAAGCGTCCACGTGGTGCCGTCGGTGGCGCGATACCGGCCCCACTGCGTCGCTCCCGGGAGGGGCGGATCATTCGGCGCGAAGGGGGCCCAGACGGACGGCGGGACTCCGGCGGGACGGACGTCCAGGACCGTCCTTCCCTGGGCATCCAGGATGCGGACCATCTGATCCTGCTCGTGACGACCCGACGCGAACAACGTACGTACGGCGTCGACGCCGTGGTGTTCGAAGGCCGCCTGATACTCGCCGAGGTCGTCGAGGATGACGGCGCGGTTGGCCTCTTCGAACGCGCTCACCAAGGTCCAGTAGGCCGCGAGCCAGGTGAGGAAGAGGGCGAGGCCCAGCAGGGCGAAAAGCATGCCGGACAGGCGCCAGACCGAGGAGCCACGTTTATACATCCCGGTGAAAGGAGTACCCCCGTCCGCGCACGGTGCGGATGTGGGAGGTGCCGCCGGGCGAATCAAGTTTGCGGCGGAGGCGGCAGACCACCGCATCGACGACGTTGGTACCGGGGTCGAAATGAATATCCCAGGCGTTCTTGAGGAGGAAGGCCTTGTCCAGCACCTCGCCGGGATGGCGGAGGAACAACTGCAGCAGGGACCACTCGCGAGGCTGGAGCGGCACGCGGCGGTTCTGGACGACGACTTCGCGCAGAAGGGGGGCCATGACCCAATGGGCGGGCAGGGTGACCGGAACATGGCGGTCCCGGTGGCACCGGCGTTCGATGACCCGGAGACGCGCCTTCAATTCGTCCATGGCGAACGGCTTGGTCAGGTAGTCATCGCCGCCCAACTGGAGCCCGCGAACTCGATGGGAGACCTCGCTCAAGGCGGTGAGGAACAGGACGGGCACCTCGTGGGACGCGGCGCGCAGCCGGGTGACGATCTCGAACCCGTCGAGGCCCGGAAGACCGACATCGAGGATGATCACATCCCAACTCGCGGCGAGGGCGGTTTCGAGCGTGGCTGGGCCGGTGTGGGTGACCTCGACCCGGTAACCCTCGGAGGCCAATTCCCCGACGAGTTGGCGGGCCAGCTCGAGGTCGTCCTCGGCGAGCAGGACCTGCATGGACGTGACGAAAACCACGATCGAGCAGGGCAGGCAATGAAAACCTGCGGGAAACCGCGGAGATGGGGGCTCCCTCCTCCGGGGCTGGGATAACATGACCAAACGATCATTTGCGCTTACGGGAGAGTTTATGAACTTATGGTTCTCATGGACAAGAAGCATGTCATTCCATCGGATCCGGACGTCTCGCCGGATGTCAGAACTTCGATTTCGGTGCGGGCGTGGGAGGCCGTGCTGAGGGGGGTGCCCTCGGCGCTGCTGGTGGGCGGGGCCCTGGCGTCCGCGGACGCGATGGCGGCTCCGCCGCCCGGCCAACTGCTGGCCGCACAGTGCTCCCAATGTCACGGCACCGCGGGGCGCGCGGTGGCTGGATTCGAGTCCATTGCCGGGCAGCCGGCCCGGGACATGTACAAGCAGCTGCTGGAAATGAGCCAGCGACGTCCCGAGGGGATCATGGACATGCAGGTGCGGGCGTACACGCCGGCGCAGCTGCGACTCATCGCGAACTACCTGTCCACGCTGCCGCCGTCGGTGGAGGAGGGGTTGGACGATTGAACGAGGCGTCGCGGAGGGGGTGGCCCGGAACGCGACGACGATCCAGATCACGACCAAGGCAGGCATGAACGACGAACGGAGAAGATCGATGATGAATACGAACCGGAGGGCATTCTTGAAGGGGTTGGGGCTGGCGGCGTCCGGCTGGGCGTTGCCGCGGAGGATCGGGGCGCAGACGACGGCTCCCCACGTCCTCGTGATCGGGGGGGGCTTTGGCGGCGCCACCGTGGCGAAGTACCTGAAGCTGTGGGGGGGCAACGTGCAGGTCACCCTCGTGGACCGGGCGGCAAACCACTATGCGTGCATTCTCTCGAATCTGGTGATCGCGGGGGCGATTCCGATGGACCGGATCAAGCTCGGGTACGGCAACCTCCAGAGCCGGCGGGGCGTGGCCTTCCTGCAGGGGGATGCGGTGGCGGTGGATCCCGTCGCGCACGAGGCGACGATGCGAATCGACGGTCAGTTGTTCGCCTACCGGTATGACAAGCTGGTGTTGGCGCCGGGGATCGATTTCGTGCCGCCGCCGGGCAATTACGATCCGGAATCGACGCCACACGCCTGGAAGGCCGGACCGCAGACGTTGTTGTTGAAGAACCAGCTGTCGGCGATGTCACCCGGCCAGACGTTCGTCATGACGATTCCGAAGTCGCCGTATCGCTGCCCTCCGGGACCGTACGAGCGGGCGTGCTCGGTGGCGGACTACCTGCGGCGCCGGCGGCGCGGTGCCAAAGTGGTCGTGCTGGACGCCAACCCGTCGATCCAGGCCGAACCCAAAAATTTCGGCGCGGCGTTCAAGGACATTTACGGCGACATGCTGACGTACGTGCCGAACGCAGTGGTGCAGTCGGTGGATTCCGCGACCCGGACGGTGCACACGACGGCGGGGCGGTTCACCGGGCAGGTGTTGAACCTGATTCCCGACCAACGCGCGGGAGGAATCGTGACCTCGGCGGGGTTGGCGACGGATCCGACGGGGCGGTGGGCCCCGGTGAATCCGCTGAGCTATGCGTCGCTGGCGTATCCCGACATTCATGTCCTGGGTGATTCCCAGGCCACGGGCCAGCCCAAGAGCGGGCACATGGCGAATTCCCAGGCGAAGGTGTGTGCGGATGCCATCCTCCGGGCTTTCAACGGCGAGCAACCCGATCCATCTCCGGTGACGAGTTCGGCCTGCTTCAGCCCGATCACGTCGAGCAAGGCGGCCTGGCTGACGGCGTCCTTTCAGTACGATCCGGTGTCCCGCACGATGAAACGCGTGGAGCCGTCGTTTGGGGAGTCAGCGGAGCCGACCTCGGACGGCATGCAGCAGATGTATCAGTGGGCGGACAACATCTTCGCCGATTCCTTTAGTTGAGGAGGCGGAGTGGGGACGGGTCGTTCAGGTGTCCCGGAGCCCAGGAGGAAAGGCGGCTTCCGCGAACCGGTACGGAGAGACCGTGACGACGCAAGGGGGGAGGGTCCGTGAAGGGGTCCCGGAAGGTAGGAACTCGGCGGTCGATTCCTCCTTCCGGGACCTTGACGCGTGGGGGCTGGAGAGGGAGATCCAAGGACTCCGCCACGTGCATCGGCCTGTCTCGTCAGAGTTCGAACTCCTGGAGTTCCGGGCCCGTGCGCAGGACGATCTGCGGATTGGGGGCTGGTTTTGCCGCTTCTTCCGAGAGGAGTTCCTCCAGGGCTTCCGGCGAGCGGTCCAGGGCGAGTCGGTAGGCGACAAGACTGTTGCCGACTTTGGAGGTACCCGTGACTCGAGTCCCCGGCGGCGGCTGGGGCGACTCGGTCACCTGGACGGTCGGCGGGAGGGGGACCGGTTTGGAGGTCCAAATCGCCCCGACCACCAACCCGCCCAGCAGCATGGCCCAGCCGGCGATCCTGGCCCAGCCGACGAACACGCCCGGCGGCCTCGCGGGTCGACGCGCCGCCGGACCGGTACGAATCCGGGAAGCCACACGGCTGGAAAGGCGCGATGGGACCCGCGCCTCCGGAAGTTGGGCGGCGGCGGTGGCGTGGTCCTCGCAAACCTGGGACAGCCGCCGGAAGTACTCGCGGCAGCGAGGGCAGGCCTGCAGGTGACGGCGGAGATCGGCAGCCTGGTCGGCGGAACACGCGCCGCACGCGAACAACGCCACCGATTCGCGACGTGAAGCACAGGGTTTCATGGGTTCAGTCCTCCGACAGGGCCTTCATTTGGCGCAGGCGCTCCAGTCCGTGGTGAAGCCGCGATTTCACCGTTCCCACCGAGCAACCGAGGGCGGCGGCAATTCCCTCGAGCGAATCCCCGGCGTAGAAGCGCAGATGCACGACCTCGCGCTGCTTCGCGGGCAGCCTGGCGAGGCTGCGCAGCACGCGCGCCGCGCGTTCCGCCCGTTCGATGTCGCTTCCCGGCAGCGGAGCCGCATCCTGAAGACCGTCCAGGAAGCGTTCGGTGGATTCACGATCGTTTCCGAAGAGCAGCGAGAATGGCGCCGGCCAGCGGCGTCGCCTCGAGTTCAGATGTCGATGAATCAGGATGCGGCACAGCCAGGTGAACAGCCGGCAGCCGCCGCGATAGCCGGGCAGGCTGCGCCATGCCTCAACCAGGGTCTCCTGCACCAGGTCCTCCGCCGCTTCCACGTCGCGCGACAGGGCGATGGCCTGCCGCAAAAGCCGTTCCGTGTGCTCGCGGCATATTCCATCGAACGCCGCCGCATCGCCGAGACGGGCCCGACCGATGAGGTCGGACCCGTCATTGCCGGCAGTGGACGCTGGTTCCGTCTTCGTCGTGGGAGTCACAGGAATGGCGGGTCTCTCTCGTGGCGCCCACTGGCTCCTCACTTCACGGGCTTCCCGGCGTTCTTGCCGTCCAGATGGAAGGCCGGCCCGTCCTTCTCGACGAAGATCAACGACGCGTTCCAGTCGTCGGCGTAACGAAACCTCGAGATCAGCTGGAATCCCCGGTCCACGCCGTCGAATGCGAAACGCCCGAACCGGAATGGCTCGTTGAACACTGGATCCGGGACCCTGTCCAGCCCCGCCTGACCCGACCTGAGGTACCCGAACGCCGCACGCAGCATCGCCAGCTTCGTTTGGACGGCGAACTCCTTGAGCCGGCACTTCTCGAACACCGGGAAGAACAGATGCACGAACAGGTTGGGATGCTTCGCAACCTTGTCGTTGAAAGCCTTGATGCCCGGCACGAACCGGTCGTAGGGGACGGACATCAGCGCGGAAGCCTCGTCGTACAGCGCATCCAGTTCGCCCAACTGCCGGAGCAACCCCGCCGTGGTGCCCCCCGCCGACTCGATGATCGCCTCGGGTGTCGGCGACGCGGGATCCGGAGCCTCGCCCCCGCCGTTCAGGACGGCATGCAGCAGCTCCCGCGTCTTCTCCATCGCCGCCGCCTCGCTGCCGGCGGAGGCCCGGAACTCCTGGATTCTGCGGGTGTGCCACTCCTTGAAGGAAACCCGCTCCGCCGCCACGCAGTCCATGATCGTGCCGCGGGGTGGGGCGGCCGCGATGCCGTCCAGAATCTGCTGCAAGGTATCCGGCGGGAGCCGAAACCAGTTCTCCGCGATGCCGGACGCGAGGATGTTCTCAATGGCGATCTGCACGAGGGCGGAGATCAGGATGCCGTCCCTGGAAACCTGCCGGGCCAGCACGAACGCCGCGAGCAGATCATCCCGGGCATCGTCCGCGCGACCGTGCTCGGCATGCCAACGCACGCGCAAGCGCGCCGACTGAGCGAGGAGCTTCGACTTGGCCAGTCCGGGAAGGAGCAGGGTCGGTCCCTCCGTCAGGTCGTAGCCCCAGTCGCACGGTACGGTCTGACGCGCGGCCTGACGGAGCAGCTTGAAGGCGTTGTCATAGGTCGCGATTTGCGCCTCGAACCGCGCGTCGAGCGTTCGACCGCGCCATTCATTGGTGAAGAGGTGATCCTGATCCGCTCGATTGGGCAGAGCCGCCGCGGCCTGCCAGTAGAGCAGCGCGGGATTGATGTCGGTACGAAGTCCAAGGCCGCCCGCGCCGGAGGCGGGCTGACCGCAGGCCAGCGCAAGGAGGATGGAGAGCACCGCTGCAAACGTTTTCATGAGGCGAATGGGAATGGTGTTTGTCTTCGGGCGCGCGCCGCGGTCGCACGCCCCCATTAGTCACGAACCACGCCCCGGAGGTTCATTCTGTTTTCTCCGGACGCCCGGCACGGGAGCCGCGTCCGGACCCATGCCTCCACGACACCCGGTGCCGGGATCCGGGGGCGGATCCGGTGACGGCGAGGCTGAGGTTGCTGTGGGAAAGGCGGTTATCCGCGCCCAGGGGCAGGGCTATTGACAAAGTCTGGTGTGGAACCGCGTTGTGGGGCCGGCGACTGCCGAGTCGCCGGTTTCCCCTCTGGTTTCGCCTGCTTCGATCGCCCCGCGACCCGGCCCGCCGTCGCGCGGACGCTATGGCGGGGAGCCGGTCGCCGGCCCCAATCGACTTTGTCAATCGCCCCAGCCCCGGGGGCTGGTGGCGATCAGGGCCGCGCGCTCGCGGTCCTTCGCCGCCTTGTCCTCAGCCCGGAGGGCTGGTGGACGGTAGCCGGTGTACCAGCCCGCGCCCCGCGGGCGCAGCCACCGGACAAGCCCACCCCCACCCAGCGTCCCGCCCCGAAGGCAGCGGGGGAAATGCCCCAACCCGCCGCCGGGCGACGAAAACCTCCTCCCGCCCGGGGTGAGGCCGACTTCGGCCTTCCTGATCCTGTGCCCGGGGTCGGCGCACATCCGCGCTTCATCCTGTCACCATCATCCTTCCGCTCATGGGTCCGCCACTCCCGCCGGTTTGTCCCTTGATGCCCCGGGGTCCTTTTGTTTGCATTCGGGCCATGAAGAATTTTGCCGCCGCCCTGGCGCTGCTTGCCGTCGTGTCCGTGGCCACCCCGGGTTGCTACACGACGATGGATAACCGCTCCAAGATGGGCGTGCCCTTCAAGAAGGACAAAATCAGCGGCCAATACGAGCGCGGCATCGACCAGGTCCAGGCCGCGGCGCGGACGGTGCTCCAGTTCAACGGAACCCCGATCAGCGACGACGTGATCAATCGCGTCCTCGTCGGCAAGGTGGATACCCGCACGGTCTACGTGAAACTCACCGAGCTCGAGCCGAACCTCACCGGCGTCACGGTGCAGGCCCGCACCAAGAGCGGCGGCGCCGATATCGATCTCGCCGCCGAGATCGAGAAGCAGATCGCGCTGCACCTCCGGTAACGGTTCCCGAACGGCGCCCCCCAGCACGGGGCCCAGTTCCTCCCCGGCTTTCACCGACCGCCCCGGGGAGGCGATCTCCACGTCCGCCGCAGCCGGCCCGGAGTCGTTGTCCGGGCCGTTCTCTTTGTGACTTGCCCCCCATCGCGGGCAGACCGCGCCTCGTCCCCTCAGTCGCCTCCCTGCAACCGACCGACCGCCGGATCGTAGGAGAGCCAGGCATCCGTGAAAAACTGGCGCGGACACGGCCCGCTCGCCACGTGGCGGTGCCGTTGCACAAATCGGTACTCCTCGACGCCTGCCCAGATCTCCGCGGCCAGGACCCCGAGTCCGCAGGCCAGCAGGACACCGACAATCCCCCGCGGCCAACTCCAACCGGACCCCAGGAAGGCCGCCGCCGCGAACGGCGCCCCCAGGGAGGTCGCGAAGAACGCCTCGAGGCAGAGGTGCCGCAGGTCAAAACCCACCGCGGTCGTCCGAAACAACGCCGCGACGTACCCCGAAAGGGCCAGGGTCATGCCAACCAGGATGACCCGTGTCCATGCCGTGACCCGCGGTCGCGGCAGCCGATCCTCCCCGGGTGTCGTCGTTTTCATCCGATCCTCCTGGGTGTCATGGGCGGGAAACACGGTTTGCGAACCACGCGTTGGAGCCTTGAACCGCGGACCGCACGTCGCCGCGTGAGGCCACGCGCCCTACCGCCGCGCAAGCCCTGTGTCCTTGCCGGGCGAGGCGGTTGCCGGGGGCGGTTCATGGAGGGAAACTCCCCCAATCCGTCCCGGGACTCAACCCCCGTCCCACGGCCCGTTTCCCACGGGCCGGCCCGATCCCGGGATTGGCGGCGGACCGGGATGCAGGCACGCTCCGCGTGATCCACCATGGAACGCGTACCCGCTACCGACGAGATTCTGGCGACGTGCAATCGGATTTCCGCGGACGTCACCTCCCTGCACCGGGCGGCGGGCACCCTGCCGGACGGACCCGCGCGCGGCGAGATCCTCAAGGCGTTGTTCGAACTCACCCGCCAGGTCGAGGTGGTAAAGAAGCAGGTGCGCCGCGTGGCCTCGGCAGGCGAACAGGACGCGGGCAACCTGGTCTAGGCCGGCATCCCATCCCGAATCACCAGGCCCTGCGTCACCAGGCCCTACGCTCCTCCTGCACCGGTCCGCGCGTCACGCGGCGACGAGATCCGCCGGCACCTCCGCCAGAACCTTCTCGATCACGTGATCCGTGGTAATGCCCTCGGCCTCGGCCTCGAAGTTCAGGATCAGCCGGTGACGCAGCGCGGGCAGCGCCGCCCAATGGATGTCCTCGAAGCTGACGTTGAAGCGGCTCCGGGCCAGCGCCCGCACCTTGGCGGCGAGAATCAGGGCCTGCGCGCCGCGCGGACTGCTCCCGAACCGCAGGAACTGGTTGGCGATCGGCACCGCCGTCTCCGTCCCGGGATGCGTCGCGAGCACGAGCCGGACGGCGTAGTCCTTCACGTGCGACGCCACGGGCACCTCGCGAACAAGCTTCTGAAGACCCCTCAGCGCCGGACCGTCCAGCACGTGCCCGGCCTTCGCGGAGCTTCCGCCCGTGGTCCGGTTGACCACCTCCGTCAGATCGGCGGCGGAGGGGTACCCGACGAGAAGCTTGAAGAAAAAGCGGTCCAACTGCGCCTCCGGCAGCGGGTACGTGCCTTCCTGCTCGATGGGATTCTGGGTGGCCAGCACGAAGAAGGGTTCCTCCAGACGCCGCATCTCCCCGCCCGCCGTCACCTGCTTCTCCTGCATCGCCTCCAGCAGCGCCGACTGGGTCTTCGGCGTGGCCCGGTTGATTTCGTCGGCCAGCACCAGATGCGCGAAGATCGGGCCCCGTTGGAACTGGAAC
>CAZSOV010000042.1:0-7085 GCA_964608505.1 uncultured Verrucomicrobiota bacterium
GTTCGAGCCAATCGCCGGCGTCCGTCCGGATCCACTGGTTCCCGACGCGCGCTTTGCGGACGAGGTGCCCGCTGCTGCCCCAGAAGTTCTCGCTGAATCCGTGGAGGCGCCGGAGCCAGCCGCCCTCCTTGGGCGCGCGCCACGCGGAGACGAGCATCCAGGCCTTCCGATCCGGGTGGAAGTAGTAGCCGGCGAAGACGGTGAACGTGTCGTTGGTGGGCTGGGCGGTGACGAGGAAGCGCTGGGTCTCGCCGGTTTTCCAGAGGTACTTCAGGTGGCTGTGGCCTCCGGTGCCCTCGTTCCCGAAATCGCCGGTGTACACCCCCTCGCCCTTGCCCAGGAGCCGGACCCGGTTTTCGTCGGCGACCTTCGCGCGGTCGACGGCTTCGCCGCCGCTGTCCCAGACGGAGAAGATGATGCGCCGTTCGGTGGCGCTGTTCACCTGCATGCCGAAGTAGCCGCGGTGCCAGCCGCAGGCCATGTAGAACGTGGTGGTGGGATCCTCCACGGCGGTGACCTCGGAGTAAAAGGCGGCGACACGGGCGCCCTCGGGAACCGGATAGGCGAGGTGCACCGAGGCGGCATTGCGGCGTTCCTTGAGGTTGAAATGGGCCTCGGTCGTCGCCGGGCCCTCGAGCCGGAGCGTTTGCAGGCGCCCGACGGAACGGCCCTGGGCATTCAAGGATTCGAGCGCGAAGGAGTGGTATCCCGGACGATCCAGGTGGAATTCGCCGAAATCCAGGTTCGTCCCGCTCCCCGCCGCCGCGGCGGCCTGGCGCGAACGGCCCGCCACGGTGAGCCGGAACCGGGCCTCCCCCTCGACGGGCGGCTCGAGCACGAGATGCGCCGTGACCGCGCCGGTGCGCGCGAAGTGTCCATACCAGACGAGCTTCTGGGTGGGATCCGTCCAGCGTGCGACGCCGGCCCGTTCGGAGACGCGGATGCCGTCGGGATCGGGCAGGGAGTACGCGGTGAAGGCCGGGATATCGAGTTGCGCGCGGGCGGGAGCGGCGGCGGCGGCGGCGAGCGCGAGGAGGGCGAGGGACAGGATGCGGTGCATGTGGGTGAGGCGGACGGGCGTGAGGATCGTTGCGCGGCGGAGCCGGACGCCGGAAAACGTGCACCGGGAGCGTGCTGCGGGCGAGGGCTTCGTGGCCGGGGCGAGGGCGAGGGCGAGGGACAAAGTCCGGTGCGGAACCGGGTTGTGGGGCCGGCGACGGGCGAGTCGCCGGTTTCCCACCTCCATTCGCCGGATTGGATCGCCCCGCGACCCCGCCCGCCGTCGCGCGGACGCCCTCTCGGGGAGAGGTCAGATCTCGCTCCACTGGCCGGGTATCGGCACGGGATACCGGCCCTGGGCATCGGCCTTGATCGGCGGTTCGCTTTCCGGGGTGAGCTGGTCGATGCCCGGGAAGAACTGGAAATTGGAGGCGAGGGCCTCGTCCCACGTGATGACCTTGCCGGAGTGAATCGCGGCGCGCCCGAGGATGTCGGCGAGGTTGGAGAGGGCGGCGCGTTTGGCCTGGTTCATCGGCAGGTTGTGGCGGATGGCGGCGATGAAGTCGTTCCATTGGGCCTGCCAGGCGGTGAGTTCCTCCTTCGGCGCCTCCCAGAGGATGTTGTCGCGGCTGATGCGCTGGTCCTTGTAGGTGCGGACGGTGGCGGCGTGGATGTTGCCGGAGAACTGGGCGGCCCGTTTGGTGCCGTGGATGTAGGTGGCGAACTCGTCGTGGCACCGGGGGATGTAGCGCACCACGTCATAGGCCTTCGTGCCGTCGGCGAAGGTCCACTCGGCCGAGAAGGAATCGAGGTTCTGGCTGCAATCGACGCTGTCGGCGACGCGCCCGCCGACCCCGTGGGCGGAGACGGGCCAGGCGTCCTTGATCCAGCACAGTTCGTCGATCTGATGGATGTCCATCTCGGCATAGAGCCCGCCCGAGACCCAAAGGAACTTGGTGAAATTGCGGAGCTGCCATTCCAGATCGCGCACCCCGGGCGGTTTGGGGCCGAGGGGGCCGCTGGCCTCCATGCGGTAGGCCCGGATGAACTGGATCTCGCCCAGTTCGCCGTCGTGGATGCGCCGGATCAGTTCCTGGCGGTTGCGGGAGTGCCGGCACATGAGACCGGCGGCGATCTTGAGACCCTTGCGTTCCGCGGCTTCGCCGGCCTGGATGATCCGCCGGACGCCGGGGGGATCGGTCGCGAAGGACTTCTCCATGAACACGTGGACGCCCCGTTCCACGGCGTACTCGAGCTGGCCGGGGCGAAACCCCGCGTACCCGGTCAGCATCGCGATGTCGCCCGAGCCCGGTCGGAGGCAATCCACCGCCTTGCGGAACGCGTCGAACCCGATGAACCGGCGATCCGGGGGGACGTCGATCCGCGAGCCGAGACTCGCGGTGAGGGACTTGTGGGCGGAGGCCAGCCGGTTCTCGAACAGGTCGGCCATGGCCACGAGCTTGATCGGGCCCCCCGAGACCTCCATGGCGTTGGCCACGGCCCCGCTGCCCCGTCCACCGCAGCCGATCAACGCGAGCTGGATGGTGTCGTCGCCGGCGGCGTGCACGTGGGGAAGGGCGACGCCGGCCAGCGCGCCGGCGGTCACCAGCCGGCGTCCGTGGTCGAGGAAGTCCCGGCGGGTGGTTCCGTGGCCGGGAGCCGTCGGGGAAGCGGGGGAGCGGTGCATGCCGCGAAGTGCACCATGGATCGCCGAAAATGGACAGTCCTCCGGCAGGGAACGACCGGGTGTGCCGGCGCGGACGCCGCGAAAGAACCGCTTTACCTGTCGGCGTCCCGACGGCATCGTCCGGCCCTCCGGTTCATCGGAGAACGACGTTTCAGGTCCGCGCCCGGGAAGGGAGCGGGTCGGAGCGGCGGGGATGGGTTGCCGACGTGGCGGAATTGGCAGACGCGCTAGACTCAAAATCTGGTACTCGGAAGAGTGTGGGGGTTCGAGCCCCTCCGTCGGCACCAAGGCTGGATGGTCTTCTCCTGGAGCAGGTTGAACGTAGGTTGAAAGTGGCTTCGCCTTGAAGCCAGCCGGTCGTCATCCGCGGTTTCGGGCGGACTCGTCGTGGCCCGCCGCGGGATGGGAGTCGACCAGGGACGCCGCAGAATCCGATTGCGGGATGAACGGCGCCTGCGACAGTTTCCCTCTGCGATTGAAGAATTTGATTGCCCATGCCAGAGGGGAGGGACGACGTCGACGCGTGCGGGGACGGACGTGGCTTCGTGGGGCCGGCACGACGGTCGTGGCGGTGGTCTGGGGGGGAGGCGAAGCGGCGTGGGGACAGGCGACGACGGAGTTGCTGACGACGCAGTTGCCGTACGCCGCGTACGAGCCGATCCGCGACGGTCACTACCTGATGCGGATGGGTCGGTTGGGAATGAATCTCCGGGCGAGCGTGCGGGTGGAATACACCGACAACGCCTCGTTCTCGGGACAGGACAAGGTGGGGGAGTGGATCATGGGTCCGCTGCTGACGGCCGGGTTCTTCCTGCCTGTCTCCGAGTACCAGAAGCTCCAGTTGGATGTGGGGATCGGGTATGACTATTACTCGGCGCGGGAGAGCCAGTTCCGGTTGAACCTCGTTCCCAACTCGCATCTGCACTACGCCTTCGAGGTGGGCGACGTGCGGGTCACGCTGGCCAATGTCTCGTCGACGCAGGCGGATGCCTCGTCGCAGGTCGAGATCGCCGGCGCGGGCGGAAGCGCGCTCGATTTCAACCAGTTGAGCAACAACTCGAGCCTGCAACTGGCGTACGGGGCGTCGCCGCGCCTGACGTTTTCGGGAGGGTACGGATATCGGATCACGCGGTCCCTGACGGATTCGTTCGGGGAACTGGACCGGAACGTGCATTCGTTCAATGCGGGCACGACCTGGCAGGTCAACTACCCGGTGGCGGTGGGGATGCAGGCGTCGTATTCGATGTTCGAACACGTGCAGCGGGTCCAGAACGACGGCCAGAGCTGGTCGGTGGGTCCGACCTTCACGTGGCGACCGTCGGATTTCTGGAAGATCCGCGGCGGCGTGAGCATGACGAAAACCACCTTCGATCGGACGGGGACGGTGGCGGATTCGTCGGATTTCTCGGCGCCCACGTTCGATCTGGGCGTGGAGTACATCATGAACAAGCGGATCACCCACACCGTGAGCGCCGAGAGATCGGCCAACGCGGGGTTCGGTGCGAACTATACGGACCAGCTCTCGGGGTTCTATTCGGTCCAGGCGCAGATCGGGCCGAAGCTGTTCCCGGTCGTGCGCTTTGGCTACACGGACGCCCAGGCGTCGGGGCCGGGTGGCGAGGCGTCCTCCCAGTACCTGCTCGGATTCGGCATTGGATACCCCATTGCCCGGCGGTTGAACTCCGGGCTGGATTACAATTACGCGATGCGGCGTTCGGAGATCCCGGGGCGCGACTACAATTCGCACCGGATCTCGTTGCAGTTGAACTACCAGTTCTAGAGCGGAAGACGACGACTTATGGATGTGGAAGCTTCGATGATCGGCAGGGTGGCCGGCCTGACCTTGGCGTGGGTCCTGTGCCTGGGCGCGGGCGGACGAGGGCTGGCCCAGGAGACCGCACCGGGCTCGGCGCCGGCACCGACGGAGGCGTCCGCGTCCGGGTCCCAGGCCAAGTCCGAAGACAGCGTTCCGGCTTCCGAGGGCAAGTCCGGCGGGGATCCCGGAACCGGGGCGACGGAGAACTCGACGTCGCGGGTTTCGGCCGCGGAAAAGGCATCGGACAAGCCCAACCCGACGACGGCGGCGACGGCCGCGACGGCGGTTTCGCCCAAGCGCGAGTTGGGCGAGTTGGGCGAGTCGGGCGAGTCGACGCCCGTGAGTTCGGACCCGACCAAGGAATTGCGGGCGAGCGACCGGCTGCGGTTTCGGATCGAGGAGGATCCGGCGAAGGCGGCGACGCCGCTGATCGTGTTGGTGAACGGGTTGGGGGAGGCCAGTTTTCCGGTGACGCGGGATTCGGACATCCGGGTGACGTTGGCGGTGCGGGGGAAGCGGCTGGGGCAGGTGCGGGAGGAGTTGGTGGCGCGGTTGCTGGAGGACTATTACAACCGGGCGACGGTGGAACTGGGCGTGGAGGAGAAGGTGGGGATCACGGGGAAGGCGCAGTTCTTCGGGGAGATGGGCGGGACGATCCCGATCACGGCGGATCAGCCGGTGAAGTTGAGCGAGGCGATTTTGCAGCTGCGCGCGCCCGAATCGGCGCGCCTGAGCCGGGTCCGGGTGCATCGCGAGAATCCGGCGACGGGGCAGACGACGGTCCTCGAGGTGGACGTGGATGCGATCAACAAGCGGGGACAGCGGGAGAAGGACATCGTGCTGCAGGACGGCGACCGGATCGAGGTTCGCCAGAAGTGGTTCAACTGATCGGTTTTCAAAGCTCACTCCGCCATGGCGAAGTCCTCCTCCAATTATCCCCGGGCGCGTTACGCGCGGTACCGGGCGCCGGTCGTCGACCGGATCAATCTTTTCGCGTTCCTGCGGCGGTCGCTCCGGATGTTCCGAAGCCGGTGGTGGCTGGCGTTGTTGACCACGCTGGTGGGGACGGGGTCGTCGGTGTATTTCGCGATGACGCGTCCGGACATCTACCGGGCGGTGTCGCGGCTCGGCATCGCGCCGCGGGTGGCGTTCGCGCAACGGTCGACGGACCGGGCGGTGGTGATGGAGGAGAAGAACAACTTCGTGGCGGACCAGCTGGAGTACATGCGGGGCGCCCTGGTGATCGGGAAGGTGGAGGAGAAGATGCAGGACTTCCGGCTGCCGGACAACACGGTGCCGACGAAGACGCTGCTGGCGACGCCGGGGGCGGGCTCGACGTTCATCATGCGGGTGGAGAGCCAGAATCTCGAGTACGCGCGGCGGTTCGCGCGGCACTGGGCCCAGGAGTTCCTGGCCTACAAGGAGGAGCTGCGGAACACGGTCGCGCGCCGGATCATGGACAAGACGCGGACGGACCTGAGCCGCCAGGAGGAACGGGTGACGGAGGCGCGTCAGAACCTCGACAATTTCCTTCAGGAACACCAGATCGCGACGAGCCAGGATACCGGCAACGCGGCGCAGTCGTTGTTGCAGGCGACCCAGGCGCGGAAGCAGCAGGTGAGCATGGAACGGACCCGGCTCGAGCTGCGGTCGAGCGAGCAGCTGGCGGATGACGCGTCGCAGACCGTGGTGGTGCCGAACGCGCCGACGGCCCTCGTGGCGGACACGCGGGGCGGAAACTCGGAGCCGGTGGTGGATCGCGGCGATCCGCTGGAGAAGTTCGGGGGCAGTTCCAATTACCGGGCGCTGAAGGTGCGGCTCAACCTCGTCGACGCCGAATTCGTGCGCCTGTCGGCGGACCTGAAACCCAAGCATCCGCACATGGTGCGGCTCGCGGAGCTGCGGGGGAACCTGGAGCAGGAGATCAGGGGGCAGCTGGACATCATCGAGGAGGCGCGGCTGGCGCGGATCAGCTCGCTGAAGCAGGAGGAGGCGGTGCTGGAGAAGCAGGAGCAGACCCAGCGTGCGGAGGTGCAGCGCCTGCGCGAGATCAGCCGTGATTTCGAGAAGAAGCAGGCGGAGTACATGGCCGAGAAGCAGGTGCTCGACCGGCTCAGCCAGGATTTGCAGGCCCTCACCTCGATGCAGTCCAACGACGAGGTCATCACGGTGCTGGACGAGGGCGTGGGCGACGACCGTCCCATCGCGCCGGACCGCCCCCGCATGATCGTCATGGGCGTGCTCGTGGGCTTCCTGTCCGGAATCGGATTGATCTTTCTCCTGCACAAGCTGGATGACCGCATCGAGTCGGCGGAGGACCTGGAACGGGCCCTCGACGAGCCCATTCTGGGTCAGCTGCCGTTCGTGAGCCGGAAGGACCTGGACCGGGACGGGATGGTGTCGGTGGAGCGGCTCGAGACGAACAACATCTTCGTCGAGGCGCTGCGGGGCGTGCGGTCCTCGATCATGTTCGGCGATCTGGGGGGCACCAAGCAGGTGCTCATGGCGACGAGCTCGGTGCCGGGCGACGGCAAGTCGACCTTCACGGTGAACTTCGCGATCACGCTGGCGAGCGCCGGCAAC
>CAZSOV010000042.1:7095-23631 GCA_964608505.1 uncultured Verrucomicrobiota bacterium
TGTATCACCGGCGGCCGCTGGGCGAGAAGGACCGGAACAGCCGCGTGGTGTGCAGGGTGCTGCTGGTGGACGGCGACATGCGGCGCGGGACGGTGGGCGCGTATTTCGGGCTGCCGAGTTCGCCGGGCCTGTCGGAGGTCTTGACCGGGCTCGAGTCGTGGCAGGACGTGCTGAACGGGACCAAGCACCGGTCGCTGCTCGTGATCACCTCCGGCAAATCGGTCACGAACCCCGGTGAACTGCTGCTCTCCAAGGGCATCAAGCGCTTCATCGAGGACGTGCGGAGGGAGTTCGACTTCGTCATCTTCGACTGTCCGCCGGTGATCGGCATGGACGACGCGTCGTCGCTGGCCAACAGCTGCGACGGGCTGGTGTTCGTGTATCGCGTCGGCATCACCTCGCTGAAGCTGGCGAAGCTCGCCGTGAACACCGTCCGCCAGCGCGGCGGCAAGATCCTCGGACTGATCCTGAACGGGGTGTCGATCAACAATCCGGACTACTACTACACCGCCTACTACTACTCCCACTACACGTACACCCGGGCGCCGCGGGCCCTGCCGGAGACCGTGCCCACCGAACCCCAGCCGCGCCCGAAGGGCGCCTCCCTGCTGCAAGCCATGCGCGACGCCGATCAGCCGGTGTCCGCGCGTCCCTCGGTCGATTCGCTGCTGGACGGGGAGCCCGGCACGGTGGACGTGCAGGAGACGACGCCGCCCGAGGACGCGGGAGGCCATCCACGGCCGCCCCAGGCGCCGGTCTGAACGAATAGTGCTGGTGCGAACGGCCCCGCAGGCTCGATCCTGCGGGGCCTTTCCGCTTTTGGAGCCCATCCATCCCGCCCGGTCGTCCCGGCAAGGGAGTCGGGAAGGCTCCGGCGGTTTGCGAACGATCCCAGAACCGATGCCATTGCCATGACGCCCCGTTTGGCCATGCGACAGGTCGAGAAGAGCTTCGGTGCCACCCGCGCCCTGCGGGGGGTCTCGCTCGAGGTCGGGGCAGGCGAGGTTCTGGCCCTGATCGGAGAAAACGGCGCGGGGAAGAGCACGCTGATGAAGATCCTCAGCGGCGCGTATCGCCCGGATGCGGGCGGGATCGAGCTGGATGGGCGCCCGTTCGTTCCCGAGAACCCGCTGCACGCCCGGGCCTGCGGGATCGAGATGATCTACCAGGAGCTGACCCTTGCGCCGCATCTGAGCATCGAGGAGAACATCCTGCTGGGCACCGAGCCGGCGCGATGGGGCTGGATCCACCGGTCGCGGCGGCGCGCGCTGGCCCGGGCCGCCCTCGAGGAACTGCACCATGCCGACCTGCCCCTCGACGCCCCCGCGGGCACCCGGTCGGTGGCCGAGCAGCAGATCGTCGAGATCGCGCGCGCCCTCGTCCGGGAACCCCGGGTCCTGATCCTGGACGAGCCGACGAGCAGCCTGACGCAGCGGGACGCGGAAAACCTGTTCGCCGTCATCCGCCGGCTGCGCGAGCGCGGGGTGAGCGTCATCTACATCAGCCATTTCCTGGAGGAATGCCGCGCCCTCTGCGACCGCTTCACCGTGCTGCGCGACGGCGAGAGCGTCGGCGGCGGCCCGATGGCGGATGCGGACCTGTCCGGCATCATCCGGTTGATGGTCGGGCGGGACGTGCGCGAGATCTACCCCCGCATCCCGCACGAGCTCGGCGAGGTCGTGTTGTCCGTGAACGCGCTGGCGGGCCGGGCGAAACCCACCTCGGCCAGCTTCCAGGTGCGGGCCGGCGAGATTTTCGGGATCTCGGGATTGGTGGGAGCGGGACGCACGGAGACGCTGCGGGCGGTGTTCGGCCTGGACCCGTCGCGTGCGGGGACGGTGGCGGTGCTGGGACGCGCCTCGTCGGCGGGCACCCCGGCGGGTCGGTTGGCCGAAGGCGTGGGGCTGCTCAGCGAGGACCGGAAGGAGGAGGGGCTGTTGCTGGGGCGGAGCCTTGCGGACAATCTGACGCTGACCCGGTTGGGGCCCGTGACGCGGTTCGGCCTGGTGAGCGACCGGCGCCAGCGCGAGATGACCCGGGAATGGATGCAGCGGCTGGACGTGCGGGCCCAGGGTCCCGGCCAGGCGATCGGCGAGTTGTCGGGCGGCAACCAACAGAAGATCGCCATCGGGCGTCTGCTGCACCACGAGGCGCGCATTCTGCTGCTGGACGAACCCACGCGGGGGATCGACGTCGGCAGCAAGGCGCAGATCTACCGGCTGATCGGGGAACTGGCGGCGCGGGGGTGCGCGGTGGTGTTCGTCAGTTCGTATCTTCCCGAGTTGCTGGGCGTGTGCGACACCCTCGGCGTGATGTGCCGCGGCACCCTGGTGGAGACGCGCCCGACCGCCCGCTGGACCGAGCACGACGTCATGGCCGCGGCCATCGGGCAGTCGACCACGGGTTGAGACGAGTTGATTTCCATGAGTCCACGATTGTCGCGAATCCTGTCGTCGCTGGGGCCATTGCTGGGCCTGGTGTTCGTGATCGGGTTGTTCTGCCTGAGCAGCGAGGTGCGGCCCTATTTTCTGACCGGGGGCAACTTCAAGATCATCCTGACGCAGACGGTGATCGTGGCGGTGGGGGCGCTGGGGATGACGCTGATCATCGTGAGCGGCGGCATCGATCTGAGCGTGGGCTCGGTGGTGGCGCTGACCAGCGTGGTCGCGGCGAAGCTGGTCCTCGCGGGGGTGGCGCCGGCGGGGATCGTGGCGTTGACCCTGGTCACCGGGGCGGCCATCGGGCTGGTGAACGGGTCCATCATCGCGCTGTTCCGCATGATGCCGTTCATCGTGACGCTCGGCATGATGGGGGTCGTGCGCGGCGCGGCCAAGTGGTTGGCCAACAACCAGACCGTGAACCCGCCGGCCTCGGACCTGAACAACATCATGGCACTGACGAAGCCGCACGAGCTGATGCCTTTCCCGAACGGCGTCTGGGTCGCCATCGCGCTGGCGGTGGTGATGGCGGTCGTGCTGCGCCAGACCGTGTTCGGTCGCTACATCTTCGCCATCGGCTCGAACGAGGCGACGGCCCGGTTGTGCGGCATCCGGGTGCCGCGCCAGAAGATCCTGATCTATGCCCTCGCCGGGATGTTCTTCGGATTGTCCGGGCTCATGCAGTTCTCGCGGCTCACCCAGGGCGATCCCTCGGTGGCCATCGGACTCGAGCTGGACATCATCGCGGCGGTGGTGATCGGCGGGGCGAGCCTGAGCGGAGGAACGGGAAGCATCGCCGGTTCCATGATCGGGGCCCTGATGATGGCGGTGCTGCGCAACGGCTCGAACCAGATGGGTTGGCCGACCTACATGCAGGAAATCATCATCGGCATCGTCATCGTGCTGGCCGTCGGGCTCGACAAGCTTCGCCAGGCCCGCATGGCGGGGAAGACGGCCTGAGGATGAGGAGTGCGGGGGTCACTCCCCGCTGCCGAGCTCGCCCGGAAACCCCAGTTGCCGCAGGGCCTCGTACACGACGACGGCGACGCAGTTGGAGAGGTTCAGGGAGCGGGCCGCGGGGTTGAACATCGGCAGGCGCAGCCAGCGGTCGGGCCGGGCCTGGAGCAGGGGCCGCGGGAGTCCGGCGGTCTCGCGACCGAATACGAGGACGTCGCCCTCCCGGAACGCGGCCTGATCGTGGCGTTGGGGGCCTCCTTCCTCGACGAACCAGAGTCGGGCGTCGTCCGGTTGGGCGCGCAGAAAATCGGTCCAGCCCGACCACTTCCTCCACGTCACGTGCTGCCAGTAATCCATGCCCGCGCGACGGAGGGTCGCGTCGTCGAGTCGGAAGCCGAGAGGCTCGATCAGGTGCAGGTGGGCGCCGGTGGCGGCGCAGAGACGGGCGATGTTGCCGGTGTTGGGCGGGATCTCGGGTTCGACGAGGACGACGTGGAGGAGGGGCATGGGAGCGGGGTGCGGGACGCGAGGTTCGGCGTTGCGGAGGGAGGGGCGCGGTCCGGGGGCCAACGCGCCGCGTCCGTCGCCGATGGCGGAAGGGGATTACCCGACCGGATGGTCTTCGTCGTCGCCGGCGGTTGGCCGGGCGGCGGGGGGTGTGGGCAGGGGTTGTCCGCGCCTTGGGTAGCGCACGCGCCAGAGGACGAGGCCCTCGGCGGGGGCAGTCATGCCGGCGACGCGGCGGTCGCGACGGGCGAGGATCCCGGGGATGGCGGTGGCGGGGAACCGCCCGGCTCCGACCTGGACGAGGGTTCCGGCGATGGAACGGCACATTTTGTACAGGAAACCGTCGCCTTCGATGACGAGGACGATTTCGGGGCCGCGGCGGCGAAGGTCGCAGCGGGTGAGCGTGCGGACGGTGGTGGCGCGGGCGTAGCCCGGGTTGACGGTGAAGGAGGCGAAGTCATGCCGTCCGACGAACCGGGCGGCGGCGGCACGCATGGCGGCGAGATCGAGGGTTCGCGGCACATGCCAGGCCCGTCCGCGGAGCAGCGGATTCATCGCGGAGGCATTCCAGAGAAAATACCGGTACTGCTTTCCGAGGGCATGGAAGCGGGCGTGGAAATCGGGTCGGGCGCGGGCGGCGGAGACGAGGCGGACGTCCTCGGGGAGGTGGGCGTTGAGGGCGAGAACGAGTTTGGCCGCGGTCATGCGCCATTCCGGGCGGGGAACGTCGACATGGGCGACCAGGCCAAGCGCGTGGACGCCGGTGTCGGTGCGGCTGGAACCGTGCAGCGGGCCGGCGCCGGGGAAGAGACGGAGGAGCGCGGCCTCGACGACGGACTGGACGCCGGTACCGGTTTTCTGGGTTTGCCAGCCCTGGTAGGCGGAGCCGTCGTAGGCGAGGACGAGGCGGAGGCGGACGACGGGTTGGGGGGCTGGGGCATCCACGACGGTCGGCAGGGGGCTGGGAGGAGTGGCCTCGGGAGCAGGCGCCGAGGTTGGGACGGGGCCTCCGGGGAGAGCGCGGGTGCGGGTCAGGCGCCGAGCGGACCTTCGAATCCCGCGGCAGCCTGGGCGTCGAGATAGCTTTGCAGGAGGATGGCGGCAGCGGAGGAGTCGACCTTGCCGCGGCGGTCCTTCTCGCGTTTGCCGGACTGGGCGAGGAGGCGGTGGGCCTGGGTGGAGGTCAGGCGTTCGTCCCAGGTGCGGATGGGAATGACGATGGTCTCCTTGAGGAGGAGGACGAACTCCTCGACCTTCCGCGCGGCCGGACCGAAGGAGCCATCCATGTTGCGGGGCATGCCGACGAGGATCAGGGCGACTTCGCGGTCCTGGATCAGTTGGCGGAGCCTGGCGAGGAAGGCGTCGAAGGGTTCGGCGGGAATGAAGTCGAGGGGATGAGCGAGCATGCCGAGTTCGTCGCTGACGGCCGCGCCGATGCGGACGGTACCGTGGTCGAGGGCGAGGATGCGCATGGGGTGGGGCAGGAAGAGGAAGGGAAGGGGGGTCAGCGGCGCGGCTTGAGGAAGACGTCCTGGAGGGTGCCGCGGTCGGTGCGGACGACCGTGCCGGGCTGGATGCCGTGACGTTGAAACCAACCCTCGGGGGTCTCGAGGGCGAAATGGACGGTGGCGGTCTTGGACGGGACGGAGTTGGTATCGAGTTTTTCGAGGCGATGGATTTCGAGGATGGCGCCCTCGGCGTCGAGATAGGCGACGTCGATGCTGATGGGGACGTTCTTCATCCAGAAGGCGGTTTGCAGGGGTTGCCCGAAGACGAACAGCATGGCGTTGGTTTCGGGGAAGGCGGTGCGCCACATCATTCCCTTGGCGATGGACTGGCGGGTCATGCAGATCTCGGTGTCGAGTTCCCTGGCACCCAGCAGGAGCTTGAGGCGGGGGAGGCCGGACTGCGGTTTGCCGTCGTCGAGCCAGGGATCGCCGCCGCGGGCGACGGGGTTCGCGGGCGCGGACGCGGAACCAGACGGCGGCGGGGCGGCGTTGGCCGGGGGCCGACTGCAGCCGGCGAGCAGCAGCAACGCGAGCAAGACGGGGATGGCGGCGGCGAAATGCACGGGCGGGAGTGTGGGGGAGCGGCGACGGGGAGGCAATCGAAGCGCTGCGGGAAGGCGGGGGCGGACGGATCGAAGGGCGGCGAACGCCAGGGCGATGGACAAAGTCGATTGGGGCCCGCGACCGCCGGGTCGCGGGGCGATCGAAGCAGGCGAATCGAGCGGCGAAGCCTGCGACTCGGCAGTCGCCGGCCCCACATCGCGGTTCCACGCAGGACTTTGTCAACGGCCCTGCGGCGAACGCTGGGCCGGGCGCCCGGCGTCTCGACATGGGCGACGGGGTGCCTAGGCTTGGGCCGTGTTGTTGCCACCGGACTATCACATGCACACGCACCTCTGCCATCACGCGGAGGGAGTGCCGTTGGACTTGGCGGCGCGGGCCGCGGAACTGGGGCTGCGCGAGATCGGGGTGTCGGAGCACAACCCGATGATGCGGGATGACTTCGACCGCTGGCACATGTACGAGTCGAAGTTGGGGGAGTACCTGGCGGGCATCGAGGAGGCCCGGCGCCGGTATCCGCAGGTCCGGGTGCGCGCGGCGTTGGAGGTGGATTTCATCCCGGGACACGAGGAGTGGATCCGCGGGCTCGCGGGCCGGTATGCCTGGGACTATTTCATCGGGTCGGTGCACTACGTGCAGGGGGGGTGGGACATCGACAATCCGGAGCGCCTGGCGGAGTGGCGGGCACGCCGGGCGTTCGACGTGTGGAGCGAGTATTTCGACCGGCTGACCAAAGCGGCGGAGAGCGGGTTGTTCCAGATCATCGGGCATGCGGATCTGCCGAAGAAGTTCGGTTTCGTGCCCACGGAGGATTGCACGCCGTTGTTCGAGCGGTTCCTGGACGCGGCGGCGCGCCACGGGGTCGCCATCGAGATCAACACGGCCGGGTTGCGGAAGGATTGTCGGGAGATGTACCCGAGCCCGGCCTTCCTGCGGCTGGCGTCGGCGCGAGGGGTGGGGCTGACGTTCGGGTCCGACGCGCACCAGCCGGGCGAGGTGGGCATGGCCTTCGGGGACGCCGTGGCCCTCGCGCGGGCGTGCGGCTTCCGGGAGTCGATGGTCTTCGAGGGGCGACGGGGACGGGCCGTGGAATTGGGGACGTGAACGTGCGGACGTGGACGGAGCGGGCCGCTCAACAGATGCGGGGCAGTTGTTCGCCGCTGAGGCGGGGCAGGATGCGGAGGGGGCCGGTGGTGGAACGCAGGAGCACGGGCGCGGATTGACGGGGGGTCACGGTGCCGATGCGGACGGCGCCGGCGGTCACGGCGTGCTTCGCCAGGATCGCCAGGGCCCCGGCGGCCTCGGCCTCGGGAACGAACGCGACGAAGCGTCCCTCGTTGGCGATGTGGAGGGGATCGAGTCCGAGCACCTCGCTGGCGGCGCGGACCGTGCCGCTCACGGGGACGAGGGACTCCTCGAGCTCAAGGCCGAGTCCGGAGGTGGCCGCGATTTCGTGCAGGGCCGCGCCGAGACCGCCGCGGGTGAGGTCGCGCAGGCAGTGAACGCAGACGCCGCGGGCGAAAAGATCGAGCACCGGCCCGGCCAGGGGCGCGCAATCGCTGACGAGGTCGGATTCGAAACCCAGTTCCTCGCGGGCGGTGAGGATGGCCAGGCCATGACGCCCGAGATCGCCGCTGACGAGGATCGCGTCGCCGGTCCTGATCCAACGCGGCGCGACGGGATGGGGCGCGATGACGCTGCCGATTCCGGCGGTGGCGATGAAGACGCCGTCCCCGTGGCCGCGGTCCACGACCTTGGTATCCCCCGTGACCAGTTCCACGCCGGCGGCGCGGGCACAGCGGGCCATGGAATCGAGGATGCGCTCGAGGAGCGGGATGGGGAGACCTTCCTCGAGGATCAGGGCCGCGCTCAGCCAGAGGGGGCGGGCGCCGCACATGGCCAGGTCGTTCACGGTCCCGTTCACGGCGAGGGATCCGATGTCGCCGCCGGGGAATTCCAGGGGCCGTACGACGTGGGCGTCGGTGGTGAAGGCAAGGGAGCCGGTCGGGGGGGAGAGAATCGCGCCGTCGTGGGCGGCATCCAGCGCCGGATTGCGGAAGCGGGGGAGGATGACCTGGTCCAGCAGGCGTTGGGTGAGCGCGCCGCCGCCGCCATGGGCGAGTTGGATCGCGTCGTGGGACGGATTGGGAAGTGGGCAGGCGGGGGTCATGGTGGGGGAACACGGTCTGCGAACCGCGCGCGGGGATCATGATCCGCGGACCGCACGTCGCCGTGCAAAGGCATCGGGCCGGCATTTCGCGGTGGCGGGTTCCTGCGTCCAGGGACGCGGTTTTCGTCCCGGGTCCTCCCCGTCGCGGTCGCGGAACGACGTCCGAAGCACCCCGTCCCCCAAGTCCCACCCGCGCGCCCCAGGTCGAGCGTCGCTCCACGACGCGGTGCGGAAGAAGGGGCGACACCGGGGCCTGAAGGCCCCGGCAACCGCGGGTCGTCGCTTCGCGACTTCGCGGCAGGAACCGCACGAGCGAATCCCACCGGGAACGTCGAGGAATCCCGTCGGCGCGGCGCGGCGCCACGTGAGGGCAGGCGGAGTTCCGGGTACGGGCCCGGTGCCCCCGACGGGCAGCGTGGTTGGCGTGGGCGGTTCATGGGAAGGGAAGTTCTCCGAAGTCCGGACCCGCATTGGGACCATGAACCCGAACGAGGGAGGGAGGATTAGGATTAGGAGTAGGATTAGGAGTAGGATTAGGAGGATCCGGGATGGGAGTCTGGGCTCGGTTCATGGGTAGCGGGGTTCGGCGGAACCTGCGGGAGCCGGGGCGGCTGGGTTGGAGGGCGGACCTGCCGCCGCGGGGGGAGGGGTGGGTCGGTACCGGTGGTAGGCGGCGCAGGCGCCCTCGGAGGAGACCATGGGGGCTCCGAGCGGATGCTCGGGGGTGCATTGCAGTCCGAAGGCCGGACACTGGGAGGGTTTGAGGGTCCCCCTCAGGACCTGGCCTGCGAGGCATTCGGAGGCGTGGGAGGGGAGGACCACCTCCATGGGAAAGCGCCGTTCGGCATCGAATTCGGCGAAGCCCTCGCGAAGTCCCCAGCCGCTGGCGGGAATGACGCCGATGCCGCGCCACTCGCGGTCGATGACCTGGAAGACCTCGTCCAGGAGTTGGCGGGCGGCGGGATTGCCTTCGGGGCGCACGACCCGTTCATAGGCGTTCTCGACGACGGGCTGTCCGGCTTCCAGCAGGGAGACGCAGCGATGGATGCCGCGGAGGAGATCGAGTGGTTCGAAGCCGGTGACGACGATGGGAACCCGGAAGCGGGCCGCGAGGGGGGAGTAGTCCGCGCATCCCATGACGGTGCAGACATGACCGGCGGCGAGGAAACCCTGCACCCGGTTGTCCGGCGCGGCGAGGATGGCCTCGATGGCGGGCGGGACGAGGACGTGGGCGACGAGGAGGGAGAAATTGCGGAGGCCGTGTTGGCGGGCGAGTTTGACGGCCAGGGCGTGAACGGGAGCGGTGGTTTCGAAACCGACGGCCAGGAACACGACCTGACGGTCGGGCGCGTTCCGGGCGATGCGGAGGCAGTCGAGCGGGGAGTAGACCATGCGCACGGCGGCGCCGGCGGCCTTGGCGGAGAGGAGGTCTCCCGCGCTGCCCGGGACGCGGAGCATGTCGCCGTAGGAGCAGAGGATGACTTCGGGGCGTCGGGCGAGCGCGAGGGCGCGGTCGATCTGGGCAACGGGGGTGACGCACACGGGGCAGCCGGGACCGTGGACGAGCGTGAGGTCCGGAGGCAGGAGTTGGTCGATGCCGAACCGGATCAGGGCATGAGTCTGGCCGCCGCAGATCTCCATCAGGGTCCAGGGGCGCGTGACGAGGCGGGCGATGGCCCCGGAAAGTCGTTGGGCGGCGGCGCCGTCGCGAAATTCGTCGAGGTGCTTCATCTGGATGGCGGCGGAACGACGGACGGGGGGGGCGGCGCACCGAGTTCCTCGGCCGCGAGTTCGTCGATCCGGCGGAAGTACTCGAGCGTGCGCAGCGCCTCCTCCTCGTCGACGCGGGAGAGGGCGAGTCCGACATGGACCAGCACGTAGTCGCCGGGGGCGACCTCGGGGACGAGGGCGAGGTTGACCTCGCGGACAATGCCGCCGAAGTCCACGCGTCCGGCGCGGGTGAGTTCTCCCTCTTGCGTCAGGTCGAGGAGGCGTCCGGGAACGGCGAGGCACATGGGGCTGGGTGGATCGGGGAATCCGGCCGGCTCGTGGCAAACCGTGCGGCGAGGGCCTGGCCGAGGGCCAATCCGCCGTCATTGGGGGGGATTCTCTGGTGGACGTAAACGGAGAAGCCGTGGGCCCGGAGTTGGGCGGCGACGAGTTCGGTGAGGAGACGGCTTTGGAAACAGCCACCCGTGAGAAGGACTCGGGGTTGCCCCACCTGCTCGGCCACGGCGAGGGCGGCGGCGGCGAGGAACCGGTGGAATTCGTGGGCGAGCACCGGGGATGGCACGCGATCCAGCCGGGGAAGAATCGAGGCGAACCACGAAGTCCAGTCGAGCAACGGCGGCGCCGGGGAGGCAATGGGCATGGCCTCCGCGGGTTCCTCGCACCGGGCCGAGAGCGCAGCCCATTCCAGCCGTTGGGCGGCTTCCCCTTCGTACCTGGAACGGTCCGCGATGCCGAGCAACGCCGCGATGGCGTCGAAGAGGCGTCCGACACTCGAGGTGCGTGGGGCATGCCGTTCGTGGAGAAGAACCGCCCGGAAGGAACCGATCTCGGCGGGGCCGAATAGTCGGGCGAGACAGGGGCCGATGAATTTCGAATCGAGGAGGCGGGCCTCGTGCAGGACGCCCAGCAGGGAACGACGGATGTCACGGCTCGCGGCATCGCCGCCGGGAAGCGGAAACGGTCGAAACCAGGCGCGGCGATGGCAACCGGTGTCGGTCAGTTCCAGGGCCTCGCCTCCCCACAGGGTGCGGTCGGGGCCCAAGCCCGTGCCGTCCCAGGAAAAGGCCAGGACGGGCGGACGCAATCCGTTGTCCCCAAGGCATGCCCACGCGTGGGCTTCGTGGTGCGGAACGCGGATGAGGGGAAGCCCGAAACGTTCGGCCCGCTGCGAGGAAAGGTAGTCGGGGTGGAGGTCCGCGACGATGGCGTCCGGCGGGGCGTCGAGCAGGCGCGGCAGATCGACCAGCGCGCGCTCGAAGGCTTCCGCGGTGGCGAGGGACTCCAGGTCACCCAGATGGGGGCCAAGGAACGCCTGGTTCTCGCGGAGCACGGCAATGGCGTTCTTCAGGTGTCCGCCGACGGCCAGGAGCGTGGGCTGCCGCGACCCGGCTGTCGGGGGGGGGAAGGTGCAGGAGATCGGGAGCGGAGCGTAGCCCCGGGCACGACGAAGCACCTGTTCCTGATCGAGGACGACCCGGGCGACGCTGTCGTCGACGGGCCGGGCGATGGGTCGATCGTGGAGGAGGAAGCCGTCGGCAAGGCCGCGGAGTCGCTCGCGGGCCTCGGCGTTGTCGAAACAAAGCGGTTCGTCGCTGCGATTGCCGGAGGTGGCGACGACGGGCAGCGCCAGATCGGCGAGCAGGAGGTGATGCAGGGGGGTGGACGGCAGCATCAGGCCCAGAAAGGGATTCCCGGGGGCCACCTCGGAGGCCACGGCCCGATGGGCGGGCTCCCGACGCCGGAGCAGGACGATGGGTGCGGCACTCGAGGCCAGGAGACGTTCCTCGCTGGCTTCGACCTCGCACAGCGCGCGGGCGTGGTCGAGGGCCGGAACCATGAGCGCGAACGGTTTGGCTTCGCGCCCTTTGCGTTCCCTCAGGCGGGCGACGGCGTCGGGGGAATCGGCCCGGACGATCAACTGGAAACCGCCCAACCCCTTCAGGGCCACGATGCCGTGCGCGCGAATGGCGTCCACCGCCCCGGCAAGCGCCTCGTCTCCCACCGCCAGGGTCCGTCCGTCAGCCGACTCGTACGCGAGGCGCGGCCCGCAAGCCGCACAAGCCATGGGTTCGGCATGGAAACGGCGGTTGGATGGGTCCGCGTATTCGGCGCGGCAGTCCGCGCAGAGCGGGAAACCCCGCATGACGGTGCGGGAGCGGTCGTAGGGAAGGGCCTCGATGATGGAGAAGCGCGGGCCGCAGGCAGTGCAATTGGTAAATGGATACCGGAAGCGGCGGTTCCGGGGATCGAGGATTTCGGCGAGGCAGTCGGGGCAGGTGGCCAGGTCGGGCAGGGGGAGGCCGTGGCGGGGACCGTCCAGGGAACTGGTCAGGATTTCGAATTCAAGGGGTGCGGGCTGTGGGGGAATCCAAGTCTCCTCCACATGCCAGATGCGGCAGTGAGGCGGCGCGTCGCCGTGCAGGCGCGTTCGGAATTCGGCCAGCGCGCCCTCGGGGCCCTGGGCTTCGATCCGGGCCCCGTCCGGGGTGTTGCGCACGAAACCTCGCAGGGCCAGGGACCCGGCCAGTCGATGAACGAAGGGGCGGAATCCGACGCCTTGAACCAAGCCGCGGAGATCCAGTCGAAGGCGGCTTCCGTCCGGGAGGCCTGGAAAGGTCGGGGCGGCGATCCGGGGCGGGGTCACGCGCGCGACGGCGGTTCACGGTTGATCCGGGACACGAATCGGTTCATCGGGATCGTCGTCGGCGGGAGGATGGCCCACTTGGACGACGGGAATCGGCTGTGCCGCGATTTGGCGGGCGGCGGAGGCGGGGGCCGCGGAGCGGGAGGGGGCGGCGCTCACGCCGTAGTACCGCACCGGGTTGGAACCCGGCGGGGCGGCGCCCTGGGCGAGGCCGGGGGTGCGCTTGACGGTCGAGGGAGGCGCCGACGGACGCGCGGACGCGGAGCCCGTCCAATCGGCGAGGGCCGCCGTGAGCGCGGCGAGGAACCGGGTGGTGACCTCGGTACGGCGCTCGCGGGAAGCCGCGGTCGAATCGGAGCCAGCCTCGGAGCCGGCCTCGGAGCGGGCCAGGGACCTGGGGGCGGTGCCTTTGGTGAGGCGGCGGGGAAGGGAGGGGACGAGGCCGGGTCGGGAGCCGTTGCGGACCGAACGCGAGGTGGGGGAAACGAGCGGGGCGGTGTGGAGGCGGTCCGGGTCGACCTGACGTTCGGTGAGGCCCATGACGGCGATGACGACGGTGAGGAATGCCGGGGCCCAGGGATTGCCGACGGGGGCGTCGAAGTTGCGGATGCACCGCATGCGCTGGCGAAGCGAACTGAGGTCGTCGAGCACGCCGGCAAGGGCGGGGACGATGCGGCGCGGGGCGCATTCCTCGAGGATGCGGAGGAGGGTCAGGCCGTATTCCCGGTTGGCGCCGGGGAAACTGCGGCGGAGGACCAGGTCATCGCAGACCTCCTCGCGCACTGCGAGGAGACGGCGGATCACGAGCCAGATGACGGGGTTGAACCAGTGCAGGATCTGGACCACCGCCAGAAGCCAGTTGAGCAGGAGATCGGCCCGCTTCACGTGGGCCAGTTCGTGGAGGAACAGGTAGCGGGCCTCGTCCCGGGTGAGGCGGGGGAGTAGTCCGGCCGGCAGCAGAACCCGGGCCCGCCACCATCCGGTGATCGCCGGGGACGAAATCGACGGGGTCTCGACGACTTCGACCGGACGACGGACCTTCATGACGGCGCGGCTTTGCAGCACCAGCGCGAGGGTGTCGGGGTCCGAGGTGGGGGCCGTGACATCCAGGGCGGCCCGCAGGCGGAAGTGATCGCGGCCAACGAGGAACGCGAGAACCAGGGCGCCCGGGGCCCAGAACGCCAGCGCCCAGACGAACCAGGTCGGGGTGTCGGTGAGGGGATTGGGGGGCTCGGGGCTGGGAAGGACGACCGGGGCCGGCAGGCCGAGGATCTGACCGACGAACGCGGCGAGGCCGGGGGGGGCGAGATCGACCAGGTTGAACAGGCTCAGGCGGCTCTCGGGGGCGATGGGGAGGAGGAGCCGGGCGAGGACCATGAGCCAGAGCAGGTAACGCCAGCGCGGGGCGAGCCTGCGCAGGACGGTCAACTCGAGAAAGCAGAGCACGATGCCGAGGAACGCGGCATGAGCCGAGTTGCGGAGCAACCAGCCGAACAACCAGCCTGCGCCTTCCGCGAGGGGTTGCATGCGCTAGGCGTCGTTGCCGTCGAGCACCTCGCGGAGCTGCCGGAGGTCATTCTCCGTCAACTGCCGAGACTTGACGAAGTGCGCGAGGAGCGGCGTGAGAGCGCCGTTGAAGACGCGTTCGAGAAACGACTGGCTGTAGTGCGCCACCGCCTCGGACTCGCTGATGCCGGCCCGGTAGAGGTAGGCGCGGCCTTCCTCGCGGTAGCTGAGGGCCTTCTTCTTCACGAGGCGCCCGATGAGCGTGCGCGCTGTCTTGGGATGCCATTGTTCCCGGCAGTTCAGCGCCTCGAGGATCTCGTTGGCGGTGCATTGTCCCTTGGACCACACGATCTTCATGATCTCCCACTCGGTCTCGGAAATGCGCGGCATCTTCTTCATGGACGTCTGGACGGATGGCGGGGCGAGGTTTGACGTGTGACTACGCCGGTAGTCGTGCCCGGGCAAGGGAAAAGTCGACGCAGCGGCGCATGGGACGGAGCACCCGCCCGGGAACTCCGAGCCCGGCGTCAAATTCAAAGACGGGATTTTTATCAGGCCGGAGAATCGGGAGCTTGTCCCGAGGCGGGAGGGTCGGGTCCGGATCATCGATCGGACGGGGTACGAGACGGGGAATCGGAAGCGGAGGTGGAACTGCGGGCGTAGCGGAGGGCGAGCAGCACGGCGAAACCGAGGAGGAGGACGGCGCTGACGGCCCAGGTGGGGGCGGTGGCGCTGGACGGGCGGGCGAACTGGGCGACGGCACCGACGAGCGGACCACCCATGATGCCGGCGCCGATGGCCGCCTCGTGAATGCCGCCGTGGTCCCCCTTCGTGTCGCCCACGTCCATCGAGTAAAAGAGGGAGGAATAGTAGATGAGACCGATGGAGACGCCGAAGACCACCTGGGCCGCGGTGGCGAGGGCCAGGGCTTCGCCGCGGGCCAGTCCGGGAATGGCGGCGCTGAGGAAAAGGAAGAGGAAGCCGACGATCATTCCGACGTAGGAGGCGGCGAGCCAGCCGAAGCGGTAGTGCCAGCGGGTCCATTTCCAGAGGACAACGAAGGTGGCGGTGCGAACGAAGAGCCAGAGGGAGCAGAAGACACCGGCGGCGGCAGCGCCGAGCCCGAGGCGTTCCGCGAGGGAGGGGATCTGGGGAACGGCGGCGTAGATGGCAAGGTAGGCGCAGGGGTTGGCCAGCCAGGCCATGCGGAGGAAGGCACGGGGGCTGACGTTGGAACGGCTGCGGGCGGGGTCATCGGTCGGCGAGTCGTGCCGGGACGGATGGGCGAGTGGAAGCTGGTCGGCACCGGGAATCGCGAGCAGCCAGGTGGCGAGGAACCACTGGCCGACGAGCAGGAGGGAAGGGAGGAGCAGGACGAGGGTCCGGGCGCCGAGCCATTCGATGAGGGCACCGCCGGTGAAGTAGGCAGCGGCCCCGGCACAGGACCAGACGAGGTTGTAGATGCCGATGTGTCGTTGGAGCCGGTCGGGGGGTTCGCCCTCGCTGACGATGGCCTCGAGATTGGCCCAGGTGAGGCAGATGCCGCCGGTGGCGACGATCATGAGGAGGATCTGGAGCCCGAGTTCGAGGGATCGGGAGAGGGAGGCATGGCCGAGCAGCCAGCCAAGGCCGAAGGCGACGGCCATGATGCCCAGGCCGAGGCGGATGGTGCGGAGGTAGCCGCGACGCTGACCGATGCGTCCGCCGAACCAGGACCCCAGGATATAGAAGAAGCCATGGGCGATGGCCCAGACGAGGTTCTCGCGATTGCCGAACCCGAACTGGGATTTGAGGAGGAAGAAGACGTAGTAGAAGTAGTAGGTGGCGGAGATGGAATTGAGCGCCTCGAGCAGGAAGGCGCCGCGCTGGACACGGGGGGGCATGGCGATGGAGGGCGGCGGGGACTGGGTGGATTCGCTGGCGGGGTCGGCACGCGAGTTCGGGGCCATCGCCGATCACGGGTCGTCAGTAGCGGGCCGGGACCGGACGTCGCGGGCTGGGAAGGGTGGGAGGGTGGGAGGGTGGGGACGTGGGAACGCGGTGGCGCGACGCGTCAGTCGCGCGGAGCGAGTTCGCGGAGGGCCTGGCGGCAGTACCACTTCACGGCATGCGTCATGGGAGGCTGGAGCGTGTCGAGTTCCTCCGAGGTGCACCAGCGGAGGTCGTGGTGTTCGGCGGCGGCGCGCTCGAGGGTGCCGGAGACCGGGCGGGCAAAGTAGATCATGCCGATGTGCTCGTGGGAGTCGGTGATGCGATGGATGTCGAGAAAGCGCGGGGCGATGAGGGCGCGGGTGCCGGGCTCGGTGGTGGGGGGGCGCTCGCCGACGAGGTGGACCTCCAGCCCGCTTTCCTCGCGCGCCTCGCGGAGGGCGGCCTGTTCCGGGTCCTCGTCGAGTTCGATGTGGCCGCCGAGGGGCAGCCATTTGTCGAGGCGGCGGTGATGGACGAGCAGGATGCGCTGGTCGTGGACGACGAAGATGGCGACGGTGAAATCGATTTTATCGTGGAGATGCG